>CAVHZH010000089.1:0-9626 GCA_963640395.1 Oscillospiraceae bacterium
CAGCAAATTCCCATGCAAATCCGTGCGATCCGCCGGAGGCTGCTAAGGAAATGCAAGCATTTCACGTCTGATTTACGAAATTTTACCTGGCTCTGAACAGTTACTATTCTTCAGCAAATAACGGTGTAGACAGATATCTGTCGCCGGAATCGGGCAGTAATGCCACGATCGTCTTACCCTTGTTTTCCGGACGGGCTGCAAGAATAGCTGCTGCCTTTAATGCTGCTCCGGAGGAAATACCTACGAGAATACCCTCGCTGACCGCAAACCGCTTGCCCTCTGCAAATGCATCCTCATTCTCGATCGTGATCACCTCGTCATAGATCTTTGTATCGAGTACATCCGGCACGAATCCTGCACCGATACCCTGAATCTTGTGTGCGCCGGGTGTTCCCTTAGAGAGTACCGGGCTGGTCGCGGGCTCTACTGCCACGATCTTGACATCCGGGTTTTTCGACTTGAGATATGCGCCTACTCCGGTTACGGTTCCGCCCGTGCCGACACCTGCGACGAAAATATCTACCTTTCCGTCTGTCTGCTCCCAGATCTCAGGACCTGTCGTTGCCTGATGTGCGGCGGGGTTCGCAGGGTTTACAAACTGTCCGAGGATCACAGCGCCCTCGATCTCGCCTTTGAGCTCCTCAGCCTTTGCGATCGCACCCTTCATGCCCTTGCTGCCATCGGTCAGAACAAGCTCGGCTCCATATGCCTTTAACAGATTTCTGCGCTCGACACTCATCGTCTCAGGCAGTGTCAGGATCGCATGGTATCCCTTTGCAGCCGCTACAGCAGCCAGTCCGATACCGGTATTACCGCTGGTCGGCTCGATGATGGTCGCGCCGGGCTTCAACACACCACTCTTTTCCGCATCCTCGATCATTGCCAGCGCGATACGGTCCTTGACCGATCCTGCCGGATTCAAATACTCCAGCTTCGCGAGAATGGTCGCGTCTGTAACTCCTGCCTTTGCTGCATATCTGTTTAATTTTAAAATGGGTGTTCCCCCGATCAGCTCTAATGCGCTCTCTTTAATCTGGCTCATGATTGTATCCTCCTTATGTCCGATTCTCTTATTTTGCTACTGCACGGAATGCCTCATCCAGATCCTGAATGATGTCATCAATGTTTTCTGTACCGATCGACAGACGAACGGTGTTGGGCTTGATGCCCTGATCTAACAGCTCCTCCTCGGTGCACTGGCTGTGTGTGGTAGATGCCGGATGGATCACCAGAGATTTTACGTCTGCCACGTTTGCAAGCAGTGAGAACAGCTCCAGATTGTCGATGAAGTCCTTTGCATCCTGCTCATCGCCCTTGATCTCAAAGGTAAAAATAGATCCGCCGCCGTTCGGGAAGTATTTTTTATATAATGCCTGCTGTGCGGGATCATCGGATACTGCCGGATGATGCACCTTTTCTACCTGCGGATGGTTGTTCAGATAGTCAACGACCTTCAGGGCATTCTCTACGTGACGCTCAACGCGCAGCGACAATGTCTCTAAGCCCTGTAAAAAGATGAATGAATGGAACGGTGAAATGGTCGCTCCGGTATCACGCAGCAGGATGGCACGGATCTTTGTCACAAATGCTGCCGCTCCGACTGCCTTTGTGAAACTGATGCCGTGGTAGCTCGGGTTCGGCTCGGTCAGGGATGCAAATTTTCCGGATGCCTCCCAGTCGAACTTTCCGCTGTCTATGATGACACCGCCGATGGTCGTTCCGTGTCCGCCGATGAACTTGGTTGCTGAATGTACGACGATGTCTGCGCCGTACTCGATCGGACGGACGAGATACGGGGTGGCAAAGGTGTTGTCTACGACAAGCGGAATCTTGTGCGCATGTGCAACCTTTGCGACTGCCTCAATATCTACAACCTCTGAATTCGGGTTGCCGAGTGTCTCGATGAATACTGCCTTTGTATTGTCCTGAATCGCTGCCTCTAATGCATCCGGATCAAAAATGTCTACGAAGGTCGTTGTCACTCCGTACTGCGGAAGTGTATGCTCTAACAGGTTGAAGGAGCCGCCGTAGATGTTCTTTGCAGATACGATATGGTCTCCTGCCTGTGCCAGATTTTCGATCGTGTAGGTGATCGCTGCTGCGCCGCTGGCTACTGCCAGTGCTGCGACACCGCCCTCTAATGCTGCGATACGCTGCTCAAATACGTCCTCTGTCGGATTGGTCAGACGACCGTAAATGTTTCCTGCATCGCTCAGTCCGAAACGTGCAGCCGCATGCTCGCAGTTGCGGAATACATAAGAAGATGTCTGATAAATGGGTACTGCTCTTGCATCTGTCACGGGATCGGGCTGCTCCTGTCCTACATGAAGCTGTAAGGTCTCAAATTTGAAGTGTCTCTGGTCTCTGGTGATTTTTTCGCTCATTTTCATGTCCTCCTGAATCTTTCTTTCATCGTATCCCATTCTGTTTTCGAACGGACCGTTTTTTTCCTACTTAGTAGATATGTTTTATATGCTTTGTATCATATTCCATTTGAACCTATATGTCAAGTAGGAATTTAAATTATTTTTTTGAATCATTTGCGAGATCTGCAAGTGTCACCCCATCAACATAATCATTGATCGTTTTCCACAGCCCTTCCCAGAACTTTAACGTTGTACAACAGTCCTGTCTCTTGCAGCGGTTCGGTACGTCCTCCAGACATGCGATCGGCGCCAGCGAACCCTCGACCGTGCGCAGGATATCCCCGACCTTATAGTCCTCAGGCTCTCTCGACAGCAGATAGCCACCGTTGTTGCCGCGGAATCCGCGTACATATCCCGCCTTGGTCAAAAGGGGCATGATCTGCTCCATATATTTTAAGGTGATGCCCTGACGCTCGGAGATCTCCTTGAGCGGGATCGCGGTGTCCTGTGAATGCTGCGCCAGATCGATCATGATCCGCAGTGCATAACGTCCTTTGGTAGATATTTTCATCGTAGGTTCCTCCTCTCAACTGATGTATTAGGTATAAAATTCGCCTGTGAAAGCACATACTTCCACAGGCGTAGCCTCTGCTTTATATAGCTGCGGACATACGAAGCAGCCGCATTTTAATCATGGCGCTCAGGGCTGTCAAATGTCTCACAGAAACGCGCCTGAAAGGACGGCGGTTCGCCGTGCTTGTACAAATGGGAGATGTCCCCAAAGCCGGTCATCCGGAAGATCGCGATCCCCTCCCGGCGTTCCTCCGTCACAATCGTTGTGACCGAGCTCGGTGCCGCGCACACCTGATGCCAGAGCACCATCGGCGAAACTCCGAGTATATGGCTGAGCAGTACGCACTCCAGTCCGAAATGACAGAAAAATACGAGCGTATCGCGGTTCGACTGCTCCACGCGGTAAATACGTCCCTCATGTACATAGCCATGTGATGCTAACAGGCGGTCAAAGCTGTCTGTGACCCATCGGTACTGTGTACCGACATCATCCCGCGCCATCACCGGATGAGTCATCCATTTCTCATAGTCAAAAAAGAGCGGTTCCCCTGTCCAGTCCTGCGGCAGCCAGTCCCACGGAATCATCTTATGGTCTGTCACGTCCGGGCGGTCAATCGGCGCATCAAACTCCCGCAGCCATTCACATTCTGTTGCCGTCTGCCCCATGCGTTCCAGTGTCGGGGCAGCCGTCGCCTTTGCCCTGCCGAGCGGCGATACATAAAATCTGCTGATATCCATTCCGGAGAGCCGTTCTGCCAAAAACTCTGCCTCTCTCTGACCCTTCGGGGTCAGTGAGTCGCGCTCGTAGTCCGGATCTCCGTGTCTTACAATTAAAATCTTCATCTTACCAAAATCTCTATCATTTCTCGTAACTGCTCAGTACCTTCACAGTTACGAATGCTTCGGGCTAAACTGTTACAATTATTCATGGTCGCGGTGCATAGAGAACGCATCCATCGGATAATTTTGCAGGTTATCTACGATCTTGCGGTCGTCAGCCTGTGAAAGTAATGCATCACGGTTCTTCTTTGCGGAAGCGATCTCCTCAAAACGGCTCGGACCGCCGACACAGCCGCCCTCACATGCCATTCCCTCAATGAAATCCTCCGGCAGTCTGCCGACCTTCATGAGCAGCAGTGCCTTCTTGCAGTCTGCCGCACCGTTGACGGTACATACCTTTGCATCGCACTCCTGATCGGTCTCCTTCATGTATTCAAGCACAGAAGCAGTCACGCCTCCGGCATTGCCGTAACGCTTGCCATAGACAGACGCCTCCTGATAAGTATTCGCCTTCGGCTCCAGCTCCACATCCTTTGCACGTAAGATCGCACGCAGCTCGCTGTAAGTCAGAACATAATCTGCATTTCCCTCGATCTGCTGGTCAACGACCTCTGACTTCTTTGCCACACACGGTCCGACAAAGACAGTGAGTGCTCCCGGATGCTGCGACTTGACATATCGCGAAACCGCACACATCGGTGAAACCGTCGTCGAAATATTGTCAGAAAGCTCCGGATAATGCTTGCGGATCATATTTACAAAGCCAGGACAGCAGCTTGTCGTCTTTTTCTCGCCGTTCTTATATGCCTCGAGCCATTCTTCTGCCTCGCTGGCAGTCGTCATATCACCGCCGAGACCTGCCTCGATCAGTCCGGCGAAGCCGAGCTTTTTCGCTGCCTCGCGGAAGCTCTGCATCGTGATGCCCTCCCCAAACTGACCCTCGGTCGCAGGTGCCACGATCGCATAGATCTCCTTGCCCTCCGAAAGAGCACGGATGACATCTACAATATATGTCTTAGAGCCGATCGCACCGAACGGACAGCTATGGATACACTGACCGCAGCGAATACACTTCTTCTCATCGATCACGGAAATACCTAACTCATTGTAGGTGATCGCATTGACCGGGCAGCTGAACTTGCAGGGGCGTTTCAGATGTGCGATTGCTCCGTAAGGACAAGACTTTGCGCATTTTCCGCATTCCTTACATTTATTCGCATCAATATGTGAGCGATGCTCTCCCACAGAGATCGCGCCGAAATTGCAGGCATTGATACATGCCTTTCCCAGACAGTTCTGGCAGTTATCGGTTACGACATAGCTGGAGATCGGACAGTCCTCACAGGCGGCGGGAATGACCTGAATCACATTTCCGGTATCCTCCATTCCGGGTGCCTTGCCCTCCGCAAGCCGAATACGCTGGCGTATGATCTCACGTTCTTTGTATACACAGCAACGGAACTGCGGGGTCGGTCCGGGGATCAGATCCATCGGTATATGGTCTCTTGCCTCCTCTAAATCTCCTGCAAGTGCATGTTTTGCTACTTCGTAAAGAACCTCATGCTTGATCTTGATGACATTTTCGTCTGCGTACATTCTCTCGTTTTCTCCTCTCGTCGTATTGAATCATTTTCTCATTTTAATATACATGAATTTCTATCTTTTTTCCACTAAAAAATTGTCTTAAATCATATACATGTAACCGTTCAGAGCCAAGCAAAATGTCGTAAATCAGACGTGTAATGCTTGCATTTCCAAGTCTGATTTTGAAATTTTATCTGGCGGATACGCCACACCGACGAAATGCAAAGCATTTTGGAGGTTGGCTCTGAACAGTTACGTTATCTTTTCCACGTTGTCTTTGAGAATAAGATCAATATCGGGAAGATTTCCAGTCGTCCGGCGAGCATGTCCATAATCAGTACCAGCTTGGAAAAAATGCTGAAACCGCCGAAATTACAAGTCGGTCCGACCTGATCCAATCCCGGTCCGACATTGTTAAAGCATGTCAGCACCGCCGTCAGATTCGTTGTGATCGAAAATTCATCGATCGAAATCAGAAAAAAGCTCGCGGCGATGATCAGTGCATAGGCTGCCAGATATGCATTTGTGTTCTGCAATACCTTTTCATCCACTGCCCTGCCGTTCACGCGCACGACCTCCACCTTGCCGGGATGTACGGTCTGGCGCACGCTGCGCCTGAGTCCCTTGAGCACGAGTAAGGCGCGTCCGCATTTGAAGCCGCCGCTGGTGCTGCCCGCACAGCCGCCAAGCAGCATCAGGCATATGAGAATCCCTTTGGAAAATGACGGCCACAGATCAAAATCCGTCGTCGCATATCCGGTCGTTGTGATGATACTCGCAACCTGAAAAGCCGCATGGCGTAACGTCTCGCCAAATGTCCCGTAGTAGCCGCGCAGATTGAACACGATCAGAGCAATACTGCCGACTACGACACCGGCATACAGCCGCAGCTCCTGATCCTTTAGCACACTCTTGACCTGCTTGATCAGCAGCATATAGTAGCAGGTAAAATTCACACCGAACAGCAGCATAAATACCGTACATACATTTTGCAGATACGGACTGTAGCTTGCCATGCTGTCATTTTTGATACCAAAGCCTCCGGTACCTGCCGTGCCAAACGCCGTACATACAGAGTCAAACAACGGCATTCCTCCTGCCAGCAAAAAGATCGCACAGAGGACTGTCAGTATAATATAGAGAAGATACAGTATCTCCGCCGTCTGCTTCATGCGCGGAACGAGCTTTCCGACCTGCGGTCCGGGGCTCTCCGCACGTAAAATGTGCATCGTAAACCCCTTACTGCGATCGTTTCCCGATGACACCGCCAGCAAAAATACGAGCACACCCATACCGCCGAGCCAATGGCTGAAGCTTCGCCAGTAGATCAGACTGTGCGGCATGGATTCTACCTCGGACAGAATCGACGCACCGGTCGTTGTAAAGCCGGACACGATCTCAAATAATGCATCCACATAGTTCGGGATCGCACCGGACAGGAAAAACGGCAGTGCGCCAAACAGCGCAAGCTCAATCCAACAGATACCGACGCACACCAGACCCTCTTTCGCATAGAAGCCCTTGCGCGTCCCCCGCGTCATTGCTACCAGAGCACCGCCTGCCAGCAGTGTAATGACCATCGCAAGCAGCAGTGCTCTCGCCGCTGCATCCTCGCGGTCATATAAGCTGATCGCATAGGCGGGCAGCATAAATACTGCCTCCACCAACAGGATTTTTCCGATAAATTTTCCAATCATTTTATAATTCATCGCTCTATGCCTCAAAAATATCGTTTAACTGATAAATGACTGCATCCCGGCTCGTCACCACGATCACTGTATCGCCCTTTTCATAATAGGAATCACCGCCGGGTATCTCCTGCTGTCCTCTGTGTGTGATGCAGACGATCAGCACATTTTTCTTCAGATGAAGCTTCTTTAACGGCTCACCGATATGTCTTGTATCATCATCCACACAGAACTCCAGTGCCTCTGCCTTTCCATCCGCAATCGCATGTACGGACAATGCCGCCCCCTCCTGATTGTGGAGCGCGCGCACATAACGCACGATCGTATTGCAGCACAACTGCTTGGGGCTGACCGTGCTTCCGATCGGCAGCTGGTCTAAAATATAAGAATTATCCATACGTCCGAGCTTGGTGATCACCTGCGGCACCTTACGGATCGTTCCCTGCAGGGAAATGACCATGTTGAGCTCGTCGATGCCTGTCATTGTCACCAACGCATCGCAGTCGTCCATACCCTCACTCTCTAACAGCCGCTCATCGCTCGCATCGCCCTGAATGACCGTCACGCCGGGCAGCAGGTTCGCAAGCTGCAGACAGCGGTCATAGTCCTGCTCGATCAGGCGCACTGCGATGCCGCTCTGATCGAGCTGCTTTGCCAGATAATAGCTGAGCCGTCCGCCGCCGCACAGCAGGACGCGGCGCACCTTATGTGTGATCACCTTCAGGTTTTTGAGTAAGGTCTCTAATGTATCGGTCGGCGCAGTCACAAAAATGCGATCCCCGGCGAGCAGCGTATAGTTACCATCCGGTGCTACCGCAGAGCCGTTTCTGAGCACCGCACAGATCAGCACCTTGCAGCCGACAACCGAATCGAGATCCGCCAGTGTATGATTGCAGAGCAGGCTGTCTTCGTCCACGCGCAGCTCCACGATCTCTACGCGCCCCTTTGCAAATGTATCCCTCTTTAAAAATCCCGGATATTTGAGCAGCCGCTCGATCTCCACCGCCGCCTGTTTCTCCGGATTGATCGTCAGTGACAGCGGAAAAATCTCACGCATTCTGACAATCTGGTCGGTATATTCCGGGTTGCGGATACGCGCGATCGTATGCAGCCGGTCGTTCATCCCGTGCGCCGTCAGGCAGCACAGCAGATTGATCTCGTCCGCGCTCGTCGCAGCGATCAAAAGGTCTGCCTCATGCACACCTGCCCGTTCCAATACCTCCATCGTCGCACAATTACCCTGTACTGCCATAATATCGTACAATTCCTCGGTCGATTCCAGTACACGGGGATTGGCATCTATAATCGTAATGTCATAGCCCTCCGCAGACAACTGTCTGGTCAGCATCGCGCCTACCTTGCCGTCCCCCGCAATTATGATCTTCATAGCAAAATCATTCCTCCTGTATTATGATCGTTCGATCAACGTTTTTCATGTTACACGTTACCTTGTATTGTACCATATCTGCAATAATCTGCAACTACTATTCACACCGCGCTGCGCGCTCTTGTAATAAGCCGTACATTTTCTCCGATACGGGCACCGGGACACCCAGCCGTTTTGCCTCTCGCACGAGATAACCGCTGAACGTGTCGATCTCTGCCGGTCTGCCGGCATCCAGATCACGCTGCAGCGAGCTTGTGGCATCCTTGCGGTACATCCGGAAGCGGTCAAAAAATTCCTTTTTATGCTCCGGCAGCACTGCCACGCCCTTTGCCTTTGCCACCTCGTATGCCTCTGAAACCAGATCTAAAAACTCTTGTGATTTGAGCGGATCCTCGCGAAGCTGCCCGATCGTGTTGTCATAGGCGGCTGTCGCCACATTATAGGCACAGTTGAGGATATATTTGCGCCAGACCTCCAGCTCGATGTCCTCAGCGACCAGCTGCTCCACGCCTGCACCGGTGAGCAGCTCGGATACCTCCGCGAGCGCCTGCCGCTCCTGCTCGTCTGCGTGCTGGATACCGATGCGCAGCCGCGCAAAACAGCCCTGATGGATCACCTCGTAAGCCTCATTCGTAAACGCCACGATATAGATCACCGCATCCGCCACGATGCCCTTTCCGAGCTGCTCTCGCACATGCTGTGCCGTGTCAATGCCATTCATGACCGGAATGACAACGGTATGCTCCCCGACTGCATGGGCGATCTGTGCACACGCCTCTTCCATCGAATAATTTTTCACGCATAAAAAGATGTAATCCTGCTCCTCTAGCTGCTCCGAGGTCACTACATGTGCCGGCTGGATGCAGAATTCACCGGACAGGTCGCTGTGCACCTTCAGACCATTTTTTCTGATTGCCTCAAAACGCGCGCCTCTGGCTGCCATTGTCACCTGACCGGGATAGGCTTTTGCTAGTACGCCCGCCAGATAACCGCCGACTCCGCCGACTCCTACGACTGCAATCTTTTTATTTTTCAAATCCATCTGCTACCTCTCTTTCGTTGTAAAAAAGAATCCTGCTTTGCAGGATTCCACGCCATCCAATTCATGCTATGATCAGTCTTGCTTCGGGGAACTACTTGTTAAGGCTCTAAGGAAATGCTGATTAAATCATCATTTCCTCAGACTCTTTGAGAGATCGCACGGATTTGCATGGGAATTTGCTGCTTCGCAGCGCAAATCCGGCGCGG
>CAVHZH010000090.1:0-9544 GCA_963640395.1 Oscillospiraceae bacterium
TTGCATTTACGTTGCAAGAGGTACAACTGATGCTTGAGCCTGTGGACACTTCAACTTGCGCCGTATCTCCAATTACCAATGCTCCACATGTGACTGCGCAACCGCTTACTACAAAGGAGCCTTTGTTGAACTTAAGTGCGGTACTTGTTGTGTAATCCTTGAACTTCGTCGCTGATCCGCTAACTGTGTCACCTTTCAGCGTGTATGTTTTGCCATTAGTGGTTTCAAGAATCAATGCTTTATTTGTTCTGTCGTGTGCTGCTCTATATTTATATGCACTCACATCGTCATCAAAGCGATAACAGAAGATATATTTCGTGAGTTTACCACTGCCTGCTGAATAATCATTGTGAACATATGCGATACATACATTCTCATATGTCTGAGCCATTGCAATAGCTTCCTCGTTATCATTCTCGGCAATAACTACGTTCGTCGGGGTTTTTTTATTCACACCAAACCGATCCTTCAGGTTATATCCTTCGGTTATCATAATGGCACTAGATGTCCACGTGATACTATCGCCTGTTGCAGTGGCATTATAGCCTTCAAATGTGTTGCCGCTCAGAGTATAGTTTGTAGTAGTATTCAACGGATAAAGACAAAGACCATTCGCTACACCATCGGAAAGTCCTTGTGCCAATTTTACGGTGCAATTCTGCATCGTGAACTTATCAGCCACTACATTCACCGCATTTTTTTGTTTATCACTTCCACCGCCACGATTTGCAATAGTCAGACCGTCCAGTGTTACACCTTCGCACATGATCGTAAAGGTGCCATACACGGTTTTGTTTTCTGTTCCCTTGATTGTAATTGCTCCGCAGGTAACATCATAATTGGCATACTGGCTACTCCGATCACTATCGTTGTTTTCCTCGGTTTCAGGCTTGATATCATCTCTGATCTCAATCGTTTCTCCGTCCTTTGCACTACTCAATGCTTCCTTAAGTAATGCTGCACTTGTAACTACCCATGTTTTCTTTGTCGGTGTTGTACTTCCGCCGGAAGTGCTTCCACCAGAGGTACTTGTATCCTTTGAAGTATCTGTCTTGGAATCGGTTTTGCTTTCAGACTTTCCGGCATCAACCGAAGTCTCTGTGCCCTTTGAATCTGTCACCTTGATTTGCTCAGATGTACCGTTTGTGATATCTGAAGTGACATTCTCGGCAGTAGTGACCTTAGAGCCCTCTGCACCTGCAGAGAGATCAACCTTTGCATCTGCATTCAAAGTCGTATCGACCGCTGTCTCAGCCTTTACAACGGTATCCGCTGCATTGACAACGACCTTGACCGTCTCTGTCGTAGAGCCCTTAACCTCAACGTCAGCCTTTGCATCAACGGTCACGCTCTCTACAACGCCCGCTGCATCGATGTTTAGCTTGGCATCTGTCGCATTCTCAGCGACCGTTACCGCAGCGACAGAACCCTTTGCATCCAGTGCAAGAGAAACACCTTCTGCTGCGACTTCAACGGCTGCGACCTCTGCTTTTTTGCTGACAACAAGCGTCACATCCGCATTTTTCTTTGCTACAGAAATCTCTGTGCCCTTTGCCGCATTTGCGACCTTTAAGGTCAACTGTGTGTCTGTAACCTTGATCGTATTGTTCTTTCCCTTTTCCGTGAAGGATAATGCATCCTTGATGGTCAGGGACTTCACACTGCCCTTATTGGTAACTGAAGCATTTTTTGCATTGACTACAATGCTGACTCCGTTTAGCTTCTTACCGGAGGGAATGGTGATCGCGACATTTTTCTTTGTCTTGATCGTGATCTTGGTTGCCCCTTGCTTGATTGCCTTCTCTAATGCCTTCTGCGAGGTGACTACAACCGTTTTTTTCGGTGCTGCATTCACATTCGCAGGCACAGCCGTGACTACCATCGCCACTGCTGCGAGACATGCAATCGCTGATTTGATGAATCGTTTCATACTCTTTCTCCTTTTCTCAGCAAATGCTGTATGATAATAATTTTTTGGCTCTTCAGAAGCTGCTCCAGCTCTAAAGAACTATATAAACTATACCATATTATTGTCAAATAATACTTATTATGCATGATAATTGTTTCTATCACATTTTGCGGTATTGTCAACTGGTGATTATCTTATATGAACATGGTCACTGCACACAAAGCTGCAGGATGCACCCGTATCGTTATCAGCTTCTTTGGTCAGTGAAAAAGGAGAAATTTTTATGAAGGATTCTTTGTATGAACGGATTCACGACCTAAGAGAGCGCTCCGGTATGACGCAATCGGATCTTGCCATGCGTATGGGTGTGACACGCTCCGGCGTGAATGCATGGGAAATGGGTATATCCAGACCAAACCTCGATAACCTGATCGCTTTAAGCCGCATCTTTCACACGACTACTGACTATCTGCTTGGGGTCAAACATGAGGATGTGATCATCATCAATCATTTTTCGACAGAAGAAAAAGCACTTGTGATGGGACTCGTCAGCTACATCGAACGGCAGAAGCCAACTGATACAAATGCAAAAGGCATCCTGAAAAAATAACTCAGGATGCCCCATTTGCTTTTATCGATAAAAATCAGATAAAAATTAGTAATTGACGATCTTGCCGAAATCAGCCTTTAAGCTGGCTCCGCCTACCAGTCCGCCATCGATGTCAGGCTGTGCAAACAGCTCTGCTGCGTTGCCTGCGTTGACAGATCCGCCATACTGGATGCGTACTGCATCTGCAGTAGCTACGTCATACATCTCTGCGATGCAGTCACGGATGCCCTTGCATACTTCCTGCGCCTGCTCGGTCGTAGCGGTCTTTCCGGTTCCGATCGCCCAGATCGGCTCGTATGCGATAACCATGCTCTTTACCTGATCGGCAGTGATTCCTGTGAGATCGGACTTGATCTGTAAACGAATCCAATCCATTGTCACGCCCATCTCTCTCTGCTCAAGTGTCTCACCACAGCAAAGAATCGGTGTTAAGCCTGCCTCGAATGCTTTCTTTACCTTTTTGTTCAGTAAAGCGTCATCCTCCTTGAAGTAATCACGGCGCTCTGAATGTCCGATGATGACATATTTTACACCTGCATCTACTAACATTGCTGCTGAGATCTCTCCGGTGTATGCACCCTTCTCCTCAAAGTACATATTTTCTGCACCAACTGCTACGTTGGTTCCCTTGACTGCCTCTACAACGGGTACGATGTCGATTGCGGGTACGCAATATACAACATCTACGCTGTCAGATTTTACGAGATCCTTCAGATCTGCACATAATTTTACTGCCTCGCTGGGAGTCATGTTCATCTTCCAGTTTCCGGCTACGATTTTACGTCTTGACATTTTATTTTCCTCCATGTATGACTATTCAGGAATCGAAGCATAAGAAAAACTTATGCGTCATGCTTGCATGTAAGCAGAAGTTTCTCTTATGCGTAAGGTGACTCGAATAGTTATTTTTTATTTGATAGGAAATTCCTATCAAACAAGATGCTCCGCAAGGATGCGCACCTCGCGGAGTTGAAGTGTATGCTTCGCATACCGCTCGGGCGCGAAAGAGTCGCGAGCGACTCTTTTTTTATATTTTATATTTTTTCTACTTATCCGACTCGACGAACCTCATCCAGCGCCTTACGGCTCGGATTCGCTAAGTCTCCCAAGGAAGTTCGGTTCACTAGGCTCGAAAATACCTCGCCAAGTTCCTCCGAACTAAGTTCGCACTAACCTCATCCAGCGCCTTACGGCTCGGATTCGCTAAGTGCTCTACTTATCATCTGCTGCGGCTACACCGGGAAGTGACTTGCCCTCTAAGAACTCTAAGGAAGCTCCGCCGCCGGTAGAAATGTGGCTCATCTTATCAGCAAAACCTAACTGGTTGACTGCTGCTGCGGAATCTCCGCCACCGATGATCGTAGTAGCGTCGGTATCTGCGAGTGCCTGTGCAACTTCGATAGTTCCCTTTGCCAGTACCGGGTTCTCGAATACACCCATCGGTCCGTTCCATACGACTGTCTTTGCAGACTTTACTGCATCTGCATACAGCTCTGCGGTCTTAGGTCCGATATCAAGTCCCATCATACCGGCAGGAATCTTGTCAGCATCTACATTCGTAACATCGATCTGTGCATCGATCGGGTTCGGGAAAGCTGCTGCTACTGCGGTATCGATCGGCAGCAACAGCTTTTTGCCAGCCTTCTCTGCCTTTTCCATCATATCCTTGCAGTAGTCGAGCTTCTCATCGTCTACTAATGATGATCCGATCTCATAGCCCTTTGCCTTTAAGAAGGTATATGCCATACCGCCACCGATGATCAGTGTATCGCACTTCTCGATAAGGTTGTTGATAACGTTGAGCTTGTCAGCTACCTTTGCGCCGCCGAGGATCGCTACGAACGGGCGTACCGGATTCTCTACTGCGTTTCCGAGGAAATCGATCTCCTTCTGCATCAGGTATCCGACTGCACAGTCGCCGCCCTTTGCGCGTACAAACTCAGTCACACCTGCAACAGAAGCATGTGCTCTGTGGGCAGAACCGAAAGCGTCGCATACATATACGTCACACAGGTCTGCCAACTCTTTTGCAAATGCAGTGCCTGCCTCTGTCGGCTTTGTCTCCTCTTTTCCACGGAAACGGGTATTCTGGAGAAGAACCACATCGCCGTCCTTCATAGCTGCAACAGCATCTGTAGCAGCCTGTCCTGTCACATGGTCATCATTTACAAATGTAACCTTTTTGCCAAGTCTCTCCTCAAGGGCTGCTGCTACCGGAGCAAGTGACTCACCCTCGTTGGGACCGTTCTTTACCTTTCCAAGATGTGAGCAAAGGATCACCTTTCCGCCGTCCTTGATCAGCTTCTCGATGGTCGGCATTGCTCCCTTGATACGATTGTCATCGGTGATCTTGCCATCCTTTAAAGGTACGTTGAAGTCGCATCTTACGAGGACGCGCTTGCCTGCTACGTTGATGTCATCAACGGATTTCTTATTTAATCCCATGATTAAACCTCCAATGTGAAATTTGTAAAAAGGGTCCGGTCCAAACCGACCGGACCCTTCTTGAGTCGTTGTAATAGCAAAACCCGTCTATGGGTCATCGCCAATCTTATGCTAACTCTGAGAAATACTTGATTGTACGAACCATCTGAGAAGTATAAGAGTTCTCGTTGTCATACCAAGAAACAACCTGTACCTCATACTGGTCATCAGAAACCTGATTTACCATTGTCTGTGTTGCATCGAATAATGAACCATATCTCATTCCAACGATATCAGAAGATACGATCTCATCCTCGTTGTAACCGAATGACTCGTTAGCTGCTGCCTTCATAGCTGCGTTGATATCTTCCTTTGTAACGCCAGCCTTCTTAACAACTGCTGTAAGGATTGTGGTAGATCCTGTCGGGGTAGGAACACGCTGAGCAGATCCGATCAGCTTGCCGTTTAACTCAGGGATAACTAAGCCGATGGCCTTAGCTGCTCCGGTAGAGTTGGGAACGATGTTGACTGCTGCTGCACGTGAACGACGAAGATCGCCCTTTCTCTGAGGTCCGTCAAGAGTCATCTGATCTCCTGTGTAAGCATGGATAGTAACCATGATACCAGACTGGATCGGAGCGTACTTGTTCAGAGCGTCTGCCATAGGTGCCAAGCAGTTTGTTGTGCATGATGCTGCAGAAATGATGGTATCTGAAGCCTTTAATGTCTCGTGGTTTGTATTGAATACGATTGTAGGAAGATCGTTTCCTGCCGGTGCAGAGATAACAACCTTACGAGCGCCTGCATTGATGTGAGCCTGAGCCTTCTCTTTGCTGGTGTAGAAACCAGAGCACTCTAATACAACGTCAACCTTTAACTCACCCCAAGGGCAGTTGTTTGCATCCGGGAATGCATAGATTTTGATCTCTTTTCCACATACTGTGATGGAATCATCGCTTGCAGATACTTCATCAGCATGCTCGTATTTACCCTGTGATGAATCATACTTTAACAGATGTGCTAACATCTTGGGGCTTGTTAAGTCGTTGATTGCTACTACTTCATAACCCTCTGCTCCAAACATCTGTCTAAAAGCAAGACGACCGATACGGCCAAAACCATTGATTGCTACTCTTACTGCCATTTTGAATTCCTCCTAAGAATTTTAATAATGTGTTTGTTTTCAAATGGGACATGCCCAATCTGTTGCCATTGTACTAAATAATAAACAAAAATTCAAGTCTTAATTCTCACTTTATCTTACTTTGTTAAAATATTATCTATGTATAGATTCTACACCTTGACATTTTGTGCAAAACTCCACATGATATAGGGTAGATGATATTACCACACAAAAAGGAGACACTACTTATGTTATGGGATACACATATGCACTGCAATTTTTCCGGTGACAGCGACGCTGACCCGGAGGACATGATCCACGCGGCGATCACTGCGGGGCTGGACGGCATCTGTTTTACAGATCATTTAGATTACGATTTTCCGTCTGATCCGCCCGACCTGTTTGTGATCGATCTGGATGAATATGACCGCGCCATCCATGCGCTGACAGAGAAATACCGCTCCACCTTTCCGGTGCTCCACGGCATTGAGATCGGTGTCCAGCCGCATCTTCACAAAAAGCTGCATGAGGTTGTGCAGTCACACGATTTTGATCAGGTGATCTGCTCCTCGCACGCGATTGACGGGAAGGATCCCTATTACAAGACATTTTTTATCGGGCGCGAGGAACATGACGCCTATGAGCGCTATTTTGAATCTATCTTAGAAAATCTGGAGGGTTTTTCCGATTTTGATGTGTACGGACATATCGACTATGTTGTGCGCTACGGTCCGAACACGAACCGCTTCTATTCCTACGAAGCCTATTCAGATGTGTTAGACGCGATCTTGAAAAAGCTGATCGACATGGGGAAAGGCATCGAGATCAACACCGGCGGTTTTAAATACGGGCTCGGGCATCCAAATCCCTGCGAGGACATCATCAGGCACTACCGATCATTTGGCGGCGAGATCATCACGATCGGCGCGGACGCACATACCCCGGAGCATGTCGCCTACGACTTTGCAAAGGTGCCGCGCATTTTGCATGAAGCAGGATTTACCAACTACACCGTATTTCAAAAGCGGCAGCCGCATTTTTACCCGCTGCCGGAATAAAAGACGACATGAAATGAAGTCCCACATCACAAACATGCGGTGTGGAACTTTTCGTTAATTTAAGGAAATGCTGATTTAATCAGCGTTTCCTTAAATTATGAGGAATGACAAAATATTTCGGCACTCCGTTTTCATACGCACAGGTCAGTTCGCCTTGTACTAACGGTCTCAGATATGCAAGCATTTCCTCTGTTACACCGTTACCGGATGGCGTGATCCACTCTGCCGGAATCTTTTTTTCTTTATTTGCCACTTCCGCGATCGGAACGGCTGTATAGCGAACCTCATAGGGTTTCTGTGAAGTTCTGACAAGTGAAGCCATCATACCTGATCGATGCTCCTCACACATTCTGACCGAAAGTCGTCCCAGCTCTCCTGCTTCCACGATATCCGTCTGACTCAATATATGTGACGCACACCGCTGCATCAGGTTCAACTCGATCGCCCGTACCTTGCACCCTATTTCACGCTGAACTATCTGTGCCAATATATTTGCGGTGCCCGACAACTGCTGGTGTCCAAACGCATCTGTTTCCTGCTGCGCGATATTTTTCTCGCATATAAAATGTCCATCAATATCATGGATTCCTTCACTGACCGCCACGATCACATGCTTGGACTGTTTCAGTGTTTCCCTGAGATCCGAAAGGAATTTCTCTGTCTCAAAAACACACTCCTCCAAATAGATCAGATACGGCACCTCGCGGTTCTGTCCCTGTGCCAACGCTGCTGCGGCAGTCAGCCACCCTGCGTGTCTACCCATCATTTCAACAATAATAACATTCGGGACATCATATACTTCGACTTCGCTCTCCAATTCGCTGCAGACAGTCGCAATATATTTTGCGGCTGACCCAAATCCCGGACAGTGATCGATGCCGCACAGATCATTATCAATCGTTTTCGGCGCACCAACCACACAAATATCATCAATTCCGTTTTCCGCGCAATATTGTGACAACTGAAGGACGGTATCCATCGAGTCATTTCCACCAATATATACAATATCATGGATATCATATTTTCTGGAAATTTCTACGATTTTCCGATACTGCTCTGCGTCCTTTGCGGCATCTTTTAACTTCAATCTGCAAGATCCCAATGCTGCTGCCGGTGTTTTTTCCAATAAAGAAAGCGATTCCTCTGTCTGGAAAATATCATCCAACGCCACAATTTCATCGGACAGGATTCCTGCCACACCATGGAATGCGCCGTAAATCCGGTCAATGCCGCTTTGTTTTTTTGCCTCCCTGATCACGCCGGCAAGCGTGGCATTGATCGCTGCCGTCGGTCCTCCGGATTGTGCCACTAATAGATTTTTCATACTTATTTGTTTCCTTTTTTACTGTATTTATAGCGAGTGACTCTTTTCTGTTACTGAATATCCGTGATAGTCAAGACTCGCGAGCGAGTCTTGCGCGCCGGATTCGAGTCTGCTTTAGCAGACATATACCTCTTCGAATCCGTGTGCATCCTCGCGGAGCGTTTAACTCAGTCGGAGCTTGAACCCAGACTGAATAGAGTTTGTATATCCCCAACCTGCGCTATCGCTTAGAGGTGTGGGATTTCTCCGACTGAGTTAAACGGTTCCAGATCGGTGTGGTTCTTCCACTCGTTGGTGACACCGGCATCATGCAGCAGCTTCTCCACAGTCTCGTTCAGAGCCTGAACCTTGTCACTGTCCACCGCGTTCAGATCAAAATCTGCATCACCGGTATCTTCGAGAACCGCAGCATCCAGACTGCCGTCCAATAAGGAATCAGCCTTTTTTTTCGCCTGCTCCCACTGGAAAGAAAAGAAATCCCTCTGGGTATCGTTCATCCCGCCCAGATAGGTCTTTACTGTCTCCTCAACATTGCCGCTCTCATCCATCGCAAGCTTCATCAAAGAAACACCGGAATTGATCTGCTGCAGGCTGGAACCGGCACTGCCATAAGGGGTTCTGTCAATCGTTGCAAGCAAATCGGTCAGCTCGTCCCCACTCTCAGTCTCATACATCCAGTCAGTCATGCTGCCGCTACCGTAATCTACCTCTGCTGCAGGTGCATTGTCGGGTGTTTCTTCCGATTCACTATCGCTGCTATCCGTCTCGTCTGACGGCTCGCTGTCGCTGTCATCTGCCTCATCTGTCGGCTCGCTATCACTGTTATCCACCTCATCTGTCGGCGTATCGCCGGGTGTTTCTGCAGACTCACTGCCGCAGGCAATCAATAACGCTGCCATGCATGCAAGCATGACAACAAGCAAAGATTTTTTGTTTTTCATAAATCAAATCCTTCCTTTCTGAAAACGAAAAAGACGATTTACCTTTTTGTTTTCTGATCTGTTATATCTAAGGAAATGCTGATTAAATCATCATTTCCTCAGACTCTCTGAGAGATCGCACGGATTTGCAAGGGAATTTACTGCTTCGCAGCGCA
>CAVHZH010000091.1:0-9111 GCA_963640395.1 Oscillospiraceae bacterium
ATTAAGGAAATGCTGATTTAATCAGCATTTCCTTAGCAGCCTCCGGCGGATCGCACGGATTTGCATGGGAATTTGCTGCTTCGCAGCGCAAATCCGGCGCGGGAAACGCTTTAATCAGCGTTTCCTTAATTATTTTGTGAGCAGCAGCATAATGTCGTTGGAACGTTTCATAAACTTTGTCATAGCATCCGGTGCCAACGGCTGGTTGCTGAGCATAGCCAGATCGTAGAGCTGTTCGCAGAACATCGGAACATGCTCGGAATCCTTGTTGTTCAAAATATACTGTACAAGCGGATGGTTGTAATTGAGGGTCAGTGTATAATCGCCTCCGAACATAGACGGATCCATACCCATGCCGCCCATTGCATACATCTTCATCATATCCTGCATTCTGCGTCCTTCCTCGGATAAGGTGATGATGGAAGGTGTGTCTGCATTTTTCAGCTTCTGTACCTGAATGGTGAGCTTGTCGTTGTTCAATGCCTTAGAGAAGATCTCCTTGAGGCTCTCGGTGGCATCCTTCAGCTCATCCTCTGCGGTATCCTCGGTCAGCGTACCGGTCACATCCGCATCAATACGCATGAATTTATAATTGTCATTGCGGCGCTCCAACTGTGTGATGAAGGAGCTATCGATATTGTGGTCTAAGATCACCGCATCCATGCCCTGTTCACGGAACAGATTGATATACTGGCTCTGCTGGTTCTTGTCGGTGACATAGTAGATCACAGAGCGCGTATCCTTGTATTCCTCGTCTTTATCCGTATCGGAGGCATCAGCCTTGGTCTCCGTATCGCTCTCGGCAGCCTTATCCCCATCGGTGTCATCCTTCTCGACAGGCTTTAAGATCTCCGGCAGAGTCAGATATTTGTCATCAATATTCTTAAATAAGATATAATCATTCATCTTATCGCAGAACTTCTCGTCCTTCAGGCAGCCGAACTTGATGAACGGACTGATGTCATCCCAGTATTTTTCGTAGTTCTCTTTTTCGGTCTTGCACATACCGATGAGCTTGTCAGCGACCTTCTTTGTGATGTATTCAGAGATCTTCTTGACGAATCCGTCATTTTGCAGCGCACTTCTGGATACATTTAACGGCAGATCCGGGCAGTCGATCACACCCTTGAGCAGCATCAGGAATTCGGGAATGACTTCCTTAATATTATCTGCGATAAATACCTGATTGTTGTACAGCTTGATCGTACCCTCGATGGAATCATACTCGGTGTTGATCTTCGGGAAGTATAAAATACCTTTCAGATTAAACGGATAATCCATGTTCAGGTGAATCCAGAACAACGGCTCCTTGTAATCATGGAAAACATTGCGGTAAAATTCCTTGTATTCTTCCTCGGTACAGTCGTTCGGATTCTTTGTCCATAGCGGTGTCGTATCGTTGAGCGGAACCGGACGCTTTACGATTTTCAGCTTCTCGGTGGCAGGAGATACTTCAACGATTTCTTTTTCACCGTTTTCGGTTTCCTTTTCCTCTGTCTTTGCTTCTTCCACGATCGTCTCAACGACCGTATCGGTGTCGAGCTTGTCTGCGGGATCGATCGTTTCATACTCTTCCGGAGCATTAGCTTTGCTCAGATAGATCGGGGTAGGCATGAAAGAACAATATTTCTCCAGCACCTCTCTCGCACGGTATTCATTTGCATATTCCAGACAATCCTCGTTCAAAAGCAGGGTGATCGTTGTACCGACCTCCTCCTTGCTGCCGTCTGTCATATCGAATTCTGTGCCACCGTCACACTCCCAATGAACGGCGCTGGCTCCCTTCTTGTAAGAAAGGGTATCGATATGCACCTCGTCAGCTACCATGAATGCGGAATAGAAACCAAGTCCGAAATGACCGATGATCTGATCCTCGTTTGCCTTGTCCTTGTATTTGCTGATGAAATCGGTCGCACCGGAAAAAGCGATCTGGTTGATATATTCCTCTACCTCGTCGGCGGTCATGCCAAGACCGTTATCGGTGATCGTAACCTTTTTATTGTCCGGGTCAACGACGATCTGTATCTGGGGCTTGTAGTCTGCGGGCAGCTCATATTCACCCATCATATCCAGCTTTTTGAGCTTGGTGATCGCGTCGCAGCCGTTACTTACGAGCTCACGATAAAAAATATCCTGATCGGAATACAGCCATTTTTTAATAATCGGGAAAATGTTGTCACTGTTAATGGAAAGACTTCCGTGTTTGTTACTCATTTCTATCACTCCTTATTCAATATTCGTTCTGATGTTTCACATGTTTAAAAGGCAAAAATGCCTTCGCTAAAACATAGTGTAACGCGGAGAAAGTGAAATGTCAATAAAAAATTAGCACTCTTTTTGAGTGAGTGCTAACAAAACGTGCTCATTCATGCAGGGCAGGCATGATTTAGCATTTTGTCGTTGATAGCGAAACTGTAGTTGACAAACATATGTTCGTGCTGTATAGTGACTATAACACAAAACAAAGCAGAACGCAAGTTCTGATTTTGGGTTTATAAAAAATTTAGATTTGTGATGTTGACAAAATGGATGTAAGCGGTAAAATACAATACTATGCGACTAAATGTTACTGTTCAGGATAGATCGAAGCATTTGCTGCTTGGCTCTGAACAGTTACAAAATAATAAATGGAAAGGCTAGGTTATGAGACACATTTTTGGGAATTTGCTAAAGCATAAAGCAGCCGTCTGCGCGATCATATTGCTGTTGATGACACAGGCGTATTGTGATCTGGCACTGCCGACCTATACATCGGATATCGTGGATGTGGGTCTGCAGCAGTACGGAATCACGGACTGCGTGATGACACAGATGCGCGCGGAGACCGGCGAGGCATTGCAGGGCATGCTGACACCGGAGGGCAGGGATGCGTTTGCGGCTGCCTATACACGCAATGACAAGACCGGGAACTATGAATTACAGCAGATTACAAAGGAGCAGCGGCGGGCGCTCAGTGAGCAGCTGCAGCAGCCGCTCGTACTGCTGTATGCATCGGCACATATGGACGATCTGATGGAGCAGACCGGTATGGACGCCGCTGCAATGCAGGCGATGAAGGACGATCCGGCTGCGATGCAGGAGCTGCTGGCGCAGTATGGGGATATGAGCGATTCGATTATGGAACAGATCGCGGTGCAGAGCGTCACACAGGAGTATGAGTCGTGCGGCGTTGACCTGTCGGCATTGCAGCGCACATATCTGCTCACGACCGGGGCAAAAATGATGGCATTATCGCTGCTCATGCTGGCAGCAGCGGTGCTTTGCGGATTTTTGTCGGCGAAAACGGCAGCGAAGATCGGTATGGAGCTGCGCAGCAGTGTATTTAAAAATGTGCTCGGCTTTTCCAGCGTGGAGATGAACCAGTTTTCTACGGCATCGCTCATTACGCGCAGCACGAATGATATCCAGCAGATCCAGATGGTGACAGTCATGCTGCTGCGCATGGTGCTCTATGCGCCGGTGCTCGGGATCGGTGCGATCTTAAAGGTCGTCACGACAAAAACCGGCATGGGATGGATCATCGTAGTAGCGGTGGTCGTGATCAGCGGACTGGTGCTCGTATTGATGAGCGTGACATTGCCTAAGTTTAAAATGATGCAAAAGCTGGTAGACCGGCTGAATCTCGTATCGCGCGAGATCCTGACCGGATTGCCTGTGATCCGCGCGTTTTCACGTGAAAAATTCGAGGAGGAGCGCTTTGACAAGGCAAACCGTGACCTGATGGGGACACAGCTGTTTACCAACCGCGTGATGACGCTCATGCTGCCGGCGATGATGCTGCTCATGAATGCAGTCACGGTGCTGATCGTGTGGGTTGGCGGAAAGGGCATTGACATGGGCAATCTGCAGGTCGGTGACATGATCGCGTTTATTTCCTATACGATGCAGATCATCATGTCGTTCCTCATGATTACGATGATCTCCGTCATGCTGCCGCGTGCGGGAGTCGCAGCAGACCGTATCGCAGAGGTGATCCGGACCGAGGGTTCGATCCGGGATGCACAGCAGGTGCGTGATGAGGAGCGTACACAATGGAACGGAAAAATCGAGTTTTCCGACGTTTCTTTCCGCTATGAGGGTGCGGATGAGGATGCGCTCTCGCATTTGTCGTTTGTTGCAGAGCCGGGCAAGACAACGGCGATCATCGGCAGTACCGGCTGCGGAAAGAGTACATTGGTCAATCTGATTCCGCGTTTTTATGATGTGACGGACGGTGTAATTACGATCGATGGTATCGATATCCGTGAATTATCACAGAAAAAGCTGCGAAGCCTCCTCGGTATCGTGCCGCAGAAGGGTGTGTTGTTTTCCGGGGATATTGCGTCCAATCTGAAATTCGGCGGGGATGAGATCACTGATGAACAGATGGCGGAAGCAGCGCAGATCGCACAGGCAGCGGATTTTATCAAAGAAAAGCCCGGCGGTTATCACAGCGAGATCTCGCAGGGAGGTACGAACGTATCCGGCGGACAAAAGCAGCGGCTGTCGATCGCCCGCGCGATCGCAAAGCACCCGAGGGTGCTCATTTTTGACGATAGCTTTTCGGCACTTGATTATAGGACTGACGCGGCATTGCGCCGCGCACTCGCAGAAAAAACGGCAGATGCGACAGTTATCATCGTGGCACAGCGTATCAATACGATCCTGCATGCGGATCAGATCCTCGTGCTGGAGGAAGGACGCATTGTCGGAAAAGGCACACACCGCGAATTGTTAGAAACCTGTGAAGCATATCAGGAGATTGCCAATTCGCAGCTCTCTGAGGAAGAACTGAAAGGAGGTGTCTTTTGATGGCACAGACAGAAAATCGTCGCGGAAGGGGTCCGATGGGACGCGGTGCCGGTGTACCGGTGGAAAAGGCGAAGGATTTTAAGGGAACGATCGGAAAGATTTTATCCTATATGGGCAGCTACAAGCCGGCACTTATCGTTGTTTTGATCTTTGCGGTCGCAAGTACCGTATTTAATGTGATCGGACCGAAAATTTTAAGCCGTGCGACAACGGAGCTGTTTCGCGGGCTTATGAGCAAGCTGTCGGGAGGCAGCGGCATTGATTTTACAAAGATCGGAAGGATTCTGACCGGGTTGCTGTGCATCTATCTGTGCAGCGCGCTGTTCTCGTTTATACAGGGTTGGATCATGACGGGGATTTCGCAGAAAATGACATTTCGTATGCGCCGGGAGATTTCGGAGAAGATCAACCGTATGCCGATGAAATATTTTGAGTCGCGCACGGTCGGCGAGGTGCTCTCGCGTATTACGAACGATGTCGATACGATGGGACAGAGTCTGAACCAGTCTGTGACGCAGCTCATTACATCTGTGGCGACGATCATCGGTGTGCTTATTATGATGCTGACGATCAGTCCGCTGATGACGCTGATTGCGGTTGTGATTTTGCCGATTTCCATGTTTCTGATGATGTCTGTCATGAAGTTTTCGCAGAAGCACTTTAAAAATCATCAGAAATACCTCGGCGAAGTCAACGGACAGGTCGAGGAGATCTACAGCGGCTATCAGGTGATCAAGGCATTTAACCGTGAGGAGCAGTCGATCCGGACGTTTGACGAGACAAACGCAAAATTATATGAATCTGCATGGAAGTCGCAGTTTTTCTCAGGCATGATGCAGCCGATCATGATGTTTGTCGGCAATCTCGGTTATGTGGCAGTCGCGGTATCGGGCAGCTTCTTAGCTGCAAAAAGCGTGATCGAGGTCGGAGATATTCAGGCATTTATCCAGTATGTGCGCAATTTTACCCAGCCGATCAACCAGTTGGCGCAGATCTCCAACATGCTGCAGTCGATGGCGGCAGCGGCGGAGCGTGTGTTTGAATTTCTCGAGGAAGAGGAGGAGAGCAGTCTCGCGGAGCATCCGGTACAGATCGGTCATGCAAAGGGCGATGTGTCTTTCTCACACGTACAGTTTGGTTATGATCCGGAAAAAATCATCATCCACGATTTCAGCAGCGATGTGAAGGCGGGTCAGATGGTGGCGATCGTCGGACCGACCGGAGCAGGAAAAACGACGATGGTCAAGCTGCTCATGCGTTTTTACAATGTAAACAAGGGTGCGATCTATGTGGATGGACACGATATCCGGGATTTCAACAGGAATGATCTGCGCCGCCAGTTCGGTATGGTATTGCAGGATACATGGCTGTTTAAGGGAACGATTATGGAAAATATCCGCTACGGCAGATTGGATGCGACTGATGAGGAAGTGATCGCTGCGGCAAAGGCGGCACACGCGCACCACTTTATCCAGACGCTGCCGGGCGGTTATCAGATGGAACTCAATGAGGAGGCGAGCAATGTCTCACAGGGACAGAAACAGCTTCTCACGATCGCGCGTGCGATTTTGGCGGATAATCCGATCATGATACTGGATGAGGCGACCAGCTCCGTCGATACACGTACCGAACAGCGCATACAGAAAGCGATGGACAATCTGATGAAGGGCAGAACGAGCTTTGTGATCGCGCATCGCCTTTCAACGATCAAAAATGCCGACCTGATTCTTGTCATGAAGGATGGAGATATTATCGAACAGGGTACGCATGAGGAATTGCTCGCGATGGGCGGCTTTTATGCGGATCTGTATGAGAGCCAGTTTGAGAAACGTGCATAATAAATCCTGCCTTTTTCAGGCAGGATTTACATGTACCATGATGTGTTTTACTTTTGGAAAAGCTGTCTCGATCCGGCTGTGAACCTTCTCGGCGATATCGTGTGATGCGGTCAGAGTGGACTCCCCATCGGCGCGGATCTCCAGATCCACATAGATTTTATTGCCAAAGACGCGTGTCATCAGAAGATCGACACCTTCGACACCGGGAACGTCCATCACGCAGTCGCGCAGCAGCACCTCGGTCGCCTCATCGCAGGCATGATCGACCATTTTATCGATCGCATCCTTGAATATATCATAGGCGGCTTTGACGATAAAGACACAGATCACGACGCTGGCAACAGAGTCGAGGATCGGATATCCCATGCGTGCACCGCCGATACCGATCAGTGCGCCGACGGAGGAGAGCGCATCGGAGCGGTGATGCCATGCATCCGCCATGAGTGCGCCGGAGTCCAGCTTTTTCGCATAATGTCTGGTGTACCAGAACATTGCTTCTTTGACGAGGATCGATACAGATGCCGCGATCAGGGCGAGTATGCCCGGGACAGTCAGATTTGCATAATTGCCGGCAAAAATATCCTTGCAGGCTTTGAAGCCGATCCCGATACCGGTGATACACAGCACAGTCGCGAGAATAACGGAGGCGACACATTCCAGACGCTCATGTCCGTAAGGATGATCCCGGTCGGAGTCTCGGCTGGCGATATGCACGCCGATGATGACGATGATTGTGCTGAACACATCGGATGCAGAGTGGACGGCATCTGAGATCATCGCACCGGAATGTGCAACGATTCCGGCGAATAATTTTCCTATGGATAATAGAACATTCCATACGATCGTAACGAGCGCGACTTTGGTCGCGCTTTTTTGATAATTTGTTGTTTCAGTCATACAAAATTCCCCCAAAAATAAACAGACCTGATTGAATGTTTCCTTGCACTATAGCACATGATATGCGCCGATTCAAGCGTGTTTGCGTAAAAAAACAGCTTTGAAAACGCTAAACTTTCTTACCTGCAGCTAACGAAAATTTGCCGCTAGCAACATGTCTTTTTGATGCCGTACCGGGGTTTGAAAAGGATTAGTGATGGCTGAACTGCTAATAATTCCGCTCGCTGCGATATTGACATTTATGCACATAGATGTGTAATATAAAAAATGTTAACTGTTCAGAGCCACATTTTATACAACTATAGAAGCAGGGTAAATCTTATGAATGAATTTCAGGAGAACAGGAAGTCAGTTCTTATCATAGAGGATAACGAAGTAAACCGACTTTTATTGGAAGATATCTTAAAAGAAAAATATCAGGTACTCAGTGCGAAAAATGGAAAGCAGGCACTGGACATATTGGAACAGCAGGTTCAGGAGATTGCAGTCATACTGCTCGATCTTCAGATGCCGCTCATGAATGGCTACGAATTTCTGAAAATCGTAGGGAAGGATGCAGTATATAGCAGAATCCCGGTGATCGTAACGACCGTGCTGGATGACATCAGTGATGAGATAAAATGTCTGGAACTGGGCGCGGTTGATTTTATCGTTAAGCCGTATCATTCCATGATCGTGCAGCTGCGTGTGGAAAATATTATCCGTTTGAGAGAACAGGAGAGCATCATTTCAGAGCTGGAAATGGACTCCCTGACGGGCTTTAAGACGCGGAAAGCATACTACAACGACATCGAAGCGCTGGAAAAGAACAGAGGAAAACGGCAAAGACCGGTAGGCGTCGTATTTACTGACATCAACGGGCTAAAGCAGATCAACGACAGCATGGGGCATAAGGCCGGCGACAAGCTGATTGCATCCATCGCGAGGGAAATCGCATCGATCTTTCCGGACGCGTTCAAATACCGGCTGGGCGGCGATGAGTTTGTGATTCTTTCGCTGGATGAGAGCAGGGAGAGCTTTGAGAAAAAAACATCAAAGCTTACGGAATCATGGGATGAGGAGCACTCAGCCGCAGTCGGACATGTCTGGCTGGAAGACGCGCGAGAGCTGGAAAAAAGTGTCGCAAAAGCCGACAAAAAAATGTATCAGGACAAAACCAGCTATTATGAGTGTATCGATCATGAACGGAGAAGATACAGAAAACTCGAAAAAGAAGATTGTTTAAAAAAGTTGGAAGCCGCAGCCGAGCTGTTACCGATCGGATTTTTTGTCTATCATGCGGATGAAGCGGAGAAGCTGGTTACCTATAATCATCAGCTATGTGAGCTGTATGGATGTGAGACTGACGAGGAATTTCAGGAGCTGACGAACAACACCTTTCAGGGCATGGTGCATCCGAAGGACTTAAAAAGGGTAAAAAAGGATATCGGCAAGCAGATCGTGCAGGAAAAGGATATTGATATCGTCAGCTATAGAATCATCTGCAAGGACGGCAAAGAAAAGCAGATACTGGATTACGGCAGATTTGTTCATACGGAGTGCTATGGTGATGTATATTTCGTGCTGGTATTGGAAGTGCCGGATG
>CAVHZH010000092.1:0-8653 GCA_963640395.1 Oscillospiraceae bacterium
ACTGCTTCGCAGCGCAAATCCGGCGTGGGAAACGCTTTAATCAGCGTTTCCCTAACTACCATAAACGATAACTTAAATGTTACCATAGAAACCATGAAATGAAAAGGTTTTATTGATTTTTGTCCACGGGAATGATACAATAGATTTCGTATTTGAAAACAAGGAGGATAAATTATGTCAACACCTATGATCGTTCTTTTGGTCATCTTAGCGGTACTGATCGTTGCTATGGTTGTACTGTACTTTCTGGGGAAGAAAATGCAGAAGCGTAAAGAGGAGCAGGATGCACAGATGGCAGCCGTTGCCCAGACCATCCCACTGCTCGTCATAGATAAGAAAAAAATGAAACTCGCCGATGCCGGACTGCCGCAGGCAGTGCTCGACCAGACACCGAAAATGATGCGCCGCTCCAAAATGCCGGTCGTAAAAGCAAAGGTCGGATCGAAGGTCATGACGTTCCTGTGCGACAGTGAGATCTTCGAACAGATCCCCGTCAAGCAGCAGATCAAGGCGACTGTCAGCGGACTCTACATCACAGGAATCAGGGGTATGCGCGGTCCTTTGGAGACAGTTCCCCACAAGAAGGGATTTATGGCAAAGCTAAAAGAAAAGGCTGGTCTGTAATAGGCATAAAAAAAGAAGCTGTAAACAGCTTCTTTTTTTATGCCTATTCATATCTCAGCATCGCGTCCATATAGCGGTCGAGCGTATCCAGATACTCCCTCATT
Source organism: Oscillospiraceae bacterium (assembly GCA_963640395.1). Classification (GTDB taxonomy): domain Bacteria; phylum Bacillota; class Clostridia; order Lachnospirales; family Lachnospiraceae; genus W0P33-017. The sequence goes on from CAVHZH010000092.1 coordinate 729, forward strand.
TCTTTTTTTAACGAATCATCCCTCAGCGCAAACTCGATGTTTGCCTGAATAAATCCGATCTTCGTTCCGACATCGTAGCGGTGTCCCTTGAAATCATAGGCGTAGACCGGCTGCTCCTTTGCCAGCCTGCGGAGCGCATCTGTCAACTGGATCTCGCCGCCCTTTCCGGCATCCTGCGTCTCCAGCAGCGGAAAGATCTGCGGTGTGATGATATAGCGTCCGAGCACTGCCACATCGGTCGGTGCCTCATCCAGACCCGGCTTTTCAATCATGTCATCGACCTTATAGATCCGCGTATCCACCAGATGTCCATCGACGATTCCGTATTTGTTGACCGCCTCATGTGCGACCGTCTGCACACCGAGGATCGTCGTCTGATATTCATCGTAGACCTCAAGCATCTGCTTGAGACACGGCTTTTTTGATACTACGACATCGTCCCCGAGCAGGACGGCAAACGGTTCATCTCCGATAAAATGGCTCGCTGCGAGTATCGCATGTCCGAGTCCCCTCGGCTCCTTCTGGCGGATATAGTGCAGATTCGCCATCTCGGAAATGTCGCGTACCATCTGCAGCATCTCGGTCTTGCCGCTGCGCTCAAGCTCGAGCTCCAGCTCGATCGAGCGGTCAAAATGATCCTCGATGGAGCGCTTATTGCGCCCGGTCACAACGATAATGTCCTCAATGCCGGAGGCAACCGCCTCCTCGATAATATACTGGATCGTCGGCTTGTCAACGATCGGCAGCATCTCCTTGGGCTGTGCCTTTGTCGCCGGCAGAAAACGTGTGCCAAGTCCCGCTGCCGGAATAATCGCCTTTTTTACCTTCATTTGTATGTCCCCCTTTTTGGCTATGCCAGTTGAAAATTCCCGATCCCTTTGGAGCGGATATCGATATTGATCTCGCAGTCTGCCATCTTTTCGTAGTTCATTTCGAGCTCATAGCTGACACTCGCGTGAATATGATGCTCGGATTCCTCCACGACGACACCCTTTGCATCGATCCCCATCATCAGGCTGCCGAACGGCATGTTGTAGCACGTTGTGTTTTTCTTATTTTTTTCAAATACCATATGTACGTTGCTGACTCCGCGTTTCATAATGTCCAGTGAACCCGGCTGGAGCTTTAACGTATTTTTTGTCACGCCCTCAAACCCTTCGATGATTTCCTCATATACGACATAATGCTTGTCATTTTTCTTATAATAAGTACCGGGGCAGATCACCTCGACCGGTTCAGGCGTCTCTCCGCTTTCCTTTGAGAATTGGAGCCCGGAGATCGTCACTAATACATCCTTTGTCATGTATGCCTCCTTTGTTTCCCATTCAGTATAGCAGTTTTTATCTGTAATGAAAACCTTTATCATCTGATTCTGTTACTATTTTTCAAATAGTTTTTCCAAAAAACGTATTTTGATGTGGTAGCGGTGTTCGCGCAGCAGCATCTGGTATTCCTCCGCGCTGAGTGCCCGCGAAAGCTGTTCCTTTGCGCCATCGCCCGTGACATCATAGCCCTCCGGCGAAAAGCACAGGTTCGGGTAAAGCACACACCACCAGTTATGTCCGCCGCCCTCCCCGATGATGATCTGCAATGCCCGGTAGGTACCCGCCGGGAACGTATAATCGCCGTATACCTTGTCCGGAAATTCCACATCCGCAAGCTGCACACGTACCTGCTCCGGCTGTCCGTCCGTCGCCAGCGTCTGCTCTGCCACCGCACGGATCTGAGCCCTGTTTTCGTCAATGATCTGCTCGCAGTTCGCCCGGTTTTTCGCATTTTGCAGCTTCAGCTCCATCCACTGACCGACCGCATCCCGCACGAGCAGCTTGCGGCGCTGGTCATCCGCGCTGTCACTCTTTGCGATTACATGAAAACGCAGCACCTTGTCGGACAATGCCTCTATCCGCTGTGCCTCCGCCGCTTGCGCGGCAAACGTGTAGCAGCCGGTCAAAAGCAGCATCGTACACACGACAAACAGTACCCGGTTGATTCGCTGTCTTTTCACATTTCTATTCCGATCTATCGCAAACATCTAAGTTCCTCCTTCGATGCACATTTCCTGCATCCTAAGAGGAAGTATAGCCGCGTCTGCATCCATTTATTCAAGCACCTGCAGGTCGAGCACATAGCGCGGCTGCACCAGTTGACCGTCTGCATCCTTCACCGGTGCCCACTGCAGCAGCGGCGACAGGCGTTTTTTCAACAGTGCTACGCTCTCCTCCCGCAGACGCTCACGCTCCATTTCAGATAGCTGCAGTCGGTTCTGCGCCACGGCTTCCATACGAATCGTCACCTGCCAGCGCCCGCTCTGCGGCACATATTCGCGCCCGGATCTGATGCCGTTCAGCTCCATGATCGTCCCATCTGCCAGCTCGAGCTGCATTTTCTTTAGCTTGCCCTGCAGCAGTTGGATGAGCCGCGCCGTGTCCGGCTCGACGCTTCCATGCACCTGTCCGCGCGCGAGCAGCCGGTAATGATCGACGTGCAGCGGCAGCTCACCGCCTAACACCGGCAGCAGCAGAACCTTTTCCCTGTTCTGGCATTCCATGTACAGATCCCCGAGCGTCGGCACGCCTGCCGTTTTTTCCTGCTCATCGCTCTGCGCCATATCGCGCAGATAGCTGCCCGGGCGGTCGCCGGTATGGTCTGCCAGCTCTGCCGCAAGCTCCTCATCCGCCCCTGTCAGATAGACCATGGTATTCCATGAAAAATGATGCTCCTTCATCGCATAGCTGTAAAAGGAGCCTAGAAATTCCTGCTCGTCCAACAGCTCCTCCGACAGCAAAATGACCTGCATATGGCTGTCATCCGGCTGCGCCGCCTGTGTGCGCCCAAAGGTCGTATATGCCTGCGGATATCCGCCTGCCGTCACCCTGACATTTTCCTTGTGATACAGGCTGCTGCCCGCGCTCTCCATCTCCTCAAAGAAAAATGTAAAATCATAGCTGCCGTCACTTGCTCCCGGCTCGATCGCGAGTGCCAGCGGAAAGGACCTCTCCTCGATCTCCAGCTGTCCGCATCCGGTCAGCCCGATACCTATGGCACACAAAATGCCTGCTATCCACTGCCTGTTTTTCATTTTTTCCCTTTCCGCCCCGGCTGCCATCCGATGTCCGGTGAACCACTGTCCTTTTTTTGTCTGCCTGCCTGTTTTTCTCTCCGTGCGGTCAGCAATGCCGCTGCCGCAACTGTCAAAAGCAGCATCGGCACTGTGAATTTCAGATAAACCTCCCCTAGCATATCTTTCAGATTCCGGTAGCGGTACAGCAGCAGCGCCGCCACATACATGAGAATGCCCCCGCCCGCACGAAACCAGTGAGCCATCTGCATGTTGGCCAGCTTTTCCATGCTCCAGACGGCAGCGTACAACGCATTTTCCACAAACAGATACATACCCACAAACCATATGGCGCACAGCAGTGCGTCCTGCCGCTCCAGAAAGCCGCCCGGCACCTTGACCATCGCGGTCAGCTCCAGCGCCGCCTCGTCCATCACTGCAACCGTCGGCACGCCATAGATACCTGTCAGCGCCAGAAAGAAAAGAATGATCAGCACCGCGCTGAACACATAGCTGCGCTTAAGCGCGGCACACAATTCCTCCCTGTGGCTGACACTGTCCGCATAGACCGGCAGATAGGCGGCTGCCATCGAACACCCAAATACGAGATAGGCATCCTGCGCCAACTGCCGTCTGCCCGCCTGCGCCATCGGCAGCCAGTGATCCGGCTCTATGTTCCACGCTGCCAGAAAAAGCAGCAAAATCAGCGGCACGAGCACAAGCCAGAACAGCAGCCCACATCTTCTGCCCCTGCATTCCGCACCGCCGCCCAACCCATAGACCGCCAGCACACTGAGCGCACCCATGACCAGCCACACCGCTGTATCGCGGATCAGATAGCTGCGGATGACCTGACAGAGCAGTTCTAAGCCATACGCGGCTCCGCACAGTGCGACGAGCAGATACAACACGAGCACCAGTCCTGTGACAGCCCTGCCAAACAGATGCATTAGCAGGTTGACATAATCTTCCTGTATCTGTTCCGTCAGCCACAGCGCGATCCGCAAAAATATATAGCCTGCGAGACTTCCGCCGACTAGCGCAAAAAGTCCGTCCATACCGCTGGTCTGCGCCAGCATCTGCGGCAGCAGCAACACCGACAATGGGAAAAAGCTGTAAAAGAACAGCCGTCCCGCCTGCCTGCAGGACATTTTTTCATTTCTGATATTCATATCGCACGCGCTCCCTGTTACTTTTGATCTTTGTCATCCGTGTGACCCTCTGACTGACCGTTTTTCCAGCAGAAACGGATCCGGTTCTCCCGCTTTGCATACACCGGTCTGCGATCCAGCCAGAACAGCGGAAAACGCACCATGCCATCTTTCCACTGCGCACCGTCCTCCACGCCCGATGCGGCGAACGGCATCAGATACGGCACCCCGAAGGAATACAGCCCGGACAGATGGATCAGCAATGCCAGCTGCCCCAGCAGATAGCCAAACAAACCCAGCCATGCGCTTATCAGGATCATCCCGAATTTGAGCAGCCGGAAAGCGGTCACAAACTCCTCATTCGGTATCGCAAACGAGCACAGTGCCGTGAATGCCACAACGATCACGACGACAGGGCTTGCGAGCCCTGCATCGACCGCTGCTGTTCCGATGATCAGACCGCCCACGATACCGATCGTATTTCCCATTGTCCCCGGCACACGCACACCCGCCTCGCGCAGCAGTTCAAAGCCAAACTCCATCAACAGCAGCTCCGCCAGCGAGGAAAATGGCACACCGGCGCGCGCCTGTGCAAATGTCAGCAGCATGCTTGTCGGCAGCAGCCCCGTGTGGAAATTGATGACTGCCAGATACAATGCCGGCAGTGACAGTGCAAAAAATGCTGCCAGATACCGCACGATGCGTTCCAGACTGACGATCTGCGGGCGGTTGTAATAGTCGTCGCTCGTCTGCATAAAAGCGTTGCAATCCGTCGGCAGGATCAGCACAGCCGGAGAGTGATCGCACAGCAGCACGATCCGTCCCTCGAGCAACGCATGTACCGCGCGGTCCGGGCGCTCGGTCGTCTGAAACTGCGGAAACGGGGAAGCCCAGTGCCGTTCGGTCAGTTGTTCTATCATCCCGCTGTCTAAAATTCCATCGATTTCAAAACGTGAGAGACGCTTTTGGATTTCCTCGAGCACTTCCATCCGCGCGATCCCTTCCATATACATAAGATTGACAAGAGTTGATGTTCTGCGCCCGATCGTCTGCTCTATGTTTTTCAGCTCTGTTGCGCGCAGGCGTTTCCGGATCAGTGCCGTATTGGTCTTTACTGAATCAGAAAAGCCCTCGTTGGAGCCGCGCGTGACCTTTTCTGATCCGGTTTCCTGCACACCCATGCCCGGATAGCCCTGATCGGGGATCTTGAACACGCCCTTTACACCATCCACAAACAGGATCAGGTCGCCCGTGAGCAGTCCCGCCGCCGCATCCTGTAGATCTGTATACATCTGTACGTCCGTCATGCCGTGGCTGTTTTCCATGAGAAAATCCACTGCCTGCTCCCGGCTGCACCCGGACAATGCCTCCAGCAGTCTGCCGATTTCCGAACTGCCATATGCACAAGCACCCGCCACAACTTCAATGTAGGCAACCATGCATGGAAGCTGCTTTTCCTGCCCGAGCTGCATTGTGACCATTTTGATGTCTGCGCAGTCCGAAAAGATTTCCTTAAATAAACGTTTATTGTGTTCGAGATTGTCTGTCACTGTGTATTGGTTCACGGGGGTCTCCTTGCTGTTTATTCGTCGAAAAAAGGATGGGACAACGTCCCATCCTTTTTAGTATGCTGCCTCTCAGCGATATTATGTGCCCTACTTTTCCTGTTCGCGGATAATATTCTTCACGACATCCACCTGATTGCTGATATGCCTGCGAATCATTTCTGTCACGGCATCCTTATCCTTTTTCATGATTCCGCGATAGATCGCCTCGTGCTCCTGCAATAGCTGCTCATGGTTACTCGGATTTTTCAGATATTCCACACGATACCGGTACATCTGCTCCCGCAGATTATTTAACATATTGATCAGCTTCGGGTTGTCTGTCGCCTGATAGATCACATCATGGAATTCCACATCCGTCTCTGCCATGCGTTTGATATCCCCGCTCTTTAGCGATGTCTCAAATTTTTCCATGCTTTCACGCAGCTTTGCGATCTCCTCATCCGTGATCTTATCGCACGCCACCTGTACCGACAGCTCCTCCAGCGCCTCGCGGATCTCAAGCACATCCTGCATGTCCTTTTCTGTCATGCCTGCCACGATCGCACCCTTTCTGGGAATCGTGATCGCCAGCCCCTCCTGCTCCAGCATCCGGATCGCCTCACGGATCGGTGTGCGGCTCACTCCGAGCTTCGCCGCCAGTTGAAGCTCCATCAGACGCTCGCCCGGCACCAGATCCCCGCGCAGAATCGCCTCGCGCAAAGTATTAAATACCACATCCCGAAGTGGCAGATACGCATCCATATTTAATTTTAACTGATCATTCATCTGTCTGTCTCCTTATGAAACGGTCTCGTCACATAGACCTGCCTGGCAAGCCCGCTGTCACGAACCTGTTCCTTTGCCATATATGCCTGTTCCTTATCCGAAAAAATACCAAATACCGTCGGTCCGCTGCCGCTCATCATCGCAGCAAGCGCGCCGTGATCCGTCATCAACTGCTTGATCTGCGCGATCTGCGGGTGCATCGGAACAGTTACATCCTCCAGCACATTTCCCATGTGTGTCGCCAGCGATGCCAGATCCTGCGCCTTCAGATCCTCGATCTGCGCGTCAATCGGCGGATGGGGCGGCTGCGCAAGTGCATCAAGCGCCTGATAGACCGATTTCGTAGATACACTCACCGGTGGTTTGGCAATGAGAATGTAGCATTGCGGCATCGGCGGCAACGTGGTGAGCTCCTCTCCGATCCCCTCCGCGAGTGCTGTCCCACGGAGCAGGCAGAACGGAACATCCGCGCCGATCTGCAAGCCGTATTCCATCAGCCGCTGCATCGGTATACCGAGCTTCCACAGCTTATTGATCCCGTATAACACGGCTGCCGCATCCGTGCTGCCGCCTGCCATGCCCGCTGCGACCGGAATACACTTATGGATGCGCACATCCACGCCCGTGACCTGTGGATAATCTTTCCTTAGCAATTCTGCCGCCTGATAAGCAATATTATGATGATCTGTCGGCAAAAAATTCAGATTCGTCGCAAGCGTAATGTCCTTATGCGCTGCTTTCCGAACCGTTACCCAGTCATACAGATCGATCGTCTGCATGATCATACGCACCAGATGGTAGCCATCCTCTCGTACACCGATCACATCCAATCCGAGATTGATTTTTGCCAATGCTTTTAAATGAATGACATTCGCCATATCCAAATCCCCTGTCTTGTATGTTGTCTACTGTATTTTGTATACAATCTGTTACTACTATGTTACAATTTCCCGAAAAAAAAGTCAACTATGACTTATGGAAATGCTGATTTAATCAGCGTTTCCTTATATTTTCCAATGTGTTGGCTGGCAGCAGGCGCGGCAGTTCCCGCAAGCATGTCTTTGCTCGCGCTGCTACATTACGAAATGCGCTACTCGTAATGTGAATGGCTGCGGGTAAAACAGTTCGCGGCAGTTGCGACGTTTGTCCGGCGAAGTGCGAGCTTGCAGACAGAGCTAGCGGTACCTGGCAAAACAAAGCGAGACACCGCTGGGCAATTGGATCAAATGATCGCGATACTGTTGTGACCGCAGCCAACCAACACATTAGAAATTTCCCATCGCAAAAAAAGATGCCTGACCAAGCGACCAGACATCCTTACCACACATTTAAGGAAATGCTGATTTAATCAGCATTTCCTTAGCAGCCTCCGGCGGATCGCAC
>CAVHZH010000093.1:0-8485 GCA_963640395.1 Oscillospiraceae bacterium
TGTCGCCAAAGCGACCCGCCGCAGGCGGAGAATCCTGCAAAGCAGGATTCTTTCTTCACTTCATTTGGTTCATCTATCAAAAATGACAAAATCTGCATGATGTTCGCGGTATAATCATTTTTATCAAAGCAATGGGGAGGGAATGCATATGTGGAGCTGACGGTTTACATAGATGTGCTGTGGCTGCGCACGTTTTTTGTTGAGCTGCAGGTCTGTTTGTTTGTCAATCTGTGGATGAAACGGGAGTGCCCCGTGATACATATTTTATGGGTGAATGCGGTGGCGGAAGCGGTGCAGATCCTGCTGTTTGTGGCTGCCGGATATGGAGCGGTCGTCATGACCGGTGGTCTGCTGCTGCGTGCGTTTGTATTTTGGGTGCTGTTCCGCCCGCAGACGGCCGGTGTGTTTTTGCGGCTTTTGTTATGGGGAATGGCGGCAACCGTTGCTGCCGGAGGAATCCTAGGCATTGCACAGGCACATCTGCCGAAGGGCTGCTGGTTTGCCGCAGGATGTATCGTGTCTGCCAGCAGCCTGTTGGCTTCGCTGGTGTTGGAGGAGCGGCGGATGGTGCATGACGACAGGCTGTACCGAGTGAGGCTCTATCAGGGGGAAAACACGGTGGAAGTCATAGGGCTCTACGATACGGGCAACCGACTGAGTGATCCGTATGTCCATGCGCCGGTGTATATACTGGCACAGCAGGAGTACCGTCAGCTCGTGGGAGATGAACCGGCGGCACGGCTGATTCCGTTTATGACGGTCGGTGTCGGAAACGGGCTGATGGAGGTCACGACGGTGGATGCGCTGGAATGGAGGGGCGGCAGGCAGACGGAGGTTGTGGTTGGCAGCGCGGATCAGGAGGTCTTTGCAGGAAAAGACTACCGGATGATTTTGCCGGCTGCGTTTCACGATTTAGGTGGTTGATCTGTAGTGTTTTGAGGCATGTGAGCACGGTATTCTACATGTGCAGCTCCCGCAAACAACATGTGATCACGGGCTGCGTCCACAGTAGTATTCTGATCAAGCTGCTCCGATTGCCCGGCGGTGTCTCGCTTTGTTTTGCCAAGTACCGCTGGCTCTGTCTATAAGCTTGCACTTCGCCGGACAAAAGTCGCAGTTGACAGGAACTACTGCGCCCGCAGCCATTCACGGAAGTGGTGACGCGGGAAAAACAGATGCACGTTTGCTCGCGCTGCACCCACAATAACTGGAACGCTTGTGCTCACATGCCGCTTTACGTTGTGAGTATTTTCGTGCTGTTACGTTTACGAAGTGTTCATAACGTGGATAGGGAATGCGCGTTCATATGTATCACGACCATGCCTCAAAATGCCATTAACGATTATTTGAAAGGAGTCAACAGATGTACATAAAAATCAATGTACCGAATCGCTTTCAACTAAAGATGATACCAACACTATATACCATGCTGTTTCACAAGGAGCGGGAGCTCCACTATATCGGTGGTGCGGAGGTGCTGCCGCCACCGCTCGAGGCATCGCGGGAGCGCGAATGCATCCTGCTCATGGGAGATAACTGCGCGGAGGCGCGCAAGGAGCTGATCGAGCACAATCTGCGGCTCGTTGTCTATATTGCAAAAAAATTCGACAACACAGGTGTCGGCGTGGAGGATCTGATCTCGATCGGCACGATCGGGCTCATCAAGTCTATCAATACCTTTGATCCGGAGAAAAAGATCAAGCTTGCGACCTATGCATCGCGCTGTATCGAAAATGAGATACTCATGTATCTGCGGCGCAATAGCAAGACGCGCATGGAGGTATCCATCGATGAGCCGTTAAATGTGGACTGGGACGGAAATGAACTGCTGTTATCGGATATTTTAGGGACAGATGAGGATGTGATCTCGAAGGATATTGAAAATGAGGTCGAAAAAAAGCTGCTCGGCAATGCAATCGAGCATCTGTCAGACCGAGAACGTCAGATCGTGGAGCTGCGCTTCGGGCTGCACCAGCCGGACGGAAGGGAGCTGACCCAAAAGGAGGTTGCCGACACGCTTGGCATCTCGCAGTCCTATATTTCAAGACTGGAAAAAAAGATTATGAAAAGACTGAAAAAAGAGATAATTCGGTTTGAATAATCAGAAAAAAGTGGTAAAATAATAGACAAGAGAGGGCTTAAGGAATAGGCAAAGGAGCTTGCTCAAAAGCGTAAAGGAGATGGGTATTATGTTACTGGAATTTTTGGGGGCGGCGCATGAGGTGACAGGTAGTTGTCATTTTTTGCAATATGGGGATAAGCATCTGCTCGTGGATTGCGGTATGGAGCAGGGACCGGATCTATATGTCAATCAGGAGATCCCGGTCAATGCCGCGGCGGTCGATACCGTGCTCGTGACACACGCGCATATCGATCATTCCGGTTTGCTGCCGCTGTTGTATGCACATGGATTCAGGGGGCGTATTTACTGCACACAGTCGACATATGAGTTGTGTGTGATCATGCTCAAGGATTCCGCGCATATTCAGGAGTTCGAGGCGGAATGGCGCAACCGTAAGGCAAAGCGCTCCGGTGGCGCACAGATCGAGCCGTTATATACGATGGAGGATGTGCAGGGGGTATTAAACCTGTTTACACCGTGTATTTACGGCGAGACGGTACAGGTCGATGATGCGTTAAAAATCCGGTTTGTGGATGCGGGTCACCTGCTCGGTTCGTCCTCGATTGAGCTCTGGGTGACAGAAAAAGAAAAAGAGGTCAAGCTCGTATTTTCCGGTGATATCGGACAGGGCAACAAGCCGCTCATCAAGTCGCCGACATTTTTGGAGGAAGCGGACTATGTCATCATGGAGTCCACCTATGGGGATCGGGAACACAGTCTGCCGGTAGACTATGCAGCCGAGCTTGCGGAGGTCATCAAGCGTACCTTTATCCGCGGCGGCAATCTCGTCATTCCGGCATTTTCTGTCGGTCGTACACAGGAGATGCTTTATTTCCTGCGCCGGATCAAGACAGAGCATCTGCTTCCGGAATTTGAAGATTTTGAGGTATATATCGACAGCCCGCTGGCGATCGAGGCGACGAACATCTTCCATAAAAGTGTGCGGGAATGCTTTAGTGACGAGGCACTCGAGCTGGTAGAAAAGGGAATTAACCCGATCCAGTTCCCGGGGCTAAAAACCGCGGTAGACAGCAACGCCAGCAAGCAGATCAACTTTTTAAAGAAGCCGGTCGTGATTCTTTCTGCATCCGGTATGTGCGAGGCGGGACGTATCCGCCATCACTTAAAGCATAACTTGTGGAGGGACGATTCGACGATCCTGTTTGTCGGTTATCAGGTGCCCGGCACACTCGGACACGCGCTCTTAAACGGTGCCAAAGAGGTCAAACTGTTCGGTGAGATGATCGAGGTGCGTGCGCAGATCGTGAATCTGCCCGGTATCAGCGGTCATGCAGACAGAAACAAGCTGACCGAATGGGCGGCAGCGTTTGCAAAGCATCCGCCGAAGCGTGTATTTATCGTTCACGGAGACGACAAGGTGACAGACGAATTCGCGATGCATCTGCATCAGGAGCTTGGCTATGAGGCAGTCGCACCATACAGCGGCGATATTTATGACCTGTTTACGAACGCCTGCATCAAACAGGGCAGCCGCATGATGCTGCCGAAAAAGACGAAGAATTCCAGCAAGGCATCCAGTAATGTATTTGCCAGACTGCTCGCGGCAGGACAGAGACTGCTTGCGGTCATCAACAAGAGCGAGGGATTGCCGAACAAGGAGCTGGCGCGTTTTGCCGATCAGATCAATTCGCTCTGCGACAAATGGGATCGCTAGTGTCATTACACTAGAGTGCTTCTGATTTTATTTCAGATAGCTTTTCATATGGTTGAGGGCGGATTTTTCGAGTCTGGATACCTGCGCCTGTGAGATATGGATCTCCTGCGCGACCTCCATCTGGGTCTTTCCCTCAAAAAAACGCAGCTTTATGATATAGTTTTCCCGCTCACCGAGCCGCTCCATCGCATCAGACAAAGAGAGCGACTCGATCCAGCGGGATTCTTTATTTTTCGTGTCGGCGATCTGATCCATGACGTAGAGCGTGTCGCCGCCGTCGGTGTAGACCGGGTCGTAGAGGCTGACCGGGCTTTGGATCGCATCGAGTGCATAGACGATCTCCTCCTTGGTAAGCCCTGATTCAGCGGCGATTTCCTCAATCGTAGGTTCCTCCTGCGTGCGGTTCATAAGCTGTTCTTTGGCATGGATCGCTTTGTAGGCGGTATCGCGCAGCGAGCGTGAGACGCGGATGCTGCTGTTGTCACGCAGATACCGGCGCATTTCTCCGATGATCATAGGGACGGCATAAGTGGAAAATTTGACGCCGAGTGTCGGGTCAAAGTTATCGATCGATTTCATGAGACCGACGCAGCCGATCTGAAACAGGTCATCAATGTTGTCCGTATGACCGGAAAAACGCCGGATGATCGAGAGTACCAGACGCAGGTTCCCTTTGATATAGGTTTCTCTTGCGAGCGGATCGCCCTCGCGGATGCGTGCGAACAGGGCATTCTTTTCATCTTCCTTGAGTATGGGGAGTTTGGCGGTATTGACACCGCAGATCTCGACTTTGTATGCAGACATGAGGATATCCTCCGAAACGTTATTCTGGTTTGAGCGCCCGGTTGCCGGCGGCTCCATGCTGGTGCATGTATTACTATCAGTGTGTACGTCTCGTAAAAAAATATTCACATCGGGTGTCATTTGCGCAGCTTGCGGTTGAATTATTTTTACGCATCATATATAATAGGTGGCATGAGAGCTTTGACGGAAGAACACGATGAAAAATGGCGCGCAGTATGATCGAGTGGTGGGATGTGCATCATATAACATCAGGGAAGCAATGTAACGGTCGGTAGTTACGGCGAAAACAAAGAAAATGTTCAAAACAAAAAAACGCTATGCAAGGATGCGCACCTCGCGGAGTTGAAGTGTATGCTTCGCATACCGCTCGGGCGCGAAAGAGTCGCGAGCGACTCTTTTTTATTTTGCCATGAAACATATACCAAAGGAAAGGAAACGGATATGAAGAAGTTATTAGACCAGATCACCCAGACAATGGAGGACGCTTTTGAACAGCTTGGCTTTGATAAAAGCTATGCCCGTGTAACGGTTTCAAACCGCCCCGATCTCTGCGAGTTTCAGTGTAACGGAGCGATGGCACTCGCAAAACAGGCAAAGAAGGCTCCGATTGACATCGCGGCGCAGATCGCGGAAACGCTTGCCGGAAATGAAATGTTCGAGGAGATCGCTGCTGTGAAACCCGGCTTCCTGAATCTGAAGCTGGATACGGCATATCTGGCTGATTACCTGAAAGAGATGGGAATGGATGCCTCCGGCAGACGTTATGGCTGTGAGCGCGTGGAAAAGCCGCAGACGATCATGATCGACTACGGCGGACCGAATGTTGCCAAGCCCTTGCATGTCGGCCATCTGCGTTCTGCTGTCATTGGCGAGAGTATCAAGCGCATGGGTATTTTCCTCGGCAATACGATGATCGGAGATGTCCACCTCGGAGATTGGGGGTTACAGATGGGTCTCATCATCACGGAGCTGCGCGAGCGCAAGCCGAATCTGCCGTATTTTAACAATGCGTTTGTCGGAGAATATCCGAAGGAGGCTCCCTTTACGATCTCTGAGCTGGAGGAGATCTACCCGACTGCCAGCAAAAAGTCCAAAGAGGATGAAAAATATAAGGAACGCGCGATGCAGGCGACCTATGAGCTGCAGCACGGCAACCGTGGGTATCATGCACTCTGGCAGCATATTATCAAGGTATCCGTGACAGACTTAAAGAAAAATTATAAGCGGCTGAATGTTTCGTTTGAGTTATGGAAGGGCGAGAGCGATGCGCAGCCTTATATCCCCGAGATGGTACGACGCATGAAGGACGGCGGCTATGCGTATATCAGCGAGGGCGCGCTGGTCGTTGATGTCAAGGAAGAAACGGATACAAAGGAGATTCCGCCGTGCATGATCCTCAAATCGGACGGTGCGTCTTTGTACAACACGACCGATCTGGCGACGATCGTACAGCGCATGGTGTCTTACAATCCGAATGAGATCATTTATGTGGTGGACAAGCGTCAGGAGCTGTATTTTACACAGGTATTCCGGTGTGCGAAAAAAACAGGCATCGTAAATGATGATACAAAGCTGTGCTTCCTCGGCTTCGGCACGATGAATGGTAAGGACGGAAAGCCCTTCAAGACACGTGAGGGCGGCGTGATGCGTCTGGAAACGCTGCTGACCGGTATCGAGGACAAGATGTATGAAAAGATCATGGCGAACCAGAATGGCAGCCAGACGATGAGTGAGGAGGAAGCGCGAAAGATCGCTGCACAGATCGCGCTGTCAGCGGTGAAGTACGGGGATTTGTCCAATCAGGCATCGAAGGACTATATTTTTGACGTAGACCGCTTTACGTCCTTTGAGGGAAATACAGGTCCGTACATCCTCTATACGATTGTGCGTATCAAGTCGATTTTAAATAAATATGTACAGGCAGGACATTCGACGGAGAGTCTGTGTGTCAGCGCGGCGCATTCAGACAGTGAGAAGGCATTGCAGTTAGAACTTGCCAAATTTAACGGTGTGATCGAGTCGGCATTTGCGGAGCTTGCACCGCACAGAGTATGCGCATACATTTATGATCTGGCAAATGCGCTCAACCATTTTTATCATGAGACCAAGATCCTTGCAGAGCCCGATGAGGCATTGCAGCAGGCATACATTGCCTTGCTTGATCTGACACGTGGTGTGCTGGAGGTCTGTATTGACGTGCTCGGCTTCTCTGCACCCGATAGAATGTAACAGTTACGATTATTTAAAAGTAAGTAACAGAATGTAGAAAGAAGGCATAACAATGACAAAGATTGACATTGTATCCGGCTTTTTAGGTGCCGGAAAAACAACATTTATCAAAAAAATGATTGAGGAGGTTTTTGCCGGACAAAAGATCGTCCTGATCGAGAATGAATTTGGTGAGGTCGGTATTGACGGTGGATTTTTAAAGGATGCCGGTATTGAGATCACAGAAATGAATTCCGGCTGTATCTGCTGTTCGCTGGTCGGTGATTTCGGAAAGAACTTAAACGAAGTGATCGAAAAATTCCATCCCGACCGCATTCTGATCGAGCCGTCCGGTGTCGGCAAGCTCTCAGATGTGATGAAGTCTGTCATGGATGTGGAAAAGACCCATGATGTAACATTGAACGGTCTGATCACCGTTGTCAATGCCACCAAAGCGAGCAAACAGATGAAAGCATTCGGTGAATTTTTCAACAACCAGATCGAGTATGCGACGACTATTATTCTGAGCCGTACACAGAATGCGACACCGCAGCAGCTTGAGCTGTGTGTCAAGCAGATGCAGCAGTTGAATCAGAAGGCTGCGATCATCACGACACCGTGGGATCAGATTTCCGGTGAGGCGATGCTGAAGGTGATCGAGGGACAGGATTCTCTGGAAATGAAGCTGATGGCAGAGGAGCACGCAAAGCACGAGCATGAGTGCCATCATGACCACGAGCATGAGCATCATCATGAGCATGATCACGAACATGAGTGCCACCACGACCATGATCATGAGGAGCATGAGCATCACCATGACCATGATCACGAGGAGCATGAGCATCATCATCATGATCATGATCATGATCACGACCACGATCATCATCATGACCACGAGCATGAACATCACTACGATGAGAACGGGGTCTGCTCCTGCGGACATCACCATGACCACAACGGACATCATCATGCCGATGATGTATTTACGAGCTGGGGCAAGGAGACACCGCACAAATATACAAAGACTGAGATTGAAAATATCTTAAAGACGCTCAGTGACGACGAATTTTACGGCACGATCCTGCGTGCAAAGGGAATGGTCGAAAATGCAGAGGGCGGCTGGATCTATTTCGATATGGTTCCCGGTGAGTATGAGCTGCGCGAGGGCGAACCGGATTACACCGGCAGACTGTGTGTGATCGGCTGTGATCTGAAAGAGGAAGAGCTGGAAAAACTGTTCCTGCTCGCATAGGCTGTCTGCTCTTTGGAGAGCGCAGGCGGTTCTCATAGATGTAAGGAGATGTAACGAAAATGCAAGAAATACCTGTATACCTGTTTACCGGATTTATGGACAGCGGCAAAACCTCGCTGATTTCGGAGACACTTTTTGAAAATGAATTCGGCAAAGATGCGAGAACACTCATCATTTTGTGTGAGGATGGGGATGTAGAGCTGGACGAGCAGAAGCTGGCCGGTATCGATGCCAGCCTTGTCATGCTGGACGATGTGAAGCAGATCACACGTGAGAAATTCCATGAGCTGCACAAAAAATACAACCCGGATCAGGTGTTCATTGAATACAACGGTACATGGGAGCTGGCTCCGCTGCTGGAGCTGGACGCACCGGACGGCTGGACGATCGTGCAGACGCTCACGACCGTGGATGCGACGACCTA
>CAVHZH010000094.1:0-8385 GCA_963640395.1 Oscillospiraceae bacterium
CACTTATGTACCATTGCCAGCGACAAGTAGCGGGAGCGTGCCTGCGATACATGTGTGCGCATTACCAAAAAAATAACATATGGATTCTGACAGGAACTACTGTGTCCACAGCCCTCAATCATATGCGATCGAGCAGCTCCTCCAACTGCGCATAGTCGCGCTCTGGATTTTTGATCTTCGCGACCTCTACGATCTTTTTCGTCAGCAGTCGGTAAATCTCCCGGTCGTCCCCGTCCAGCACCTGCAGATGCCGTTCCACAGTACACACATCTGCACGCTCTGCCGGTCCGGTCAGCGCACCAAACGTATCATGCTCCATGATGGCATCCAGATTGCCCTGCATGATCGGCCGCAATGCCATACGCGCATGCTCACGGTCAAATCCACACCCGCCGAGCATCCCGATCGCCAGCTCACTCAGACCAACCATCAGGTTTGAGGCTACCGACGCAGCCGCATGATACGCAGTCTTGGATTCTGCGGAAAGCTTCTGGATCGTCAGATTTGCAGCGCACAAACACGCATGAAGCTCCTCCATGCGTTCTCCGCTGCCCTCTAACGTAAACAACGCCTCACCCAGCGTCTGATAGGAATGATACCGATCAAAGACAGCATAAAACGGATGCAGGCTGGCAGCCGTCACGCCGCGTGCATCCGCCCCATCGAACATGGTTGAAGCCAAAGCCCCGCTGCAATGCAGCACAATCTGATGCTCCCATTGACCCATGCGATCACACAGCCCATGCCAGACATCAGCGATCGCACCGTCCGCAGTCGTCACCGCGATCACATCGCAGGCTTCTGCCAACTGGGTAGCGTCTGTAAAGACTTCACTTTCCGTAAATTCAGCCGCCTCCTGCGCAGATGCCGCGCTCCGGCTGTAATAACCGGCAAGCTCCCAACCTGATTCTGATTCTTTTAAATATTTTCCGAGCGAACAGCCTACCCTGCCCGCCCCGATAAAACCAATTCTCATGCTGTTTCTATCCCCTGTTTTCTCTGCAACGGTAAAAATCTTTCGCAATAAAACCTGTCCGCCATATCAGTCACGGACAAACAATTCCGCGGATAGTAACAGCATATCACATTTTCCCGTCTCCATGCAAGACATCTGCGATCTCATTGATCGTAATATATGCATACGGATCAATCTCATGCACGAGCCGCTTGAGTTTTCCGATCTGGAACCAGTTGACAACAAAATAGATCATCGTCTGATCCGCGCCGGAATAATAGCCCTTTGCCTGGATCATTGTGATTCCGTTTTCAAACGTCGCGGACAACTGCTCACAGATCGCATCTGCCTGTCCCGTAATGATAAATGCAGCTTTGGAACGGTCAAAGCCCTCCACAATAAAATCAATCATTTTCGACGCAGCCGCATAAGTCACGATCGAATACAGCGGCAGGATCCAGCTCCCGACCACAATTCCGCAGATAATATACAGCATGATATTGTAGATCATAATAAAGCTGCCGAGACTGATACCGATCCGCTTGCAAAACATCACGCCGAGAATATCGATACCATCCATCGCACCGCCGAAACGCACCGCCAGTCCGCTGCCACAGCCTGAGATGATACCGCCGAAAATCGCACATAAAAACAGGTCGCTGCCCGCCAGCGGCGATACAAAACTCACATCCACCGGCAAAATATCCGTGATCACCCACGCAACCGTCGCGTACACAGCTACCGCATAGATCGCGCTGACCGTAAAGGTCAGACCCTCACGCTTTAGCCCCAGCAGGAAAATAGGCACGTTCAATACAAGCAATAACAGCGACAGGCTGATCCACTCCGGTGTGATCTGTGAGACAAGCATGGAGATTCCTGAAATGCCGCTGTCATAGAGCTTCACCGGCGCCAAAAACATGACCACACCTACCGCATTAACGATTCCCGACAATGTCAAAAATATAAAATTCACCCAATTAAAGTTTTTCATAGACCGCTTCCTTTCTTTTTAGATTTTGGTTTCCCTGCGTTTGTCAAAAAGTTCTATATACGCAGACAGCGCCGACGAATGCCGACGCTGTAGCTTGCCTGATAGGAAATTTAATTTTTCCCGGAGTCCTCCATGCGCGCACGAATATACATCTCCAGAATATCCGTGGTCGCATCAATACCCTTGAGACTGCTGTTAATGCAAATATCGTAGGTGCGTGAATCGCCCCATTTATCCTCACAGAAATTGTTGTGATAGCGCTTGCGGTACTCATCGTGCCGTTTCATTTTCTCAAGCGCCTCTTTCTCGGAGAGGTGGTACTTTTCCATGATACGCTTGCACTTTGCCTCTTTATTTCCGAGAACAAAGATCGAAATCAGTCTCGGATCGCCCTGAAAGATGCCTTCCGCGCAACGACCAACTGCCACAAAGGACTCTCCTTCTGCGGCTTTCTTTTTCAGATAATCGAACTGCATGTATGCTACATTTAATTCCGCAGAATTGCTGTGGCCCTTTACGCTTCTTGACAGGAACAGCTTGTGTGGTTTCTCGTCATACCGTCGCAATGACTCCGGATCTACACCCTTATCCACTGCCACTTCATCGAGAATGTTGTGGTCATACATTTTTAAGCCCAGACGCTTTGACAGCTCTTCCGCGATCGCATGTCCGCCACTTCCGTATTCTCGTCCGATACTGATAATAATCTGTGAATCGCTCATAATCCCGTTCCCCCTTTTTTAGAAATATCTCACATAAACGCACACCATAGAGATCAATACAACCATGATCGTCGCCGGTGCACAATACTTACAATATTTGCCCCAACCGATCGGATAACCCTCTCTGGAAGCAACTGAGATACCGACAACGTTCGCAGATGCACCAATCGGTGTTGCACTGCCTCCGATATCTGTACCCATTGATAATGTCCATGCCAGCACTGACAGGTCAATGCCCTGCAACTGTGACAAGGTCTGGATAACCGGCAGCATGGTAGCCGCAAACGGGATATTATCAACAAATGCACTGGCAATGGCAGAGATCCAGAGGATAACTGCTACGACAAGCTTTGCATTGGAACCGCAGATATAGCTGATTCCGTCCGCGATCAGTACAAGCACACCTGTCTGCTCCAGTCCGCCAACCACGATAAACAATCCGATGAAGAACAACAATGTCTTATAATCGACCTTCTTTAACAGATCCGGAATCTCAGCGTGATGAACGATCAGTGTAAGGATCGCAACCAGCACACCGATAAATGCTACGGTCAGACCTGTGTTCGCATGTGTTACCAGAAGCACAACTGCAACGGCAAAGATCGCAATGCTCAGACCAAACAGCTTCTTATCAGAAACTGCATCCTTCGGGTCAGGCAGATGCTCCGGCTTCACGCCTGTTTCAGCAGACAGCTCCTTGTGGAAGCAGAAGTAAAAATAGATCACTGCAGCGATCAGCGAAATACCGGCGATCACACCAGTATTCGTCAAAAAGTCAATAAATGAATAATGTAAAGCTGTTCCGATAATGATGTTCGGCGGATCTCCGCACATGGTAGACGATCCACCCAGATTCGCACAGAATACCTCGGACAAAATCATCGGTATCGGATTACATTTCAGCAACTGGCACAGCTCTACGGTAACAGCCGCCAAGAATAAAATAACGGTAATACTGTCGATAAACATAGACAAAAATGCTGACATTACCATAAATACGACAAAGATACGCACCGGCTTGTAATCAACCATCTTAGCAAGCTTCAGACACAGCCAGCGGAAAAATCCTGCCTTTCCCATGCCCTCTACCATGATCATCATGCCTGCGATGAAAATGATCGTAGACCAGTTGATTCCTGCGGTCGTCTCACTGGCTTCTGCACTCGCATGCCAGAAATCGGGGGTAAAAATACTGTGAAAATTCAATGTGTTCAGGATTGCCTCGGGGCTGCGCATGCAGATACCGAATACGACAACCAGCATAATCGCTCCGCAACCTAACGTTACATACTGACGTTCGATCTTCTCTGTGATGATCAACAGGAACATCACAAGGAAAATAATCAGTGCTAAAATTTTTGCAACCATAATTGTTCCTCTCTTCTGTTTTTAATATGAATGTGTGTAACTGTTCAGAGCCAGGCAAAATTTCGTATATCAGACGTGAAATGCTTGCATTTCTAAGGCTGATTATGAAATTTTATTTGGCTTGAACGCCACATGAGCAAAAGGAAAGCTGCGCAGCAGCGGTTTTGCGAATGGGGCTCTGAACAGTTACGAATGTGTTATACAAAAAGGAAAAGGTGTCCTTTGATCCCATCATGTGCCTGTATATAAGAAACAATATGCATCAGCCCATGCGTCTGGCAACTGCTGTCATGGAAAATCCCGGCAGCGAGCATCGCGACCAGCGCGGCAAGTCCGGGCAGCGGCCGGTGCTGCATTAGCAAGGAGGCATCTGCCCGATGGATAAATACCGCCCTGCGGTCATTGGAATCAGCCGATGCCGGCACATCGTCATTTGAAATCCACTGTCCGCTGTCCAACAGATCCGGGAACGTGGCGATCTGTGTCTTTATCTGCTGATATACCGATTCGGAGGATTCCCTGCAGACAATGTAGCTAAGACCATTGTCCAGCTGTGCATAACAACCGCACGCGACAACCACAGACATGCAAAGGAATACGAGACATTTCGTCACGTAAATATGCCGTCTTATCATTATCATATGTATCCCCCTCTCTATAAAATTTTACCCTTTAATCGATTGTTACTATAGCCTTTTTCATTTTGAAAGTCAAGAAATTATTGTTTTTTTCCGTACAAATACTGCATATAAAACGCCGGCATGATCACTGCCGACGTTTCCAAAAATACCCTATTTTGTTAATTTCCAGATCTCATCATTGTACTGTGCGATCGTGCGGTCAGATGAGAAAAATCCCGCCTGACTGATATTCTTTAACATCATTTTCGCCCATGCCTTGCGATCCTCATAAGCCTCATAAATGCGATCCCTTGTTGCTACATAATCCTCGTAATCGGGGAAGGTCATAAACCAGTCTTTGTTTAACAGTTCCCGATACAGACGCTCCAAGTTCTCTTTTACACCGATCGCAAGCATCTCGTCGCCCACGATAAAGTCTACGCACTTTTTCAGATCCGCATCCTTTTCGTAATACTCCCTTGACACATAATCAGCGCGCGCATAGCGGTCAATGACAGTCTCGCTGCTCTCGCCGAAAATAAAGATATTATCGTTTCCAACCAGCTCGGCGATCTCTACATTTGCGCCGTCCATCGTTCCGATCGTAACCGCACCGTTGAGCATGAACTTCATATTACTTGTTCCGGATGCTTCCTTCGATGCCAGAGAAATCTGCTCATCGATATCGCAAGCAGGTATCAGCTTTTCTGCCAGCGTCACATTATAGTTTTCTACCATGACTACCTGTAAATACGGGCTGACCGCCGGATCATCCGCGATCAACTGCTGCAGGCATAAAATCAGGTGAATGATATCTTTTGCAATGACGTAAGCCGGTGCAGCCTTTGCGCCGAAAATCACGGTGATCGGACGCTTCGGCAGCTTGCCGCCCTTGATCTCAAAATATTTATGGATCACATACAGTGCATTCAACTGCTGTCTCTTGTACTCGTGCAGACGCTTGATCTGGATATCAAAAATCGCATTTTCTGCCAGCTCAATATTCTGTGTGCGCTTCATGTAATCTCTCAAAATTGCTTTTCTCGCATCCTTGACGGCGAGCAGCTTCTCCAATACCGCATCATCATTCAAGAACTGCTCCAGCTTTGTCAGCTCCATGGCATCCTTCTTGAAGCCGGGTCCGATCAGCTCCTCGATCAGCTTTGCCAGCTCGGGATTGCTGTAGAGCAGCCAGCGGCGGAACGTGATACCGTTCGTCTTGTTATTGAATTTTTCCGGATAAAGTTCATAAAACTTGTGCAGCTCGGTGTTTTTCAAAATCTCTGTATGCAGTGCCGCTACGCCATTGACACTGATGCCATAGTGGATATCGATATGTGCCATGCATACGCAGTCATCCTTATTGATGATCGCTACATCGGGATCGTTGTACTTCTTATTGACACGCGCATCCAACTCACGGATGATCGGCATCAACTGCGGAACCGCCTGTTTCATGAAGGCTACCGGCCATTTTTCGAGTGCCTCTGCGAGAATCGTATGGTTCGTGTACGCACAGGTCTTAGATACGACTTCGATCGCCTCATCCATCGTCATGCCACGCTCCTGCAGCAGACGGATCAGCTCCGGAATCACCATCGTCGGATGGGTATCATTGATCTGGATCACTGCATAGTCATACAGATCGTACAGATCAGATCCCTTTGCCTGTGCCTCATCCAAAATCAGATGTGCCGCATTGCTGACCATGAAATACTGCTGATAGACACGCAGCAGACGGCCTGCATCGTCGCTGTCATCCGGATACAAAAATAAGGTCAGGTTCTTTGCAATGTCTTCTTTATTAAAATCAATATTATCTGCTCCGACGATCGACTCATCTACAGTCTCAACGTCAAACAGATGCAGCTTGGTCGTGCGGTTCTCATAACCGACCACATCGATATCATACATCCTTGACTTTAACTGAAAGCCGCCGAATTCAATATTGTATGTGGTATCGGTCGGATGCAGCCAGCTATTTTCTGTCATCCACGGATTCGGTGTCTCGTTCTGCAAGTGATTGCGGAACACCTGCTTGAACAAGCCGTAATGATAATTCAATCCGACACCGTCGCCGTTGAGTCCGAGTGTCGCGATGGAGTCCAGAAAGCATGCTGCCAGACGGCCGAGTCCACCGTTTCCGAGCGACGGCTCTGCCTCGATCTCCTCGATGGCAGCGAGTGATTTTCCGCACTTTTCCAGCTCTGTCTTTACTTCATCGTACAGCCCCAGATTGATCAGGTTGTTGGATAACAGCTTGCCGATCAAAAACTCTGCCGAGATATAATACAGCTTCTTTTTGCCCTCGTTGCTCTCCTTCTCCTTTGCAGCTTCCTTCACATACTCTAACAGTGCCACGTAGATCTCCTCGTTGGTGCACTGATCCATAAAACGTCCAAATCTCTTTTTTACATATTCATTGACTGTCATCGTTCTGCTCCTTTTGCTCTGTGCCATCTTTTACATGAATGTTCCTTCAAGCCCTGTTTCTATTATATATGGTTCGGGTGTCAAAACACCCGAACCTCCGGTTACATCTCCCACCGACATGCAAGCATGTCGTGGAAGATGAGTTTTGAAACTGTAACCATATATAACGCTTGAACTTATCTGTAGTATATCTGTTCTTTATAAGAAAATGCTTGCAATATTCTGTGAAAGGATAGTACAATCCTATCATCGAGTAATTTTCACGCGAAAGAGGTTGCTGCTATGAACATACCGGAATATGAATCCTATCATGAAAAAAAGAACCATTTTGACGCAAGCTTTCCGTATAATACCTACCTGTGCTCCATTCCGCTCGATTTTCTTCAGGTGCCGCTCCACTGGCACGACGAGGTCGAATTTATCTATATAAAAAAAGGACGCGGCGTGATCTGTGTCGATCTGAACGAATACCCTGTCACCGCAGGGGAGATCGTGCTGATCCTGCCCGGACAGCTCCATGAGATACGCGGCATCAAATCAGAGATCATGGAGTACGAAAATATCATTTTCCACCCAAGCCTGCTCGAATCCTCTGGCGCGGATACAAGCTTTCTGCTCTTTTTACAGCCTATTTTCTCGCTGCAGGTTGCATGTCCGACCGTGCTCCGCGCTAGGGACAGTGCCTATGCGACCGTGCGTGGCTGTCTGGATAAAAATGACAATATCTGTTCTTATTTTCCAGCCGGTTATCCGCTGGCGATCAAGGGAAATCTGTTTGCCCTTTTTTTTGCACTGTATACGAGCCACTGCGAGAAGCAGCGCACCGGTGCGGCACAAAAAAACATCGAAAAGCTGAAATCCGTCATCAAATATGTGGAGCTGAACTATGCCTCACCGATGAGTATTGCGCAGATGGCGGAGCTTTCCGGATTTTCGGAATCACATTTTATGAAATTCTTCAAGCAGACGATGGGGACATCATTTACCGCGTATCTCAACTCATACCGCCTGACGATCGCTGCCCGCCTGCTGCTGCAGTCCGATGCCACGATCCTGTCGGTCGCAGCAGATGTCGGCTTTGACAATCTCTCTTATTTCAACCGTGCGTTCAAAACGCAATACGGCAAAACGCCCAGTGCCTACCGAAACGAAGTGTAGCGCGCACCGCGGCGGTGATAGTGGCAGAACTCTTTTTGTCATTTGTCAAATCCAACAAAACAGATGCTTTTATGTGTCAGTTTTGCTATACAGTGACCGGATTTTGTATAGCAACATTTTCCAGTGAAAGTGTTA
>CAVHZH010000095.1:0-8369 GCA_963640395.1 Oscillospiraceae bacterium
GAGCATCTGCCTTACAAGCAGAGGGTCATAGGTTCGAGCCCTATAGGTCCCATTGTACAGCTTATGTACATGCCCGCGTGGCGGAACTGGCAGACGCGCAGGACTTAAAATCCTGTTGTGGTGACACAGTACCGGTTCGATTCCGGTCGCGGGCATTGACCGAAAGGTCTAAATTGAATATGTGTGTGTAGCTCAGCTGGATAGAGCACTTGGCTACGGACCAAGGTGTCGGGGGTTCGAATCCTCTCACGCACGTCAATAAAAAGAAAAGATAGGGTATTTACCCTGTCTTTTCTTTTTGTTCAAGTCCAGTCGGACTCGAACAGGATCGTTCTCCGTTTCACTTCGGTCGGCGCTAGAAGTCCACCGGAGTTCTAGCGCCCTCTCACGCATGATGTGCGGATCATTTTCGACTCTTTTTACATTTGTACGACAAATCCCTTGAACTTCTAGCGAATCTATAGTAGTATACTATAGGACGTTACTCGGTTAAAGTGGGAGCGTACAAATATAACACATGTGGTTGATGTTGAGATAAAAAGGAGTAGAACCATGAATATTGTATGTTTGGATTTAGAGGGTGTACTGGTACCGGAGATCTGGATTGCGTTTGCGGAGGCGAGTGGTATTCAAGAGCTGAAAAGAACGACAAGGGACGAACCCGATTATGGCAAGCTGATGAATTTCCGGCTGGATATTTTAAGGGAGCGTGGCTTGGGATTGAAGGAGATTCAGGAAACGATCGCGAAGATCGATCCGCTTCCCGGAGCGAAGGAGTTTTTGGATGAGCTGCGTTCCTTGACGCAGGTAATCATCATCAGTGATACGTTTGAGCAGTTTGCGACTCCGCTCATGAAAAAACTCGGCTGGCCGACGATCATGTGCAATTCCTTAGAGGTAGCAGATAACGGAGAGATCACTGGATTTCGGATGCGCTGTGAGAAGTCAAAGCTCACGACGGTTCGGGCATTACAGTCGATCGGATATGAGACGATCGCCAGCGGAGACAGCTTCAACGATCTGGCGATGATTCAGGCGAGCAAGGCTGGCTTTTTATTCAAGAGTACCGAGCAGATCAAGAAGGATTATCCCGAGCTGCCGGCTTTTGAAACATATGATGATTTATTAGTAGCAATCAAGGCTGCTATATAGAAGAAACCGGAACTGTCCGATATACGGATGGTTCCGGTAATTCACGAGGAGGGTTAGTTATGAACACGTACAAAAAAATCATGCACGGCGTGGTAAAAGTCGAAAATGTAGTGATGGCTGTTACCTTGTTGGCATCACTGTTTCTCACGTTCGCAAACGTCGTGGGTCGAAAAGCGGTGAATCACTCGCTCACATGGGTGGACGAGCTAGTCGTCGCTTTGTTTGTGCTGATTTCCCTGATGGGAGCTGCACTTGCCTGCAGGGAGGACGGTGGACTGGTAGGTTTAAGTCTGGTGTCTGACCGGTTGAGCGGTACTGCAAGGCTGGTACAGAAGCTGCTGGCAAATGCATTCAGCCTGATCTACTGCATCGTTTTGACATGGCAGGGCGTGATCCGCACCGTTGCTGAATACGAGCAGAATGCACATACCTATGTATTGCATTGGCCAGGCTGGATTTTCTGGTCTTTTGTGCCGATCTGCGGTATCTTTCTGGTACTTCATTTTATCGAAAATACAATGGATTTCTTAAATGCTAGGAAGGAGGGCAATCAGTAATGATCACAGCAGTCCTTTTCTTAGTATTTTTTGTACTTCTGATTTTGGATGTGCCGATCGCAATCTGTCTGGGCGCATCATCCGTGGCTGCGATTTTGACGGCGGGACAGAGTCTGACTGTCGTGGCGACCAATACATACACAGGTATCAGTAAAACGTTGCTGTTAGCAATTCCGTTTTTTATCCTTGCGGGAAATATCATGGCGAAAGCAGGTATTTCCAAGCGTCTGATCAAGTTTATTGACAGTTGTGTCGGACATAGACGGGGCGGTATTGCGATTGTCTGTGTCATCGTGGCATGTTTCTTCGGAGCGATTTCCGGTTCCGGTCCCGCTACCGTAGCGGCGCTGGGCGCAATCCTCATTCCTGCGATGGTAGAGGCAGGATTCAGCGCTCCGTTTGCAATGGCGCTGATGGCGGCAGCCAGCTCGATCGCAATCGTTATTCCGCCGAGTATCGCATATGTCGTATACGCATCGATCACAGGCGAAAATGTAGGTGATCTGTTTATCGCCGGTATTATCCCCGGTATTTTGATGGGTTTGGCGTTGATCGTTGTTGTTATGATCGAGGTGCGGAAGAAAGGGATTCAGTCATCCCGTGAAAAAGCAAGCTGGAAAGAGCGCTGGGTCACTTTCAAAGACGCTTTCTGGGGATTTTTGATGCCTGTCATTATTCTTGGCGGCATTTACGGTGGTGTATTTACACCGACAGAGGCAGCCGCAGTGTCTGCCGTATACGGACTGGTGGTAGGCGTATTTATTTACCGCGAGATCAAATGGAAAGATCTGTTTGAGATCACGGTAGAGTCTGCCAAGACAACAGGTGGTATCATGCTGATCGTGGCATCTGCGACGTTATTCTCGTATGTATGTACCTTATTCGGTATTTCTGATGCTGCGTCATCACTGCTTGGAAGCGTATCATCCAACAAGTTTGTATTCCTGTTGATCTGTAACGTGATCTTCCTGATCGCAGGCTGCTTTATCGATGCAAACTCAGCAATGTATATTTTTATACCGATCATGTTCCCGATCTGCACTTCACTTGGCTTCAGCCCGGTTGCGTTCGGTATCATGTCCACGTTAAACCTTGCGATCGGACAGGTGACACCGCCGGTAGGCGTCAATCTGTTTGTCGCAATCA
The DNA here is from genome assembly GCA_963640395.1 of Oscillospiraceae bacterium. GTDB lineage: Bacteria > Bacillota > Clostridia > Lachnospirales > Lachnospiraceae > W0P33-017. The sequence continues at coordinate 2,856 of CAVHZH010000095.1, forward strand.
GCCTGAAGGTAAAAAATGTGGCAAAGGTCACTTTGCAGCAGATTTCAAAGGCTGTTATGCCGATGATCGCAGCGGCTTTGGTCGTATTGGTCGTATTTACCTATTTCCCGCGTGCTGCCTACACAGACGGCACAAGCCTGTCTACGGATACGGATGTGGCGGCGGATGATTCCAAGCTGCAGGCATACGATAACGAGACCTATGATCCTGCGGAGGATGCCTATTATAACGATGCCGAGTGGGAGGAAATGACATGGCATTTTGCATGTTCGACCGGTGAGACATCGACTTGGGCGAAAGCAGGACGTTACTTTGGCGCTTTGATGGAGGAATCTACGGGCGGCAAGGTAAAGGTTGTCGTAGACGGCTTCTCCGATCAGTTGACGAACGGCTCGCAGAAGGACGGTATCGGTGCGCTGATGGAGGGTGATCCGGTACAGATATCTATGCACAGCAATTTGATCTATTCAGGCTTTGATGATCGGTTCAATGTCGTGTCACTGCCGTATATTTTTGATGATTATGACGATGTCGATGCCAAGCTCGATGGAGAGGCAGGAGAGAAGCTCGAGGAGATTCTCGCAGGCATGGGTCTGAAGTGCTTCGGTATGGCAGAAAACGGTTTCCGCCAGTTGACGAACTCCAAGCGCCCGGTGACATCTGTAGACGATCTGAACGGTTTAAAGATCCGTGTCGCAGGATCGAACCTGCTGATGAAGTCCTATGAGGACTGGCAGGCAAACGCGACCAATATGAACTGGTCAGAGACCTATACCGCATTGCAGCAGAATACGGTAGAGGGACAGGAGAATCCGCTTCCGGCGATCGCATCCGCGTCCGTGCAGGAGGTGCAGGAGTATCTATCCCTGTGGAACGCATATTATGACTGTCTGTTCTTCTGTATGAACGGTGATATTTACGACAGTCTGACCGATGCGCAGCGCGAGGTCATTGATGCAAATGCGAAAAAGACGATCGATTATCAGCGTGAGATCAACCGCTATGAGTGTGAGCTGCTCGTAGAAAATTGGGAGGCAAATGATACGATCGAGGTCGCACATACCGAGGACATCGATACCGACAGCTTTAAGCAGGCGACTGCGGGCGTGGCAGACTGGTTTGTCGATCAGCTTGTCAACACCGATGGATTTGATGAGGCAGAGGCGAAGTCACTCGTAGAGGCATTTACCAAATAAAATATACGAAAAAGGATCTTTCAGATGCGAAAGATCCTTTTTTCCGTTATTTATCGGGACAGATTTACAACCGCGATTTAAAATAGCATTTTATAAACACACCAGAACAGCAGCAGAGTCATGACCACATGGAATATGCGGTTCAGAGCCGGACGGCTGCTGTGCGGCAGCTCCGGTCAGTGTTTTGTATCCGAGCCACACAATGTAGGCGGCACCGACAAAGCGGGCATAGACTTCGACTGCGGGAATCAAGTTGTTCAGCAGTGCGCATCCAAAGCCGCAGATGAGCATAACGGTGATCAACCCCGTCCAGATTCCCCGCATGAGCGGCAGGCATTTTTTAAAACCGTATTGCCCCGTAGAGGATAACAGCAGTACATTGTTCGAACCGGGGCTGAAGGTGGTGGCGCAGGCGTAGGCAGCCAGTGCCAGAAATACAGATAGATTCATAACGTGTGCTCCTTTAAATATCATAAAGCTAGTACAAGGAAATTGTGAAAAAAATGTGAATTGTTAGCACTCTCTCTTGACGAGTGCTAACAAAAGTGTTATAACATAATCAACAAAAGAAATGAAGTTTTCATTTGAAAGGAGATATGACTTATGATGATGCATGATATTTTTGGAGAAAACTTATTTGATAATTTTATGAACGATTTCGCATTCCCGATGTTTCCGACATTCCCGGATACTGAAAAGGTATTATATGGAAAGCACGCAAAAAATTTGATGAAAACAGATATTAAAGAGCATGAGGATGGATATGAGCTGATCGTCGATCTGCCCGGCTTCAAGAAAGACGAGCTGAAGGTTTCTCTGAAGGATGGTTATCTGACCATTCAGGCTGAGAAGGGACTGGATAAGGACGAGCAGGAGAAGGAAACCGGCAAGTACATCCGCAAGGAGCGTTACGCAGGTTCTTGTGCAAGATCGTTCTATGTAGGTGATTATATCACTGAGGAGGATATCAAGGGCGAGTTCAAGCATGGTATCTTAAAGCTGGAGATTCCTAAGAAAGAAGCGAAACCGAAGGTAGAGCAGAAAAAGTATATAGCAATTGAGGGCTAATGCCTAAATGTACGACAGGACAGGGTCAGCGCGATCAGCGTTGACCCTGTTTTTGTGTAATAGGAAATTCCGATGAATTTCCCATTACACAAAAAGCCCTCCGGGCAGGATGCTCTTCTACGTTAGCACTTCATGCTCCCTCGCGGAATTGAAGTATATGCTTCGCATACCGCTCGGGCGCGCAAGTGTGCGGCTGGCACTTGTTTTCTGGCAATGATTGACTGTGAAGATCATAGATGTTAAACTGAATGCGTGGGTTTGCATCAGTACACTAGGAGTAAGTTATCAAGGAAAGCAGTAGATTATGAAAACAGTTACATATCAAGGCAAGAAATATTCTGAGCCAGACGAAAGGGAACGGGATGTATTGGCAGCAGCCGGGATATTCACTATCCGCTATTATCCGCAGGACAAAGTGATGGTGTGTACGGATTTATCGGTAGAACGGCTCGGCTGTAAAAAATTGTATGCATCAATGCCACAGAGCGCGTTGGATGAGCTTGTCATTCCGGAGGATGCGGCGACATGCATCAAATTGTTTGAGAAGATTGACAGGGGCGAAAAGCGGGCGGTTGCACATCTGAGAAACCGGCTGGACGGCGAGACGATCCGTGTGTCTTTGACGCTGACGGAGTCCGATGAGGGTGGAAAGCCCCTCAGCGCAATCGGAATTTTGGAAAAGCTGAGTGACGAGAGTGCATCGGCGGAATTGGTCTGCGCGTTGAGCGACAATTATCATTCCATCCATTTTGTTGATTATGAGAAGGATGTAGTCACACCCTACCGACTTGGCGATACGATTGAGCGTGAATATGGTGCATTTTTCAGGTCAGAGCCTACCTATGACGATGCGATCACCACCTATATCAGACAGACGGTGATGCCGGAGGATCAGGAGGAGATGTTTGCGCTCTGCAAGAAAGAAAATCTTTTGGAGTATTTCAAGGAAAACAGCATATTGATCCATGATTTCCGGGCGTTCCGCAACGGAAAGGCGCAGTATTGCCAGATGAAGATTGTGAGCCTTTCACCGAGAGGTGAGCTGCACCGTGCGATTTACGGATTTTCGGATATCAACAGGGAAAAGTTAAAGGAACTGGAGCGTTATGTGTATATAGACCCGGTGACTGGCGGGGACAATTATTTCCGTTTCAAAAAATCGCTGGCAGAAAAGACAAAACCCGGGTACATTTTAGCGATGGATATTCATTCGTTTAAGATTGTCAATTCGATTTGCGGAACGATGAAGGGCGATGAGATCCTGCGTGAGGTCTGGAAATGTGTCAGACAGAATCTTGGCAAAAACGATCTGGCAGCCCATGTCAATGCGGATCATTTTGTGATCTATTATGAACTGCAGTCGCGCGCTGAGGTCGCAGAGAAGCTGGAAATGATTACGATCCAGTTGAGCAAGTGTTCGAGTGTGCTCGGTGTGCCGCAGCAGATTCCGTACTTTGGTATCTCAGAGTGGACACCGGATAAAAAGATCGAGCAGACCTACAATGAGGCAAATATTGCCCGCCATGAGGTCAAGAACCGCAAGGATATCAACCATGCCTTCTTCAGTCAGGAGGACGCGACGCGGATTCTGCATGAGAAGCAGATGGAGGATGCGTTTGAGTCATCGATCCGCGATCACCGGTTTGAAATCTGGTATCAGCCGAAATACAACCCGGACAGCAATGAGCTGGTCGGCGCGGAGGCGCTTGTGCGCTGGCGGAATCCAAAGGGTGGGCTGATATCGCCGGGACAGTTTATTCCGCTGTTTGAGCGCAATGGCATGATCCGTTATCTGGATGAGTATGTGTTCCGCAATGTATGCCGGCAGCAGAAACGGTGGATGGACGAGGGGCAAGAACTGTTTCCGGTTTCGGTCAATCTGTCACGGGCGAGCCTGCATTTCCAGAGTGTGGCAGAACGCTATCGGAAGATCGCGGAGGAGATCGGCATTGATCCGAAGCTTGTTCCGATCGAGATCACGGAGACAGCAACCGTTAACAATAAGGCGATCGAGAAGTTGGCAGACTGCTTCTGTACCGCGGGATTTCCGCTGCATATCGATGATTTCGGCTCGGGATATTCCTCTTTTTCCGCGTTAAATACGATGCATTTTGATACGTTAAAGATCGATAAGAGCCTGATCGACTATATCGGCAATTACGGTGGCGACAGGCTGCTGGAGCATACGATCGCATTGGCAAGGGATCTCGGAATGCATGTGACCGCAGAGGGTGTAGAGAACAGGGAACAGGTATCATTTTTGCAGAAATTAAATTGCGACAGTATACAGGGATTTTATTATTCCCGTCCACTGCCGCTGGAAGAATTTGAAAGGGTTTGTTCATGTTAGGGAAACGCTGATTTAATCAGCATTTCCTTAGATCGTTTTGGTCTATAGAATCGCTAGACATTGCTTGGCGGATGATCGATTCCGCCTCCTGCGCCTCGGATTTTGTGAGCTGGGGCGTATTTTTCAGGCGGTAATCCATGCCGAGATTGTCATATTTTACTTTTCCCATCGAATGATAGGGCAGCACCTCGAGCTTTTCGACGTTGTGCAGCGTGCGTAAAAACTGACCGAGCGCAGTCAGCTCTCCCGTATCAAACGTGATGCCGGGAACAACGACATGACGTATCCATACCGGTTTTCGGATGCGGTCCAGATAGCGCGCAAATGCCAGAATATTCTGGTTGCTGTGTCCGGTGAGTGAGCGGTGTTCCACGTCAGAAATGTGCTTGATGTCGAGCATAACAAGATCTGTCATTGCCAGCAGGCGGTCGATCTGTGCCATGGACAGACGATGGATGGACTGCGGGGCAGAGGTATCCGAAACCGCGTCCGGCACACCCTCCGGGAACATGATCCCGGAGGTGTCCAGACAGGTATGGATCCGGTGCTCCTTTGCCAGTGTAAACAGCTCCGTTAAAAAGTCGATCTGCAGCATCGGTTCTCCGCCGGTTGCAGTTATGCCGCCGGTACGGTAAAATGAGCGGTTACGCTCAAAGCGCGCGATAATCTCCGCAGCGGACATCTGCTGTCCGTCATCGGGATTCCAAGTGTCAGGGTTGTGGCAGTACAGACACCGCATCGGGCATCCCTGAAAAAATATAACAAATCTGACACCGGGACCGTCAACTGTACCGAATGTTTCCAGAGAATGAATATTTCCCATCTGATTTTCCATGAAAGTCTCCATTTGTAACTGTTCAGAGCCAAGCAAAATTTCATAAATCAGACGTGAAATGCTTG
>CAVHZH010000096.1:0-8051 GCA_963640395.1 Oscillospiraceae bacterium
TCAATAAAACGGGCAGGAAAGGCACAAGATATTACTACAAAGCCCGCGTGATGATATACGATGCACAGGGCAAGCTGGTAGCTAAGACAGCACTGAGACAGTGCAAGTACGCCAGCCGCGTAAAATAGGAGCAGCTTCTCGAAACGGAAAAATATATAGTAGAGGGTTTTACATTGAGAACGGGCAGCTTCGGCTGCCCGGTTTTCATGCAAGCATGACTCGCACATTTTTACAGGTGATGGCTGGTAACAGTTCAGCCCGCGCCATTCGCAAAGACGCCTGACGGCGTTTTCCCACTGCTGCGCAGTTAACTTTGCTCATAATCTGGCGCTCACCTCATCACCAGCAAAATCTGCTCATTCATGCAAGCATGACTCGCACATTTTTACAGGTGATGGCTGAACTGTTGAGGTATATGTGTTGCGTTTAGCACTGGGACGTGGTAAAATCATAAAAGATATCGTGTCTGCAAAGACCGGAAAGGGCTTTGATGCGTGGATCGACTGGCTGCGCCGCGAGGCGAATGCCTATCAGAACGGGCTGGCATAGACGGCTGGGCGGTATGGCGAAACGCAGCGGTCGGATCAATAAAAATATAAAAGAGGAAAGAAAATGGCAAAGATTATTTTGACCGGAGACCGTCCGACCGGACGGCTTCATGTAGGACACTATGTAGGATCACTGAGACGGCGCGTGGAATTGCAGAATTCCGGCGAGTTTGACAAAATCTATATCATGATCGCGGACGCACAGGCGTTGACCGATAACGCGGACAACCCCGAAAAGGTGCGCCAGAATATCGTAGAGGTCGCACTGGATTATCTCTCCTGCGGCTTAGATCCCGCGAAATCGACACTGTTTATCCAGTCGATGATCCCCGAACTGACCGAGCTGAGCTTTTATTATATGAATCTTGTGACCGTGTCGCGTCTGCAGCGCAATCCGACCGTCAAGGCAGAGATCCAGATGCGCAATTTTGAGGCGAGCATCCCGGTCGGATTTTTTACCTATCCGATCTCTCAGGCGGCAGATATCACCGCATTTCAGGCGACGACTGTGCCGGTAGGAGAGGATCAGATGCCGATGCTCGAGCAGTGCCGTGAGATCGTCCACAAATTCAACAGTGTTTACGGCGAGACACTCACCATGCCGCAGATCATGCTGCCGGACAATCAGGCATGTATGCGCCTGCCCGGTATCGACGGCAAGGCAAAAATGAGTAAATCGCTCGGCAACTGCATCTATTTGTCCGATACGGAGGAGGATGTCCGCACAAAGATCATGTCGATGTTTACCGATCCGAACCACCTGAAGGTATCAGACCCCGGAAAGGTGGAGGGCAATCCGGTATTTATCTATCTGGAGGCGTTCTCAAAGCCGGAGCATTTTGCGGAATTTTTGCCGGACTATGCGGGAATCGAGGAGCTCGAGGAGCACTACAAGCGCGGCGGGCTCGGCGATGTAAAGGTGAAAAAATTCTTGAACAACGTCATGCAGTCAGAGCTTGCACCGATCCGGGAGCGCAGGGCACAGTGGGAAAAGGACATTCCCGCAGTTTATGAGATCTTAAAAAAGGGTTCCGAGGAAGCGAAGGAGGTAGCTGCGGAAACACTTTCTAAGGTGCGTGCGGCGATGAAGATCAATTATTTTGATGATGCCGCACTGATTAAAGAGCAGATGGAAAAATATTCTGCTGATAAAGAAAACTAGTTGTCAAAGCAAACACACTTGTGGAGGTACTATCATGGACAAAAAAATTCCTTACAAAATCTATCTGGAAGAGAGCGAGATGCCGAAGGACTGGTATAACGTGCGTGCGGATATGAAGATCAAGCCGGCACCGCTGCTGAATCCGGCGACTCATGAGCCGATGACGGCAGAGCAGTTGGGCGCGGTATTCTGCGACGAGTTAGTCAAGCAGGAACTCAACGATGACGACCGTCTGATCCCGATTCCGGAGGAGATTCAGGATTTTTATAAAATGTATCGTCCGGCACCGCTTGTCCGTGCCTATTGTTTAGAGAAAAAGCTTGGTACACCGGCAAAGATCTACTACAAATTCGAGGGAAATAATACGAGCGGCAGCCACAAGCTCAACTCTGCGATCGCGCAGGCGTATTATGCCAAGAAGCAGGGATTGAAGGGCGTGACGACCGAGACCGGAGCCGGACAGTGGGGAACTGCGTTGTCTATGGCATGTTCGTATTTCGATCTGGACTGCAAGGTATTCATGGTAAAATGCTCTTACGAGCAGAAGCCGTTCCGCCGCGAGGTGATGCGCACCTACGGAGCGAGCGTGACACCGTCACCGTCCGATACGACAGAGGTTGGAAAGAAGATCCTCGCAGAGCATCCGGGTACGACCGGAAGTCTGGGCTGCGCGATCTCTGAGGCAGTAGAGGTGGCGACACATACCGACGGCTACCGTTATGTACTCGGCAGCGTGCTCAATCAGGTATTGCTGCACCAGTCGATCATCGGTGTAGAGACAAAGCTCGCAATGGATAAATACGGCATCAAGCCCGATGTCATTATCGGCTGTGCCGGAGGCGGTTCCAACTTGGGCGGACTGATCTCACCGTTTATGGGAGAAAAGCTGCGCGGAGAGGCTGATTATCAGTTTATCGCGGTAGAGCCGGCGAGCTGCCCGAGCCTGACACGCGGCAAATATGCATATGATTTCTGTGATACCGGTATGGTATGTCCGCTGGCAAAGATGTATACACTCGGCAGTGGATTCATCCCTTCACCGAACCATGCGGGCGGTCTGCGTTATCACGGCATGAGTTCGATCCTGTCAGAGCTGTACGATCAGGGCTATATGGAGGCGCGTTCCGTAGAGCAGACATCCGTATTTGCGGCAGCAGAGCAGTTTGCACGTGTTGAGGGTATTCTGCCCGCACCGGAGAGCTCACATGCGATCCGTGTAGCGATCGACGAGGCGATGAAGTGCAAGGAGACCGGAGAAGAAAAGACGATCCTGTTTGGTCTGACCGGAACCGGATATTTCGATATGGTTGCCTATGAGAAGTTCCACAACGGAGAGATGACAGATTATATCCCGACAGATGCCGATTTACAGGTCGGCTTTGACGGACTTCCCAAGTTTTAAATGGATAAGAAATAAAAGTAAAAAAATAACAGTTCAGCCCGCGCCATCGCAAAGACGCCTGACGGCGTTTTACCACTGCTACGCAGTTAACTTTGCTCATAATCTGGCGCTCCCCTCATCACCGACAAAATGTGCTCATTCATGCAAGCATGACTCGTACATTTTGGTCGGTGATGGCTGAACTGTTAGTTATTTCGTTCCGAAAATACGATCTCCGGCATCGCCGAGTCCGGGACAGATATAAGCGTGCTCATTCAGGCAGCGATCAAGGTGTCCGACATAGATCTGGATGTCCGGATGATCCTTGTGCAGACGCTCCAGACCCTCGGGAGCGGCGATAATAGACATAAACTTGATATTTTTGCCGCCGTGCTGCTTGATCATTGCTACGGCATCAGATCCGGAACCACCGGTCGCGAGCATCGGGTCAACGACAACGATCGTGCGCTGCTCGATCGGCTCAGGCAGCTTGCAGTAATATTCGTGCGGCTCGTGTGTTTCGGGGTCACGGTACAGACCGATATGTCCGACCTTGGCGCTCGGAACGAGTGCGAGAATACCGTTTACCATGCCGAGTCCTGCACGCAGGATCGGGACGATGGCGAGCTTTTTGCCGCTGATCATCGGGGTCTGGCAGGTCTCGATCGGAGTCTTGATCTCAACATTCTCCGTCGGCAGATCGCGCAATGCTTCATATCCCATCAGCATAGCGATTTCTTCCACTAATTTACGGAATTCATTGGTTCCGGTGTTCTCGTCGCGCAGCATGGAGATCTTGTGCTGAAGCAGCGGATGATCAAAAAAAGTAACGTTTTCCATTATAAAAGTCCTCCAAAAAGTATTTTCGTAGCATCCATATCTGAGTATGGCATCGGATCAAAAAATGATTCAATAACAGTGTATCACATTTTACAGATAATACCAGCATAAATGTCGTTCCTTCGTAAATACTATGACTGTAGTAATCAAATGTATGGCGGCGTCAGCGCCGCATGAGGATCAGGAGGCAATGATTATGGCAAAGAATTATTCAAACGAGACAAGCTGCGGCAGCAACAGAGCAGCCAACAGCACAAGCAGCACCAATAGCACAAACAGCACAAACAGCACAAACAGCAGGAATGCGGCAAACAGCAGAAACGCAAAGAATGCGTCCAATGCAGCTAATAAGGCATCCGGAAAGACCGACAACGCTTACGACGCAGCAGACCGCTATTAGGGAAACGATGATTTGATCAGCATTTCTCTAGTGCACCGTTTTTTGGATAACTGCATATAATGAAGAAAAAGAAAGACAGATCAGCATCACCGCTGGTCTGTTTTTTGTCATCGGACGGAGATCACCAGGATATGCGTTATCAGCTATTGTCAAAAAGTGAATTTAAACGGGCATTGAACCGGAAAAATGTGCGGATCATTGATCTGCGGGAGCCGGAGGACTACAGGCACTGGCATATCACGGGCGCGGAAAACCGCAGCTATGACTACATCCATGAATGGGTGTCAGAGCTGGATCGGCGGACTCCCATCCTGCTGTACTGTATGCATGGCAACGAGAGTATCCTTGCCGCGCGGTATCTGGCAAGCCGCGGCTACGAGGTCGCCTCGCTGATCGGCGGTGTGGGCAGGCGTTAGGGAAACGCTGATTAAAGCGTTTCCCGCGCCGGATTTGCGCTGCGAAGCAGCAAATTCCCATGCAAATCCGTGCGATCCGCCGGAGGCTGCTAAGGAAATGCTGATTAAATCAGCATTTCCTTAGCAAAATATGACCGTTGACACCGGAACGATTTATGGACTATGATAGACACGAAGAAGCATTCGGAAAACAGAGTATACACAGAAAGAAAAGCAGGCACTCCTGCCTGCGTGGAATGGAGAAATTATGCAGACATATGAACTGGTCGCCCCTTGTCATTTTGGGCTGGAGGCAGTATTGAAACGGGAGATCTATGATCTCGGCTATGAGATCACGCGGGTCGAGGACGGCAGAGTGACGTTTACGGGAGATGCAGAGGCGATCTGCCGTGCCAACCTGTTTTTGCGCACGGCGGAGCGCGTGCTGATTCAGGTCGGCAGATTCACGGCTGCGACCTTTGACGAGCTGTTCGAGGGGACAAAAGCGCTGCCGTGGGAGGAATATCTGCCGAAGAATGCGCGTTTCTGGGTCAAAAAGGCATCTTCGGTCAAGAGTAAGCTGTTCAGCCCGTCCGATATCCAGTCGATCGTAAAAAAGGCGGTTGTCGAGCGATTAAAGGGGCAGTATCATATCGAATGGTTCGAGGAAAACGGTGCGAACTATCCGTTACGCGTATTTTTGCTCAAGGATGAAGTGACCGTGACGATCGATACGACCGGGGAATCGCTGCACAAGCGCGGTTACCGGACGATGGCAGGTGCAGCGCCGCTCTCAGAGACGCTGGCTGCATCGCTCATCATGCTCACGCCGTGGCACGCAGACCGGATTCTGGTCGATCCGTTTTGCGGAAGCGGTACCTTCCCGATCGAGGCGGCGATGATGGCTGCGAATATCGCACCCGGCATGAACCGCGAATTTTTATCACAGGAATGGAACGGGCTGGTGCCAAAAAAAGTGTGGTATGAGGCGCTCGAGGAGGCAAATGATCTGGTTGATTTAGATGTAGAGACAGCGATACAGGGCTATGATGCCGATGAGAGCGTGATCGCGATCGCGAGGGAGAACGCACGCCGCGCCGGGGTGGACAAGCTCATCCATTTCCAGCGCAGACCGGTGGCACAGCTGCGTCATCCGAAAAAATATGGTTTTATCATCACCAATCCGCCCTACGGGGAGCGTCTGGAGGACAAAAAGGATCTGCCCGCGCTCTATACACAGATCGGTGAGGTCTATGCCGCGCTCGATGACTGGTCGATGTATCTGATCACCAGCTATGAGGAGGCAGAGCGCTATATCGGCAGAAAGGCAGACCGCAACCGAAAGCTCTACAATGGTATGATCCGTACTTATTTTTATCAGTTTCTGGGTGCGAAACCACCGAAGCGGCAGCGCACAGACCGCGCGTAACATCCGGAGCATGCGGCGGTTCATATACAAAAGGAATGAGAAATGCGTTATTCAAGGCGATATATATTTTTTACAGTTGTATTATTTTTGATGATTCTGGCAAAATTCAACCATTCGACGCAGGAGCTGATAGAAGTCCAGCCGTTCCGAGGTGCCCAGCTGCTGGAGCAGGATTGGGATCCGCTCATCGCAGCGAGTGTGAATGACAGCGTGATCACGCTCAATATCGGCAGCCACAGCTATACGAGCGACGACACGGGTCTGTACATGGACGACCGGCTGCAGTTGATGGTTCCGGTGAGCATCCTGCGCGACAGCCTGAATTGCAGTGCGCATATTTATCGTGGAAAAAAGCTGGTTGTGCAAAAGCGCGACCTGTCGATCAGCTTTGTGCTCGATCAGACGACCTGTCAGGTGAATGACAAGGAAGTGGAGCTGATCTCGCCGATGACAAAGGACGAGGACGGCTTTTATGTAGGTATGAAGGATCTCGCGGATCTGCTCGGCTATGATTTTGAGTGGGATATACAGCAGAACAAGGCAACCGGTGTCGATACGATGAGTGATGTGGGCTTTCTGCCGTACAAATATGACCTGCGGGAGCAGAAGCGTGTGACGGCTGTACGGGATCAGGGCTCGCTCGGAACATGCTGGGCATTTGCAACGCTTACCGCGCTCGAATCCTCTCTGTTACCGGAAGAAAAGTTTTCTTTTGCAGAGGATCATATGACGCTGTGCAACAGCTTTGGACAGGGGCAGAATGTCGGCGGCGACTATACGATGTCGATGGCGTATCTCGCGGCATGGCAGGGACCGGTGCTTGCAAAGGATGACCCCTACGGGGATGGCGAAAGTGATCCGTCACTCACAGCGGTCAAGCACGTGCAGGAGATGCAGATCATGGAATCCGGCGACCAGCAGAAGATCAAGGAGGCAGTATTTAAATACGGCGGCGTGCAGACCTCGATTTACACGACCCTTCAGGATTCGGACAGCACCAGTGTTTATTATAATAAGGATACCTATGCATATTGTTATCAGGGCTCGGAAAAGCCCAATCACGATGTTGTGATCATCGGGTGGGATGATTCCTTTTCTAAGGACAATTTCTCGACACCGCCGGAGGAGGACGGTGCGTTTATCTGCCAGAACAGTTGGGGCAGGGAGTTCGGCGAGGACGGTATCTTTTACATTTCCTACTACGACTCCAATATAGGCATACACAATGTTGTGTATACGTGTATAGAGGATGTCGATAACTATGACCGGATTTACCAGTCGGATCTGTGCGGCTGGGTCGGACAGATGGGTTATGACCGGGAGAGCATCTACGGAGCCAATGTATTCCTCGCAGAGAGCGCAGAGGAGCTTCAGGCAGCCGGATTCTATGCGACCGGCAAGGACACCTCGTATGATATCTATATTGTGAAAAATTTTGAGGATACAGACAGCCTTGCGCCGGAAAACCGGATCAAGGTCGCGCAGGGGCAGCTGTCGAATGCCGGCTACTATACGATCCGTTTTGATAAAACAGTGGATGTAGAGGCGGGAGAGCGTTTTGCGGTTATGATCTATATTACGACGCCAAACGCAGTCTATCCGATGGCGATTGAGTATGCGGCGGACGAGCTGACGGCAGATGTGGATATCTCCGACGGCGAGGGCTATATCAGCATCCGCGGCAGTCAGTGGAACCGCGTGGAGGAGCAGGCACAGAGCAATCTGTGTATCAAGGCATACAGTTCGCGCAGGGAGAATACAGCAGATGATAAAAAATAACCTTGCGTGGAATCGCGTGAGATTTATGACCGATCCGGGTGAACCGGGAATATTAGGGAAACACTGATTAAAGCGTTTCCCGCGCCGGATTTGCGCTGCGAAGCAGCAAATTCCCAT
>CAVHZH010000097.1:0-7602 GCA_963640395.1 Oscillospiraceae bacterium
CAAATAAAATTTCAAAATCAGCCTTAGAAATGCAAGCATTTCACGTCTGATTTACGAAATTTTGCCTGGCTCTGAACAGTTACAATTTTTGTAATCATCCGAAAGGAACGATAGAATTTGCGAGTTATCTTCTCGGGTTCTTCAGGAATGTCGGAATCTGGATATCTTTCTCCGGCACGCTGCTCTCCGGCTTTTTCGGCTTCTGGATGCCCGTAAAGACCGGATTGATCGGAGATGTACCCATTGTGCCATTTGTCGTTGTCGTGCCTACTGTATTCAGCCCGCGCGCATATGCATTACCGGCAGCACCCAGTCCGCTGCGGCTCGTCAGCCCGCTGTTCATCGGGCGCGTAGGTGTTTCTGTACCTGCAGGCGCGGTCGTGGAATATTTCATGCCGCTCATCAGCGGTGTCACAGACGGCTTCTTTGCCTCCAATCCGGTGGCGATCACGGTGATCTTCGCCGTATCCGTCATAGACTCATCATATTTTGCACCAAAAATAATATTCGCATCATCGCCTGCCAGATCCTGCACATAACCGGCAGCATCGCTGGCATCGATCAGGGAAATATCTCCGGAAATATTGATGATCACGTGTGAAGCACCGTTGATCGTTGTCTCGAGCAGCGGACTTGCAACCGCCATCTTGACAGCCTCGAGTGCCTTGTCATCGCCGTGTGCCTCTCCGATTCCGATATGTGCCAGACCCTTGTCCTTCATGACTGTCTGTACATCCGCGAAATCCAAGTTGATCAATGCAGGCAGGTTGATCAGATCGGTAATACCCTGTACGGACTGCTGTAATACCTCGTCCGCCTTCTTCAATGCATCCGGCATCGTCGTGCGGCGGTCTACGATCTCGAGCAGCTTGTCATTCGGGATCACAATGAGCGTATCGACGCTCTCATTGAGACGCTCAATACCTGAAACTGCGTTTACCATACGCTGCTTTGCCTCAAATTTAAACGGCTTGGTCACAACACCGACTGTCAGAATACCCATGTCCTTTGCAAGCTTAGCGACCACAGGGGCTGCACCCGTTCCGGTTCCGCCGCCCATACCGCAAGTGACAAATACCATATCTGCGCCCTCAATCGCATTGGAAAGATCCTCTGCACTTTCCTCAGCTGCCTTCATGCCGATCTCCGGCTGCGCACCTGCACCCAGTCCCTTTGTGAGCTTCTCACCGATCTGTATCAGTGTGGGGGCTTTGCAGAGTGCTAATGCCTGCTTATCCGTATTCACCCCTACGAACTCGACACCGCCGATGTTCTCGTCAATCATTCTATTCACTGCATTGTTTCCGGCACCTCCGACACCGATCACAATGATCTTTGCATTATTGTCTGCATCTGTGGTTGTAATCTCTAACAAGAGCCCGTCCTCCTCTATTCTCCTCTAATATCCTCAAATCTGCGTGCAATTTCCACGCCTTATCTCAAATTCTGAAACGTTAAAATCACTCAATCATATTTATAATAGTATTTCTTCAAACATTTATCAACTATTTATTTTGATTTTTTACTTTTTTTAGGTGCAAATATGATATCTGTCGTCTCACTCGTCCAGTTTTCCAGATGCAGCGTACCTTTTTTGCCGGTAAGCTGCGGCAAAATGTACTGCAGCCGCAAAATTTTCTGCGCCAGGTTGTCTGAATTTCCGACAAGTATGGTAATCTTCCCGCTGTGGACGGTCATCTCCCCCGATGCCTCATCGTATCTGATACGCTTGGCGGATATCCCATATTTTTGCAAAAGCTGCGTCAATGACAGCAGATTTTTGAGCGACAGATCATTCTCTAACGGCAGCTTCTCATACAATACAACCGAAGCGCAGGACAGCCCCTCGATCTTCGGCACATCCGCAATGACCTCCTGTGAGGTCTCCACCACGAATCCGTCCTTATCAAAATACGCATTCTGGTCAATCGAGTTGATATACAGATAGCCGAGAATCCCCTTCTCATATACCTCTACGGTCAGCTCGTGCGGATGCAGCAGATCCAGCCCCACCGTCAGCTCATCCACAAACGGGAGCTTCTCGGTGCGCAGAAACCGGTATTTGATGTACACATAGAGCGAACTCCACGAATAGTCATCATCGAGCACCAGCTCCCGGATCTGGTCATCCGTATAGATTTCATTGCCTGTCACCGTGACCTTTTTCACCGTAAACACCTGCGTGATGAGCACCGCGCCGATGCCAGCCAGCAGCACGAGCAGTCCCAGAAACATCACTATATTCCGTTTTCTTTTTCGTCTGCGCTCATTTTCCCTGCGCTGTTCTCTAATCATAAGCGATCTCCGATGCGTCCGGTTCAAACTGGATTCCACGCGATACCGAAAGTGCCAGCCCCATCTCCGCCATGAGGAATACGACCGATGTACCTCCATAGCTGAAAAATGGCAGCGTCACACCGGTATTCGGAAACGAATTTGTCACGACCGCAATGTTTAATACGACCTGAATGGCGATATGTGTCAGAATGCCTGTCATCAGCAGGGAACCAAACAGATCCCTTGCATTATTCGCGATGACCATAAAACGCCACATCAGCAGCAGGAACAGCAAAATGACACAGATCGCACCGAACAGTCCCAACTCCTCACAAATAATCGAAAAGATCATATCATTGGGTGCCTCCGGCACAAAGCCGAGCTTCTGCATACTGTTTCCAAGCCCTTTGCCGAACAGGCCGCCCGAGCCGATCGCATACAATCCCTGAAGCGTCTGGAAGCCCTTTTCAAAATCCTCCGGATGCCACCACATCGCGATACGTTCGCTGCGGTAGCCTGCCGATGGGAGCATCAAAAATAACACGATCGCACCGATTCCTGCACCGCCGACAATGACAAACTGTATATTCTGCGGACTCGACACAAAGATCATCCCCACTGCGATACCAAGTACAATGATCGCCGTACTCAGGTTGTTATAGGCGATCACACCGAAAATCGGTACAATGAGGAACAGCACGCGAACCACCCGCGAAAACCGTGCCATTTTTCTCGGCATCCGGCTGATCAGGCTCGCCAAAAACAGGATCACCGCCAGCTTTGCAAACTCCGACGGCTGGAACTCCATACTCGAATTAGGAATACCCAGCCATCTTCGCGAACCGTTATGTTCGATTCCGACGCCGGGGATCAGCACCAGTGAACAGAGTGCTAATGCCATCAGATAAGCGAGCATTCCCATATTTTTCCATCTGCGGTAATCGATTTTAGCGATCACAAACATGCCTACCAGGCCCAGTCCGAACGCCATCGCCTGCCGTTTCAGATAATGCGCCGGGTCATTGAATGTATTCTGCGCATCATAGGCACTTGTGCTGTAGAGCATCACCAGACCGAAACAGATCAAAAATATGATGATAAACAGCAGACTGTAGTCGAAATATTTAATTTGCCGCTTTTTCTTCTGCCGTCCTGCCATATGACCACTCCCTCATAACCACTACTTTTTGAATGCCCTGACCATATCCTTAAACATGCGTCCGCGCTGTTCGTAATTATCAAACATGCCCCAGCTCGCACATGCCGGTGACAGCAGGACCGCATCTCCGCTGACCGCTGACGCGTGGCAGATATCTACCGCCTCCTGCAGTGAATCTGCAAACACATAATCATGAAATCCCATCCGTTCACACGTATCCGCGATCTTTTTCGCTGTTGCGCCGATCAGGACGAGTTTTTTTACTTTTCCGTCAAAGGCTTTGATCCACTCGTCATACTCCGACTGTTTGTCATAGCCTCCGCCGATCAGACAGGTCGGACGATCCATCGCGCGGATGCCCTGGATCGCCGCATCCGGATTGGTGCCCTTGGAATCATTGTAATATCGGACTCCGTCGATCTCCGTCACATATTCTATTCTATGCTCTACCGCCGTAAATCTGACTAAAACCTCGCGGATCTTATCGAGCGGCACGCCATAGCTGTACGCGATACCGGTCGCTGCCATGACATTCTCATAGTTATGCTTTCCGAGCAGGTTTAAGTCTTTTACGTTGCAAACAAGCTCCTTTTTGCCGTCCGCTGCGAGCCAGATCTCATCGCCTGCCAGATACAGTCCCTCGTCGAGCGCCCGCGCACTGCTGAAATACATGACATGCATCCGCTGTTTCAGCTGTTCGCCAAAGGCGCGCAGCACATCATCCTCATAGTTGAGCACGCACACATCATCCGCAGACTGTCCCTCGGTGATGCGCTCCTTTGCCGCGATATAGTTTTCCATCGTGTGATGGCGGTTCAGATGATCCGGTGTGATATTCAGGATCGCAGATACCTTCGGTGCAAAATGCCAGACCGTCTCTAACTGAAAGCTCGAAATCTCCGCGACTGTCACGGTCTCCGGTGTCATATCCGGCGCCATCCGTGTGTACGGGATGCCGATATTGCCGACAACCTGTACATCTTTTACATAGTTTTTCATGATCTCCCCGGTCAGCGCAGTTGTCGTCGTCTTGCCGTTCGTTCCGGTGATCGCCAGCACATCCCCCTCGGAAAATGCATATGCCAGCTCGATCTCACCCCAGATCCGGACACCATGTGTACGCAGGCTATCGATCATCGGCAGATCGGTCGGCACGCCGGGGCTGAGCACCGCATAGGAATAGTTGTCCATCTGCGTCTCGGGCAGATCCCCGATCCAGACACCGCACGCCGACAATGCCTTTGACCTGCCACGGATGTCAGCCTCCGTCAGTGCTTCATTGCCGTCATAGATATCAAACTCCATGTGGTTTGCCGCCAGCAGCTCCGCCGCAGCGATACCGCTGATGCCGGTTCCCACTACAAGTACCTTTTTATTTTCCAGATCCATCTGTATTCTCATGTCCTACACACTCCTTACAATGCCATATATGCAACGAGACACAACAACGTGGTCACGATCGAAAATACTGCCACGACCTTTGTCTCTGACCATCCGCCCAGCTCAAAATGATGGTGGATCGGTGCCATACGGAAGATCCGCTTGCCGTGTGTCAGCTTGAAATATCCGACCTGCAGTATCACCGATAGGATCTCGATCCAGTAGATCATGCCTACGATCAGTATAAAGATCGGCATCTGCATCATGTATGCCGTCGCAGCGACGAATCCGCCGAGCGCCAGCGAACCGGTATCTCCCATAAATACACGCGCCGGATACACATTAAACAGCAGAAATCCGAGCAATGCACCTACCACCGCACAGGTAACAGGCGCTACCTGACTGCCCGTACCGATCGCTACGACCGCAAAAAATGTAGCTACCAGAATCGTCACGCTGCTTGCCAGACCGTCCAGACCGTCCGTAAAATTCACGCCGTTGACCGTTCCGATCACTGCCAGAAACATGACCGGGAATGTCAGCCAGCCGAGATTCAAATACATCCCGCCGCCAAACGGGATGAGCATCGTCATCGGGATATCCGCCCGGACTAAATATACCGCAAACACAGCCGTCACTAAGATTTCACAGAGCATCTTCTGCCATGCCAGCAGACCATCCGAACGCTTGAGCACGACCTTCAGATAATCATCCAGAAAGCCGATAATGCCATAACCGAGCGTCACAAACAGGATCGGCATGATCTGCGGGTAGCTTCTCATAAAAATAAGACTCGTCACGGTGATCGCGATCAGGATCATCAGGCCGCCCATCGTCGGCGTTCCGTTTTTCACCTGATGGGATGCCAGCTCCTCACGCTCTGTATTACCGATCTTCAGCTTCCGCAAAAACGGGATCAGCACCGGTCCTAACACTGCACTGACCGCAAACGAGATCAGAACGGCAAAAATGCACACATCTGTCATATCAAATACTTCCACCTTTTATGTCCCTCTTTCTTTTGAATTTCAATTCAACTTATCTAGTGTACTGACACATTCATATTTCGACTAATTGACTTGTCTATTTTTCCATTGAACTGCGTTGACTTCAATCAACGATGCCACCGCATCGCCTCTTTCAGTCGCCTTGTCAATGAAAAAATATTCAGCGTCATTAGCCTGAAAATGAATGTGCCAGTACACTAGTGTAAAATGAAAAAGGAGGATTTCAGAAATGAAAAGAAATGAATTATTGGCAAAATCCCTGACGCTGGGACTTGCTGTGGCGACCGCTGCGACATCCATGAGCGTGCCGGGTGGATTGCTGACACCGGAGACAGTATATGCGGATACGACAAAGAATGAAAACAGTGGTGAAAATACATCGAATACAGACGGCAGTGGTGATTCTGATACAGATGGAACAAGCGGTGACGACAATAAGGGGTCAGATAAGGGGGCAGATGGTTCGAGTGACGATGGAACAGCTAAAAAGAGTGAGTTCAACGGCACAGCACCCCAATTTGGCGACTTTGATGAAAAGGAACGTACTCTGACAGCTACGGTTGCAGAGGGTACAGAGGTGGCTGCGCTAGAGTATTCGCTTGATGGTGGTAATACATGGGTAAAGGGCGATGCAAGCGATGATACCTTGACCGTAAGCGGAACAACTGCAACACTCAAGTTGGGCGTGAAGGCATATGAGGCAAATACGATTCAGCTCCGTGTAGCGGAAACTGAAACTACACAGGCTAGTGAAGCAGTAAAATACACTACTGCGATCCCTCATCAGGGTGTAGATCTTTCAAAAGCAACTGTGACATTGAACGATGCGAAACAGGAGGAAAGTGCAAAAGAATTTTCTTACACCGGTACGGCTGTCATCATATCTGTGAAGGTTACTACGGGAGAAGATGAACAAACAGAATTAAAAGAGGGGACATATCTGGTATATTACACTGATGATAAAGCTGAAGATCACGGAACTGTCACAACCGCCCCTACGGACGCTGGCAGCTATAAGCTGTGGATCGTTCCGAAGGATGGTGAGGAAAGCAAGGACTGCTATGGCGAAAAGACAGTGGAGTTTAGCATCAAGCCGGTTGAAATAACCGACGCGAAAGATTATGTTGAGTATACAGACATTGAGGCCAATACGTTGACTTACAACGGCAAAGATCAGGCTGAAGCAGTCAAGAATGCCATCAAGATAAAGGCTGACTATACTGACAAGATAGAAGTTAAGAGTGTTTCCTTTAAGACGAGTGCTGGGGAGAATAATGCGAGAGTAGCTGAAGATGAGTCTGTCACAACGCTTGTCGATGCCGGAAAATACGATGTTTATGTTGAACTGGAGGGAGCGAACTATAAGACCAGTGAAGCCGTGCAGATCGGCACAGTAGTGGTTGATCAGTATACAACGAAAGCGGAAGACTTTGTAGTCGAAAATCAGACGCAGACATATACAGGCTCACAGATCAAGGCAGACGTTCAGATTAGAGATGGAGCGCCGCTGACTAGTGACAATGTAACGATTACATATGAGAAGGTAGATGATGAGCCTAAGCCTGAGCAGGACAATGCTAAGCAGAGTCAGACAGCAGATGAGACTGCGCCGACAAATGCCGGAACCTATAAAATATATGTGGCTTATGCGGATGACGATAACTGTACAAAATTAGCAGAGACAAATACGGAAAAGACTCTGACAATTACAAAAGCGACAGATAAATCCACATTTACCCCATGGGTTGTTAAGGCGAGTGAAAAAACAGAAGATACGAT
>CAVHZH010000098.1:0-7486 GCA_963640395.1 Oscillospiraceae bacterium
CGGGGACGCTGTATCATTTGTGTGTTGTGTGACATGTGTATGATTTCCTTTCTATGATCTATACTGTTCTGGTTTGCTCGCACCGCATAAAAAATATGCTACGTTATCGTCTTTGGTCATGCGCGCACATGTATCGCAGGCACGCTCTCGCTACTTGTCGCTGGCAATGGTACATAAGTGTCCAAAATACGGTCACTAAGTACCAGCCGCTCCAAAGTACCTGCTGGATACATGTGTCGTCGCATTCCCTATCTACGCTACGAGCATTGCATAAATTGTGTTCGCGCCGCGCAATTCATGGCTGCACCCGCAGCCATTTACGTTACGGGTTTTCGTAAACGTAGCTGCGCGAGCAAAGTCATGTCTGATTTTGCTGATTTTGCACGATGGAGACGAGACTCGTAACTCGTGGAAGCCTTTGCTGAACACGAGTTAGGTCTTGCCGAGGCTCGTCGGAATGGGTCGTGCAACGAAGCAAAACAGACATGCTTGCGGGAGCAGCGACCGTGTATCAAGGTGCTTGCGCGCTCCGAGACACCGCCGGGCAATTGGAGCAGTCTGAGCGGGATGCTGCTGTGATTGCCGCCTGTAAGCATATATTGTGGAGGCAGCGGGAGCGTGCCTGCGCGATACATGTGCGCGCATGACCAAAAACATAACCTATGGCTGTCGCACAATACATTAAAAATAGTTTTGCAAAAGGATAATAAACAGAACACAAAAAGGAACAGTACAATGACGGATGAACAACGATTCAGGCAGACGATAGCAAATATCCGCCCGGTGGACGGGCAAAGCCGCCAGCGTGCACAGGCACATTGGGATCATATGGGGAAACCGCTGCACAGCCTCGGAAAGCTCGAGACACTGTGGACACAGCTGGCAGCGATCCGGCGCACGGAGCACCCATCGGTAAAAAAGCGCGCATTGATCGTTCTGTGTGCGGACAACGGTGTCGTGGCGGAGGGTGTCACGCAGACCGGACAGGAGGTCACGGCGACCGTGGCGGAGAACTTTTTTGATGGTCTGACCTGCACCTCGATTTTGTGCAGGGAAACCCACTGCGACCAGTGTATCGTCGATATCGGAATGGTCACTGACACACCGCGCACGCTGCGCAGAAAAGTCGCCTACGGCACAAAAAATATGGCAGAAATGCCCGCAATGACACGCGAGGAAGCATACCGCGCGGTCTGCATGGGCATAGAGCTGGTAGAGGAAAAACGGGCAGAGGGCTATGAACTGCTGGCAACCGGCGAGATGGGGATCGGCAACACGACGACAAGCAGTGCGGTCACGGCAGTGCTGCTCGGGCTGCCGCCGGAGGCTGTGACCGGGCGCGGCGCAGGGCTGTCAGATAACGGACTGGAGAAGAAAAAAGCGGTCATCCGGCAGGCGGTGGGGCTGCTAAAGCCCGACCCGGCAGATCCCATCGATGTGCTGGCAAAGGTCGGCGGATTTGATCTGGCAGGACTGACCGGTATATTTTTAGCGGGCGCGGCGTCAGGCATACCGGTCATTATCGATGGCTTTATCTCACTAACGGCTGCACTGGTCGCAGCGCGGATTGCACCGGACTGCGTGCCGTATCTGCTCCCGTCACATGTATCCAAGGAGCCGGCGTGTGAGCTGCTGCTGCGGGAGCTTGGCATGGAGCCGGGAATCTGTATGGATCTGTGTCTGGGCGAGGGCTCCGGCGCGGTGGCATTGCTGCCGTTTTTGGACATGACAGCGGCAATTTATGAGCAGATGGGGACATTTTCAGATATCCATGTGCAGGAATATGAGGACTATACGGAGGGGCATATATGCTGATCTATGTATACGGCGGCAGCGGCAGCGGAAAATCTGCCTATGCGGAGCAGCGGATCACAGCCAGCGGCGCGAAAAACCGTTATTATGTCGCAACGATGGAGCCGTTTGGCGAGGAGGGCAGGCGTAGGATCGCAAGACACCGAGCGCTGCGCGAAGGAAAGCATTTTCAGACGATCGAGTGTCCGGTACGTTTGGAGCAGCTGCAGACCGGGGCGCGTGGAGCGGTTCTGGTCGAGGATCTGTCAAATCTGCTCGCAAATGAGATCTGGTCAGATCAGGGGCGCGGCTGGGACGGCTGTGACGGTGCATTTGCGGAAACGGTCGCAGATGCATGTAAACGGCTGGCGGGGCAGCATGCGCTGGTCGTTGTTGTCGGCAATGATGTGTACCGGGAGGGCGATGTGTGTTCGCCTGAAATGGAGCGCTACATCGGTCTGCTGGCGGCGTGCGAACGGCGGATAGCGGCATATGCGGATGAGGTCGTCGAGGTCGTGTGCGGCATACCGCTCATACAAAAAGGGAAACAGGTAAACGGATGAAAAAATTGTGGAACAGCCTTATCATAGCATTTGCGATGTATTCAAAAATACCGACACCGCGGGCTGACTGGGAAAAAGAAAATATGCGTTATGTCATGTGCTGCTTTCCGCTTGTCGGGGCAGTGATCGGAGCGCTCATTTATGGCTGGAGCTATGCGGCTGTGCGCCTCGGTCTGAGTGATGCGCTGCGTGCGGCAGGGTATGTGCTGCTCCCTGTTTTTATCACGGGAGGCATCCATCTCGACGGCTTTTTAGATACGTGTGATGCGCTGCATTCCTACGCCCCGATGGAGCGGAAGCTGGAGATCTTAAAAGACCCGCGCGCAGGGGCGTTTGCCATTATCTGTGCATGCAGCCTGTTTACCGCAAACCTCGGTCTGTGGTCGCAGTTGTCGGCACACGGGGCACGCGCGCTGGCACTTGGCTTTGTGATGAGCCGGTGTCTGAGCGGCTGGTCAGTCACCGCATTTCCGTGTGCAAAGGATACCGGGCTGGCTGCGACCTTTCAGAATGCTGCACACCGTAGGATCGTCGGGATTGTGTGCGGGCTTGAATTGGTCGTCTTCCTTGTGGCAGGATGCCTGCTGATTCCGGTGGAAACGCTGTG
Organism: Oscillospiraceae bacterium; assembly: GCA_963640395.1. Classification (GTDB taxonomy): domain Bacteria; phylum Bacillota; class Clostridia; order Lachnospirales; family Lachnospiraceae; genus W0P33-017. The sequence goes on from CAVHZH010000098.1 coordinate 2,962, forward strand.
TATGGCGCTCGCCGCCGGTGTTACACTTGCGTGGTATGGCGTGATGGCAAAGCGGCAGTTTGGAGGGATCACCGGAGATCTCGCCGGATGGTTTTTGCAGATGTGTGAGTGTCTGATGGCACTTTTTGTCGTGATAGGAGAATTACTATGAAGCTGGTAGTCGGAGGAGTACATCAGGGAAAAACAGTATTTGCGCACACGTTATCGGAGCATGTATGCGACGATCTGCACTGCTTGATCCGGGAGTGGATGCAGTCCGGGGAAGATCTGCGGGAACAGGTTTCGCGGATGGAAAAAGCCTATGCAGACGGAGTCATTACCGTAGCGGAGGTCGGCTGCGGGCTGGTTCCGATGGATGCATTTGAGCGGGAATACCGCGAGACGGTCGGACGTATCAGTTGCAGACTGGCGGCACAGGCGGCGGAGGTATACCGCATCACCTGCGGGATCGCGGTGCGCATCAAATAATAAATACAGGAGAGGTAATTGTCCGGGGGCAGTTTGCGGAGATCCCGGATAGTTACAGATAAAGTTATGAACTGGGTATTGTATAGATTTCTGACGCTTTTGTTTGCGGGGATTCTGGATCAGATGCTTGGCGATCCGCGTGTGAGCTGGCATCCGATCTGTCTGATCGGAAATCTGATCAGTTGGACGCAACAGCATACGAGGGGATGGTTTCCTAATACAAAAAGAGGAATGCGCGCAGCGGGCGTTTTGCTGGTGGTCATTGTGCTGGTGGTCAGCACCGTGGTACCGCTTGCGGTCGTGACCGGTGCATACTGCCTGTATCCGGCATTTGGCGTTTTGGTTGAGAGTGTTTTGATTTATTTTACATTTGCTGCAAAATCGCTCGGACGGGAGAGCATGGCGGTGTATGATGCGCTGTGCGTGGAAGGGCTGGCTGCCGGGCGCAGGGCAGTCTCCATGATCGTCGGGCGTGATACAGCAGGGCTTACGGAGGCAGGTGTCATCCGGGCGGCGGTCGAAACCGTGGCAGAAAATACATCCGACGGTGTGATCGCGCCGCTTTTTTTTGCGGCAGTGGGCGGTGCGCCGCTCGCCTATTTTTATAAGGCAGTCAATACGATGGACTCGATGGTAGGCTATAAAAACGAGCGCTACCAATGGTATGGCACGGCTGCGGCGCGGTTCGATGATCTGGTAAATCTGATCCCGGCGCGTCTGTCAGCGCTTCTCATGCTGCTGGTCTGCCAGCCGCTCAAGCGTCACTGGGCGCACGAAAATGGTATTTCTTGTAGCAGTCTTGGTGAGACATGGCGTATTTACCGCAGGGACCGGCAGGCACATGCCAGCCCAAATTCGGCGCAGACGGAAAGCGTCATGGCAGGCGCACTCGGTGTGCAACTGGCAGGAAATGCCAGCTATTTTGGGGTGCTCCACGAAAAGCCGACGATCGGGGATGACCGACGCGCCATACAAAGACAGGACATTCCACGTGCGGTACAGCTGATGAAATGGACGGCATATCTGGGCTGGGCGGCAGCACTGGCGGCGTGGGCTGCGGTGCTCATTATGTAGAGGGGCTGGTTTTACGATGATGAAGTATTGGGAAAAGTAAAAACAAGTGTTTATGCGAGTTCCCGTGTTTGCCCTTTTTGGGCGACAGCTAATTTGCGGACATACCCAATCCGTTGCAAGATTCACTAAGTCATGAAGTCGAATTTTGATTTTTGAGCAAGGATTTTCCTATATTAGCGAACTTCGGGAAGCTGGCTGAACAATACTGTTTTTCGGACGCTAATTCATGCCTGATTAAATTAGGAATGATAGGCGAGACCATTATCAATTTGATGTTCACCTATGATGGGATTGCTCTGCCTTATGATAATACTGCTGTTACCCGTATTGATACTCTTATGCGGGAAGGTTTGCTTACCCGTGACCTTTGTGACATTCTTCACGCTGTAAGAAAAGCCCGTAATAAAGCAACTCCTGTATTTCTATTTTCTTGTCTTTCAGCTTCATTTCTGCCGCCTTTCCGGGGCCATATCGCACCTGTGTATTCGTTGTAATGCTCATACATATTGCCACGGTAGTAGGTGTAGTAGAGGTGGCCGTTTTCGTCACGGTCAACCACCATACGATTTGGCATCAGCGGATACAGTGCCACGACTTCACCTTTGCCGTTGCTGATAATCTGCGCATAGGCATTTCCCCAGAGAAGTAGGTGGGTCATCAGCGTTTCCCTAAACACAAAAGAGGTTATTTCAGGGTTCGGCTCATCGTGAAGCAGTGTATATAACGGATGGTCGATGGCTTTTTCCTTACCGCCGGTATCGGTGTAGCGGCAGAGTTGGAGAGGAAGTCCGGCCACAGCCTCTGCCAAGACACGCACACAGGAATATACTGCGGTCATCTGCATGGCAGAGCGCTCGGTCACCGTTTTGCCGGAGGTGGAACCACCAAACAGAAAACGGTAGGCGCTACCGGCAGTGGCATTGCTGGGCTTGTCTCTCGCCTTGAATATTCCAGATAAAATTCCCATAGAAATCACGCCCCCTTCTTAAAAATGAGTAGAACAAAGTGTGCGCTTGCCGCACACTTGCGCGCCCGAGCGGTATGCGAAGCATATTCTTCATTTCCGCGAGGTGCGCATCCTGCCCGGAGGGCATTTCATGTGATAGAAATTTCCTATCACATAAGAAAAGCACCTATCTTGCGGCAGATGCTTCTCAAATCGGTTTTTATTTCATTTTGGGCATTTAACTTGAAACAACGGAGGTTTTCGTTTGCTGTAATTTCAAGTACTAATAACATTGGGGAACAAACATCGTAAGTTTCAAATAAAAATGTTCCCCAATATAGATGCTGTTTAAGAGTCTATTGTTTTCCAACAGCGCTCTTTCATAAATGCTGCAATAATGGCGATGTCTTCGCCTTCGTAATATTTTACCAGCAGCTTCTTAAATTCCGGCACTTCCTTTTCAGGAATCACCAAGAAACCTCCACCATGTGAAATGAGATAATGGTTTGCAAAAATGACAGAAGCACGTTTATTGCCATCCAAGAATATCTGCGTCTTCATGCAATAAAGGCACAGCTTGATAGCAGTGTTAATTGGTTCATCGTCTTCTTCAACAATTTCTCGAATTCTGTCTTTTACATCCAGCTCATTCGGCAGAGGAGGAACATAGGATGAACCGCCTATGGTTACCGGAACGCCTCGGATGCGGCCACCTTCGGTAAAAAAGCCTTCATTTACAAGACGTGCGATATGACTGAGCATGTAATAATCGGAACGGCTGGTGACCACATCTCGGTCCAAAATAAACTCCCATGCGTGTTTCAGATTTAAAATTTTCTGCACGTCAGTAGCTGTCATACCAGAAACTTTTCCGTTTTCTATGATTTCCTCTGTCTGTGGAAATGATGTTGCAACGCCTTCCAAAACAGCCTGATCATAGATGTTCATCTTCATATTGGCACGTGCAAATGCAATGTTGTTGACAACATCCACAGAAAGCTCATCTTCAGAGTATCCAGCTGCAGCAAGTTGCTTTTCTAGGCTGCGGAGTGACTTTCTGATTTCACGGGCTTCTCTGGCATTTCGAAGAAGCAGGTTATACAGTTCTTCGGTATATGCACCAACATAAGTCGATGTCTGTTTGCCAGCGACACGCTTTCTTACATAGAGATACTTTCCATCACCACGTTCTTTGATTTCAGGTGTACCATCGTAGGGCATCAAATTCAGTCTTGCATGAAGGTCGGCACGGCTGCTGAGCAATTCCTGTATTTCACTATATTGTGCTGCCATTGTCTTTCCTCCTTTTGGGGAACAATTATTGAAAATACTATACCACAGTGCTCCCTAATAGTCAATGAAAAATGAGGAACATTTCTGTGAACGGAGATATAAAAATGCTCCCCAATCATATAAATTCAAGACATAGTATGTCCAAATTACGCTGTTATATTCAAATAAAAAGGATTCCACGCTCATCATATACAGAAGCGCCGGTGTTCGCTCCGCAGCGGATCGCACGGTCGAGGCCCATAATAGTGGCAACAGCACCGTCGATTTTCTCTGTGGATTTTTCCTTGTCGGCTTTGATGTTACCGGCAGGGTCTGTACGGACGAAGATGTTATCCATCATCCAGCGCAGTACCGGATGACCGCCGTGAGCGATTTTTTGCTCCAAGGTCAGCTTCATCAGCTCTTTGGTCGGAGGCGACATATCCTTGAAGCCCTGACCGAAAGGCACTACCGTAAATCCCATGCCCTCAAGGTTCTGCACCATCTGCACAGCGCCCCAGCGATCAAAGGCAATTTCACGGATATTGTATTTTTCACCCAGCTGCTCGATGAATTTCTCGATGTAGCCGTAGTGGACTACATTTCCTTCGGTGGTCTGCAGGAAGCCTTGCTTCTCCCAGATATCGTATGGAACATGGTCACGGCGCACTCGCAGTTCCAGTGTATCTTCCGGTATCCGGAAATGCGGGAGGATCACATATTTATCATCCTCATCCAGTGGCGGGAACACCAATACAAAAGCCG
>CAVHZH010000099.1:0-7479 GCA_963640395.1 Oscillospiraceae bacterium
CGTCGAGCGATACCATGCCATCGTACAAATCACCCGCGCCCTGTTTCAGATCTGCCGAGCCGCTTAACAGCTTGCTGCTGCCGCTTACTAGCGCATCTGCACCTGTGACCAGCTGTTCATACGCATCTGTGAGCTGTCCGACACCATCTGTATAGCTGTCGATCCCGTCATCCATCGTTTCATAGCTGTTTTTCAACTGTTCCATGCCTGCCGACAGCTCTTTTGCACCCTTTTCGAGCTCGTCAAAATACATGGCAGTGCCACTGAGCGCAGCATTGTTTCCCTGCAGGAGCATCGACACACTGCCAAGACTGCTGATCTGTGACTGCAAACTGTCAGCCTGCGCCTGTGCCTCTTCACTTTCATCATATCCGGGCATGCTCCCTAGCTGCTCCAACGACGCATTCAACTCCTTGATCTGATTTGCAATAAGCTGCGCAGCCTGCGTATTGCCTGCCTGAAGCTGATCCAGATCGAGCCCTTTTTCTTTGAGTGTTTCCTGAAAACACTCATAGGATGCCGCATTTTTCAGAGTAAGCGAACCGTCATAGGCATCCGCGATTCCCTGCCTGACTGCTGTCGAGCCGTCGGTCAGCGTCTTTGACTTTTCATTCAGTTGCTGTGCTACCTTCTGGATCGATGACGCGCCGTTTTCCAGTGATGTGATACCGTTTTCCAGCTCGCCCGCACCGTCATAGAGTGCTGCGGCACCATCCGAGAGGCTGCTGCCGCCGTCAAGCAACTCATTTGTCCCATCGGAGAGCTTGCCTGCGCTGTCGTTGAGATCTTTAGCGGCATCCGTGATCTGTGTCACCTGATCCATGAGCTCCTCATCATCGATATCGACATCCAGATTGAGCTTTACGCCGTTGATCGTGACCGCATCCATCTCAAAATCACTGACATCCGCACGGATATAGGCATCCAGACCTTTTCCAGGCAATACGGTGTAGCTGAGCTGTTTATCTGAGCCGACATTTGCCATTGTCGCACCGTCCGCCTCGATATTCTGACACGATCCGGTATCGAGTGTCAGTGCCGCCTGCAATGCGAAATTATCATAAAAATTCGAGGTGCAGTTCTCATTTTTATCGATCTTTATATGGATTTCCAGCGCACCGGTGCCGCCTGCGAGTTCCTCCGGTGTGACTGTCTTTCCGTCCAGCGTGTAGGTCAGGCTGATATTCCACGGGATCTGCGCATTTTCGAGCGTTCCCTGATAGTATACCTTCTCCTGATTTGTGGAGAAGGTGACCCGGTCGGCGTCAAGTGTGATCGCATCGGTTGTGTTCAATATTTTCACGGAACTATAGTCGCCGTAATCGGTCACATCACCCTTTCCGAAAATATTTACTACATCCACGCGGTCAATGCTTCCGTCTGCGTCCGCGATCACATAAACAACTTCTTCTTTGTCACCGGTGTACTCTGCGGCAGATACCTCGACTGCCGGAAGCGCCACCTGCGCCGTGAGCATCACTGCCAGTCCCATTGCAATTACTTTCTTTCTATTCATATGGTTATCCTCTCTTTTACTCTTTAATTTAGGGAAACGCTTTGCAACACAGTTTAGTATGCGCAACTCATTCATAACATGGATAGGGAATGCGCGTCCATATGTACCACTGCCAGCGACAAGTAGCGGGAGCGTGCCTGCGGCTACATATGCGCGCATGACCAAAAGCCATAACATTTAGCATCTAGTACAGCGTTTCATAAATAACTAGACCAAAAACGTAGAATGTTTTTTTGAATGTGCATATCAAAAAACGCAGGCGTAGTGGGCTACGGCGAGGCTTTTTGGTATGTGCAGTCGGAAAAACAGGCAAGTTATTGGGATAGTTATTTAGAAATCGCTGTACTAGTACATCCCTTTTCACAATCACCTGCCTTTTTTGATAAACGTCCGGTCAAACAGATACAGCATCCCCGGCAGCGCAAACAACACAATCACCAGTGAGCACAGCGTTCCTTTTCCGAGGAAAAATCCCAGCTGTGACAGCAGCCCATGTGTCGATATGATACCGAGCAAAAATCCTACGACGGTCAGTGCACTGCCCGAGGTGAGGATGGACACCGTAACTGCCGCGAGCGTATTGGTGACCGCCTCTTTTTTGCCGCAGCTCTGCCGGTATTCCTTGTAGCGTTCGGTCAGAAGAATCGCATAATCGACAGTCGCGCCGAGCTGGATCGAACTGATAATCAGGTATGCGATATAGAAAATCTTCTGATCCGTAAAATACGGGATCGACAGGTTGACCCAGACCGCAGTCTCGATCGCAAGCACGAGCAGCACCGGAAGCACCACCGAACGCAGCGTCAGCAGCAATACGACAAATACCGCCCCGATCGCCACCAGATTGACCTTCATCATATCGCCTGTGATCGTATCCATCAGATCATACGTCGATACACCTTCACCTGCCAGATACCACGCGTCCGGGTAATATTCCTGCGCCACCGCACGGATATTTTCTACCAGTGCAAAGGTTTCCTCCCCCTCATACTCCGCATCCACGGTCAGCACCATGCGCGTATAGGTATCCGAACACAGCTTGTCGTAAATATCCGCATCCAGATAGCTCTCCGGGATCTCCATGCCAACGGTATCTACATAGGATAAAATGCTTGTCACCTGCGGAATATCATGCAACGCATCCGATAATTTCTTCTGCGTCGCCTTGTCATCCTTTGGCATCATCAGCACGTAGGTATCACTCTTTCCAAAGATTTCTTCGATCCGTGCCGTATCCGCACCGGTCTGCGTCTGTTCGTCAAAAATCTTAGATGCGCCGTAGTAAAAGCTGTTGGCATTTGATGCCAGAAAAGACGGTACGATCACCAGCACGAACAGGAGGAGCACCGGCAACATCACCTTCTGTACGGCTCTGCCAAAGCCTGCAAACGAAGGCATAAACAGGCAGTGCGAAAGGCGCTCCATCCAGCGGTAGGTCACTAAAATCAGGCACGGCATAAATGTAAATACGGTGATCAGGCTGATCGCGATACCCTTTGCCAGTGCGCGCCCCAGATCCGGTCCGATCTGAAACTGCATCAGGCACAGCGCCAGAAATCCGATGACAGTCGTCAGTCCGCTCGATAAAATCGATGAAGTAGACATCGTGAGTGCTTCTACCATCGCATATTGTACATTTTTATTCTTTTGTCTGCACTCGGTAAATCGGTGGATCAGAAATACCGAATAATCCATTGACACCGCCAGCTGCAGGATCGTTCCCGCTGCGTTTGTGACAAAGGAGATCTCGCCGAAGATCAGGTTTGATCCCGCATTGATGACGATCGCCACACCCAGACCGACCATAACGATCACCGGCTCCAGCCATGATTCCGTCGTCAGCATTAACACCAAAAATACAAACAAGATAGCGATCAGCGATATTTTTGATATTTCACTTACCGTGCTCATGGTCGCCGCAGCGGTCGATACCGCGCTGCCGGTCATCGCATTGTCATCCCCAATGACCGCGCGGATGTCGCTCACCGCCTCTGTGCGCAGCTTTTTGTCAATCGTCACGGAAAACAGTGCATTTCCATCTTTATAATAGTTTTCAACGGTGTCCTGATCCTGTATCTCCAACGGTTTCTCCACAGACACCGCATCGTCGAGCCATGTGACATCGGTCACACCGTCAACCGCCCCGATCTGCTCCTTATATGCCAGTGCCTCCGGGATTGTCACATCGGCGATCATGACTCTGGCGTTTGGCACACCGCCGTCAAACTCATGATCCATCAGATCTAATGCCACAGTTGATGGACTGCTTTCCGGCAGATAATCGTTCATATCATAATTTACCGAAACAAAGCTGTGACAGAAGGCACTGATCACAGCCATGACCGCATAGATCAGAAGAACCAGCTTTGTGTGATTTACAATCCACGTATAGAACTTCTTCATTTTGCCATCTCCTTTTATTTTCGCTTCTTTTTCAGACTGATTATAAAAAGATTTCCAATCTTTTTTCCACGGTCAAACACACCCTTTTGTGCAAATACGGACATATTCGCATTTTTGTGGGGCAAATATCTATTCAAACATGACGTTCTCCTGTATAATTACAAATAAATGTAAACAAACATGCCGGGGTAATGTTTTATGACTCATGAAGAAATTTCTTTCCAGACAAAAATGATGCTTAGCACTTCACTCAAGGAGCTGATGAAGCACAAAGCATTTTCAAAAATAACGGTCAGTGAGCTGATCAAAGCATGTGATCTGAACCGAAAGACCTTTTATTACCATTTTGAGGATATTTACGGACTGCTCAAGTGGATGCTTGAACAGGAGGCGTTTGCGGTCGTCAAACAGTTTGACCTGCTCACGGATTTTCGCGATGCCTTCAACTTTATCTTTGACTACATTGAGGAAAATGCCTGTTTTTTGAACGGCATTTATGAATCGGTCGGACGCGATGAGCTGAAACGGTTTTTCTACAATGACTTTATCGGTATTATAGACAAATTCATCCGCGATACCGAAGCCGAACTGTCTGTGAGTATCACGGATGAATTTCTTCATTTTATATGCAATTTTTATACGGAAGGGATTGCCGGTATGCTGATCGACCGTTTCAAAAATCCTGACGAATACAGCCGCGAATCATTGCTCGAATATTTTTCCAGTATTCTGACCAGTTCACTTCCTGCTGCGCTGCGTGCAAACGCTCAGATCCCGTAGCGTTCCAGATCTACCTTGCCATTCACGACCTCTACACCGTCGGCACGCAGCCGCCGCTCCTGCTCGTCTGCCCCGCCGAAGGCAAATGCGCCGGACAGCTCGCCCTTTGCATTGACGACGCGGAAGCATGGGATATGCTCCGGGTCGGGGTTTTTGTGAAGTGCGTTGCCGACCGCGCGCGCCATTTTTTTATCTCCCGCCAGCTCTGCGATCCTGCCGTAAGTCGCCACATGTCCGGGCGGAATCTGCCGGACTGCCTCATAGATGCGTTTCGAGGGGCTGTCTGTGACGAGATCATAGCTCTCCGCGATCATCCGTTTCACATCCGCATCGGGGATCGTCCCGTCTAAAATCACCGTATTCCAGTGCTCTTTATCCTGATGATACCCCGGAATCACCGCCGCATAGGTATTTCTCCACAGATCCCGCCACTCCGGATCTACCTTGACATTCAAATGGATATAGCCATCCATCTCATACGTCCACAGAAATGCCTTTTTACTGCCCTTGACGCGAACCAGCTGCCAGTTCTGATCATGAAAAGGCGCCTGCTGATAGGTATCCGGAAATGACAGCCCGTAGGTGAGTGCCTCCTCGCGTGTTTTCATAGTGATCTCCCTTATCCTTTCTTTTGTATACTTAGGGAAATGCCCCGAATCATTGTAACTGATATGTAGCAGGAAATTCATCGGAATGTCCTATTACACAAAGAACCTTGAATATCCCATTTTATAGGAAATTCAAGGTTCTTCGTTGATTTACATGATAATCATACGGTTCAGATTCTTATGCGAACTGTAAGATTATGCGTTCATCTGTGCAGCTACCTCTGCAGCAAAGTCCTCGTTCTTCTTCTCAAGTCCCTCACCGGTCTCAAAACGAACGAACTTCTTTACCTTTACAGGTACTCCGGCTGCCTTTGACAGCTCATCGATATACTTGGCTACGGTCTGCTTGCCGTCCTCGGCCTTTACATATACCTGATCGACAAGGCAGATCTCCTTCAGTTCTTTGCTGATACGTCCCTCGATCATGCCGTTGATCACCTTCTCGGGCTTCTGTGACTCCTTCGGATCGTTCATGATCTGAGCCTTTAAGATCTCCTTCTCATGTGCGATGTAATCAGCGCTTACCTCGTCACGTGATACATACTTGGGAGCTAATGCTGCGATCTGCATGGCAATGTTCTTCATGCCTTCCTTTACAGCGTCATTGACTACAGATGTCTCGGCATCCACAATGACACCGATTCTGCCGCCGCCATGTACATAAGTGACCACACAGCCGTTCGGCTCTGAAACCTTCTCGAAACGGCGGATCTTTAAGTTCTCTCCGATCACTGCAATCTTCTCTACCAGCGCGTCAGCTACTGTCTTTGACTCATCCTCATTCCACTTCTCAGCCATGAATGCATCCATGTCTGCTGCATCGGAAGCTACTGCCTGCTTTGCAACTGCTGCCACGAATGTCTGGAATGTCTCGTTCTTTGCAACGAAGTCAGTCTCTGAATTGACCTCGACAACTGCTGCTGTCTGATCTCCGTCTGTAACTACGGTACACAGACCCTCTGCTGCTATACGGCTTGCCTTCTTCTCAGCCTTTGCCTGTCCGTTCTTTCTCAAGAACTCTACAGCCTCGTCCATATTTCCGTTTGTCTCATTTAATGCTTTCTTGCAATCCATCATGCCTGCGCCGGTCATTTCACGCAGTTCTTTTACCATTGCTGCTGTAATAGCCATTGATTCTTCCTCCAAATATGTCGTGATAATTATGCCTCTGCTGTTTCCTCTGCAGCATCCTCGCCTTCGTATACGGCATCCTCAGATGCTCCCTGATTTGCCTCTACGACAGCGTCTGCCATCTTAGAAACGATCAGCTTTACGGCACGGATTGCGTCGTCGTTGCCGGGGATCACATAATCTAACTCCTCGGGATCGCAGTTTGTATCAGCGATACCGATCAGGGGAATACCCAATGTATGAGCCTCCTGTACGCAGATACGCTCCTTCTTGGGATCTACGATAAAGATGGCATCCGGAATCTTCTTCATTTCCTTGATACCGCCAAGATTCTTCTGCAGCTTCTCTAACTCTTTCTTGAGCGCGATAACCTCTTTCTTGGGAAGAACATCAAATGTTCCATCCTCCTCCATGCGCTCGATATCCTTTAATCTCTTGATACGGCTCTGGATGGTCTTGAAGTTGGTCAGCATTCCGCCTAACCATCTCTCATTTACATAGAACATTCCGCAGCGCTCTGCCTCAGTCTTGATCGCATCCTGCGCCTGCTTCTTGGTACCTACGAACAAAATCGTTCCGCCGTTTGCAGCGATGTCTGCTACAGCATTGTAAGCATCGTCAACCATGCCTACAGACTTCTGTAAGTCGATGATATAGATACCGTTTCTCTCTGTGTAGATGTAGGGAGCCATTTTAGGGTTCCATCTTCTTGTCTGATGTCCGAAATGAACACCTGCCTCCAGTAACTGTTTCATTGTAATTACGCTCATTTTTTTACCTCCATTGGTTTGTTCTTCCACGGATATCGCTCCATCATTCCACCTTACGGCACCAAAACGATGATCCATCCGTGTGTTTGTTAATCATAAGCTTTTCAACTATACCATAATCGCCTGCATAATGCAAGCGATTTCTTTCGTTTTTTATCCCAATTTTGGTTACAGTGTCAAAACTCATCTTCCACGACATGCTTGCATGTCGGTGGGAGATGGAGTTTATGACACGCCCTTCAATGAGGATGAAGTGGGGCAAAAGCACCAC
>CAVHZH010000100.1:0-7255 GCA_963640395.1 Oscillospiraceae bacterium
CCGAACAATCCGACCGGGGCGGTCATGGAAAAATCAGATCTGGAGGCGATCGCGAGGGTCGTGACCGCGCATGACCTGTTTGTGCTCAGCGACGAGATCTACGCAGAACTGTGTTATCTGGAAAACCATACCTCCATCGCATCGTTCCCCGGCATGAAGGAGCGCACGATCGTGATCAACGGCTTTTCAAAGTCACATGCGATGACCGGATGGCGGCTCGGCTATGCCTGCGGTCCGCAGGTCATCATGGATCAGATGTTAAAGATCCATCAGTTTGCGATCATGTGTGCACCGACCAACAGCCAGTATGCGGCTGTCGAGGCGCTGCGCAACGGTGACGATGACGTAGCGATGATGCGCGAGCAGTACAACCAGCGGCGCAGATTCCTTGTCCATGAGTTTGAGCGCATGGGACTGGAGTGCTTTGAGCCGTTCGGTGCATTTTATATTTTTCCGTCGATCAAGGAATTCGGCATGACTTCGGATGAGTTTGCGACGAGACTGCTGCGCGAGGAAAAGGTCGCAGTCGTGCCCGGCACGGCGTTCGGAGACTGCGGCGAGGGATTCCTTCGTATTTCCTATGCTTACTCGCTGGATAACCTCAAGATTGCACTTGGCAGACTGGAAAAATTCATCCTCAAGCTGCGTGCGGAGGCAGAGCAGAAATGATCAATATCGTATTGTTAGAGCCGGAGATCCCGGCGAATACCGGAAATATCGGCCGTACCTGTGTGGCGACCGGAACGAGGCTGCATCTGATCGAGCCGCTTGGCTTTTCGCTCAGTGAAAAGGCATTGAAGCGGGCAGGCATGGACTACTGGTCTGCGCTGGATGTGACAACCTATGTAGATTATGAAGATTTTCTTGCGCGCAATCCGGGCGCGCAGATCTTTTTTGCCACGACAAAGGGCAGACATGTCTATTCGGACGCTTTGTATCCAGATGGCTGCTATATCATGTTTGGCAAGGAGAGTGCAGGGATTCCCGAAGAAATTTTAAAGGCACACCCGGATACGTGTGTGCGGATTCCGATGATCGGGGAGACACGATCGCTAAATTTATCGAATTCTGTGGCAGTCGTTTTATACGAGGCGTTGCGGCAGCAGGGCTTTGCGCATATGAAAACGGAGGGCGAGCTGCACAGACTGCACTGGTAAGGTGATACGCGGAGAGGAATACAGGTCAGATGACAGCATTGATGGTAAAAGCAAGACAACTGGTACATGAATATATCCGCCGTGACGAGGAGGGCAATCCGGTCGCGACACAGATGGCGCTCGACCATGTGGATATCGATATCAAGCCGGGCAGCTTTGTCGCAGTTTTGGGACACAATGGCTCCGGCAAATCGACGCTGGCAAAGCATCTGAATGTTCTTCTTGGTCCGACATCGGGCACGCTGTGGGTCGATGGCAAGGATACGTCCGATCCGGACAAGCTCTGGGAGATCAGACAGAATGCAGGCATGGTATTCCAGAACCCGGATAACCAGATCATTGGCAGTATCGTCGAGGAGGATGTCGGCTTCGGACCGGAAAATCTCGGTGTGCCGACGGACGAGATCTGGCAGCGTGTGGAGGACAGCCTGCGGTCGGTCGGAATGCTGAAATTCCGCTCGGCTTCGCCGAATAAGCTGTCTGGTGGGCAGAAGCAGCGCGTGGCGATCGCGGGTGTCGTGGCGATGCAGCCGGCGTGTATCGTGCTCGATGAGCCGACGGCGATGCTCGACCCGAACGGGCGCAAGGAAGTGCTGCGCGCGGTACATGAATTGAATCAGAAAAAGGGTGTGACGATCATCCTTATTACCCATTATATGGAGGAAGTCACGGATGCGGATTATGTATACGTGATGGATTCGGGCTCTGTGGTGATGCAGGGCACACCACGGGAGATTTTTTCACGGGTGGAAACCCTGCAGGCACACCGCATGGATGTTCCGCAGATCACACTGCTGGCACATGAACTGAAAAAATCGGGTCTGGATCTGCCGGACGGCATACTGACAAGGGAGGAGCTCGTCTCCGAGCTGGAGCGGCTGCGGGAAGGATAGCTATGTCGATAATATTAGATAAAGTAAACTGCGTATACGAGCAGGGGACACCCCGTGAAATGTACGCGTTAAAGGATATCAATCTGGAGATTGGGGACGGACAGTTTATCGGTGTGATCGGTCATACCGGTTCCGGCAAATCGACTCTGATCCAGCATCTGAACGGATTGCTGCACGCGACAAGCGGCAGCATTTATTATAATGGCGAGGATATTTATGCAGATGGCTACAGCATGCGCGGGCTGCGCAGCAAGGTCGGGCTGGTATTCCAGTATCCGGAGCACCAGTTGTTTGAGACGACGATTCTCGCGGATGTCTGCTTTGGACCGATGAATCAGGGTCTGGATAAAAATGCGGCTGAGCAGTGTGCGGTTGAGGCGCTGCACAGCGTCGGCATACCAAAGGAGCTGTTTGACCAGTCCCCGTTTGACCTGTCCGGCGGGCAGAAGCGCCGTGTGGCGATCGCCGGAGTGCTCGCGATGCGCCCGGAGGTGTTGATACTGGACGAGCCGACGGCGGGGCTTGATCCGAGGGGGCGGGATGAGATTTTAGACCAGATCGCGAAGCTGCACGCAGAAAACCACATTACAGTCATACTCGTGTCTCACAGCATGGAGGATGTAGCGAAATATGTGGAGCGCATCATCGTCATGAATCAGGGCTGCGTGATGTATGACGGTGCACCGAAGGAGGTTTTCCGTCATTACAAGGAATTAGAGCAGATCGGGCTGGCAGCGCCGCAGGTGACATATCTGATGCATGAGCTGAGCGAGAAGGGCTTTCCGGTGGATCGGGATGCGACGACGGTTGCCGAGGCAAAGCGGGAGATCCTGCGGGCATTTGGGCGCAGCGCGGAATAGGTGACAGATTATGGTGAGAGATATTACAATAGGACAATATTATCCGACCGGATCGGTGATCCACCGGATGGATCCGCGCGTGAAGCTGTTCGGGACGCTGGTGTTTCTGATCTCGGTATTTGCATATAAGGGACTTCCCGGGCTGGCGGTCGTCACGGCATTTTTAGTGCTTGTGATCCGTATTTCCCGCGTGCCGTTTAAATATATGATCAAAGGTCTGCGGGCGATCATCGTGCTGATGGCGATCACGGCGCTGTTCAATCTTTTCCTGACGCCGGGAGAGACATGGCTTCATGTGTGGAAGATCACTGTCACGAAAGAGGGTGTCACGGCGGCAGTCCGCATGATGATCCGTCTGACATATCTGGTGCTTGGAACCTCGCTCATGACGCTCACAACGACCCCGAACCAGCTCACGGACGGACTGGAGCAGGCACTAAAGCCGCTCGGACGGCTACATGTGCCGGTGCATGAGATCGCGATGATGATGTCGATCGCGCTGCGTTTTATACCGATTCTCGTGGAGGAGACGGATAAGATCATGAAGGCGCAGATGGCACGCGGGGCGAATTTTGAAGAAGGAAATGTGATCCGGCGGGCAAAATCGATGATCCCGCTGTTAGTCCCTTTATTTGTGTCTGCCTTCCGGCGTGCGAATGACCTTGCGCTGGCGATGGAGGCGCGCTGCTACCGCGGCGGGGAGGGACGTACCAAAATGAAACCATTGCGTTATCAGGGCATCGACCGCAACGCCTATCTGATACTGGTTGCGTATCTGGCGCTGCTGATCGCTATGAGGATACTATTATGAAGCGCGTCATGCTGCGTGTGGCATATGATGGGACGGACTACTGCGGATGGCAGCTACAGCCCGGTGTGGCTACGGTAGAAAGCGTGTTAAATCAGGCGCTTAGCTCATTGCTCGGTGAGCCGGTCACTGTCATAGGCGCAAGCCGCACAGATTCCGGTGTGCATTCGCTCGGCAATGTAGCGGTGTTTGATACCAACACACGCATTCCGGCGGATAAGATCTGCTATGCACTGAACCAGCGCCTGCCGGACGATATCGTTGTACAGTCCTCGGCGGAGGTCGTACCGGATTTCCATCCGCGTCACTGTGACAGCACAAAAACATATGAATACCGGATTTTGAACCGGGAATTTCCACTGCCTACGGAACGCAGGGATTCTTATTTTTATTACCGCAGGCTGGATGTCGCACGGATGCGTGAGGCTGCGGCATATCTGGTTGGTACACATGATTTCGCGAGCTTTTGTGCCGCACACTCGCAGGCAGAGACCACGATCCGCACGGTCTATGATTGTCTGATAGAAAAACAGGGTGCTCTGATCTGCATCCGGGTGACCGGTGCGGGCTTTCTATATAATATGGTGCGTATCATCGCCGGAACACTGATCGAGGTCGGCACCGGACAAAAAGAACCGCAGCAGATGCAGACAATTCTGGATGCCTGTGCGCGCAGCGCGGCGGGACCGACAGCACCTGCACACGGACTGACGATGATCGGGATTGAATTTGCCGAGAATCCTTGTATTTCAAGGGAAAAAGTCCAAAAAGCAGTTGACAGTGGCAAAAGCGCGTAGTAGAATGTAAAGGCTGATGTAGTTTAGAAATATTGTGCCAAAGCCCCGGTATGATATTTTTGCTATACAATAACAGAAGTATGCTGAATGGTTTCGGACATTTCCATTCCGACTTCTACCGTTAAAATTATTCAGGAGGAAAAACCATGAACACATTTATGGCAAGCCCGGCTACCATTGATCGTAAATGGTATGTTGTTGACGCTACAGGAATGACATTAGGTCGTTTATCATCAGAGATTGCAAAGATTTTAAGAGGAAAGAATAAGCCGATTTTCACACCTCACATGGACTGCGGTGATTATGTGATCGTTGTCAATGCAGAGAAGATCGCTGTTACCGGTAAGAAGCTGGATCAGAAGATTTACTACAGACATTCAGAGTATGTAGGTGGAATGAAAGAGACTACCTTAAAGGAGATGTTAGCAAAGCATCCCGAGAGAGTCATCGAGCACGCAGTAAAGGGTATGTTACCTAAGGGACCGTTAGGACGCGAGATGTATACAAAGTTATTCGTATACGCAGGTCCTGATCACAAGCATGCAGCTCAGAAGCCTGAGACTTTGACATTTTAATCGAGGGAGGTAAAAACAAGTGGCTAACGCAAAATTTTATGGAACAGGTAGAAGAAAAAGTTCAGTAGCCAGAGTTTATTTAGCACCGGGTACTGGTAAGATCACCATCAACAAGAGAGACATTGATGATTATTTTGGATTAGAGACATTAAAGGTTATCGTTCGTCAGCCTTTCGCTGTGACCGAGACCAACGAGAAGTTCGATGTGACCGTTACTGTGAAGGGTGGCGGATACACAGGACAGGCTGGAGCTATCCGTCATGGTATCGCCCGTGCACTGCTTCAGGTAGACAGCGAGTATCGTCCCGCGCTCAAGAAGGCAGGCTTCTTGACACGTGATCCTCGTATGAAAGAGCGTAAGAAGTACGGTCTCAAAGCCGCACGTCGTGCTCCGCAGTTCTCCAAGAGATAATTTCTCTTACGAAAATGCTTACAAAGCCCGGAAAATCAAGGTTTTCCGGGCTTTTTTTATGCCCGAAAATACCTGATTCCGGTGAGGAAATTTGAAGAAATTTGGCATCAATTATACCCATTTTGATGGGCTTACCAGGGGTTTACAACCCATTTTTGACCCCTGATGGGTGGGAAAAAGGGTTTACAAAGGGTCATTTTGGCCTGATTTTGAGAAGAGATACTTGACAGATTTTACCTCTTACATAGAGCTTCAGCTCATTCTTATTTGATGAGAATGGGTTGGGGCTCTATTTTTTTTCTAAAAAAGGATAGGAGGTAAAAGGTATGGCAGAAATGGATTATGGCCAGATCAAGGACAAGCTCATTGTGGAGCTGGTGGGAGCAGATCGGAATGCTGAGATGCTGAAAGAGGTTCCTCACACCATGGTGGAGGACATGGCAGCCATCTACAAGATCCGGTTAGAGAGTGACGAAAGTCACCAGGCAACCGCGATGATCACGAACGAGTTTCTCTCAGCGCTCGGTGTGGATGTCCAGCAGCTTCACCAGGATGCACTGGAGAATGCGGCGCAGATCAGTCCGGCGAAGGTGCTCAGTATGAGCGAGGTGTTAGGGATTCCGCCGGAGATGAGCCTCGGCGGACCGGAGATCATCGTGGTGACCACAGAGAATCAGATCAAGGGAGCCGGCGCATTGCTGTATCCCGATGTGATGGATCAGATTGCTGAAAAGACGGGTGGAGACTTCTTCGTGCTTCCTTCATCCGTGCATGAGGTGCTGGCCTTGCCGGACTATGGCAACATAACGTCGGCAGATATGCAGGAGATCGTTATGGCGGTAAATGGTACGGAGGTGGAACCGGAGGATCAGCTGAGTGATCATGTGTATCACTTTGATGCGAAGGAGCATGTCTTTGAGTTGGCGGAAAAATTTGAAGCCAGACAGGAAGCAAGGGAACACGAAAGACCCTCGGTATTAAAGGAGCTGGCCGATAAGCAGAAGAATGTTGAGCCGCCAAAGCCGGGACGCGGCAAAGAAGCGATGGAATTAGGATGAAGGGAGGATGCGAAGAATGGACAGTAACGTGAATTTAATGAAGGTCTTTGAAAATCAGGAGTTTGGAACGGTGCGACTGACATGGGAGGCTGACAGGATTCTTTTCAGTGCCACCGATTCGGCCAGAGCATTGGGATATGCAAATCCCTATGCTGCTGTAAAACGTCATTGCAGAGCCCCCCTAACGAAACGCGAGGTGGTCTCTCACAACGTAAATCAATACGGTGCAGTCAGTGATCAGGTCGTTGAGATGTCTTTTATCACGGAGGGAGATTTATATCGACTGATCGTTCACAGCAAGCTCCCATCTGCGGAGCGTTTTGAAAGATGGGTTTTCGATGAAGTCCTTCCTACCATCCGAAAGCACGGTGCCTATATGACGGACTCCGTGCTGGAACAGGTTATGGAGAATCCGGATACGATTTATTCCCTGGCGGCACAGCTTCTGGAGGACAAAGCGAAATGTGAGGAGCTGAGCCGGCAGCTTAAGGATGCCCAGCCAAAGGCGGAGTACTTTGATTCTTTTATCCGGGCGGACGGATGCATCTGCATTCGCTACTGCGGGAAAGAGTTCGGGATTCCGCAGAATACCTTCGTGAAGTTGATGCTGGAACACAAATATCTCTATCGAGATCAGAAGAACAGATTGATGCCCTTTGCTGATAAACAAGCAAGGGGCTTTTTCATTGTCAGGG
>CAVHZH010000101.1:0-7042 GCA_963640395.1 Oscillospiraceae bacterium
GCAGTGGTACATAAGCGACCAGAACACGGTCGCTAAGTACCAGCCGCTCCAAAGTGCCTGTCGGATACATGTGAACACGCATTCCCTATCCACGTTATGGACACTTCGTAAACGTAGCAGCGCAAGCAAAGACATGTCTGATTTTGCTGCCTTTGCACGATGGAGATGAGACTCCAAATTGTGGAAGCCTATTTTGAATCAGGTCGAAGCATTTACTGCTGAGATTCTACACTTCGTTTCGGTCCGAGCAAAACAGACATGCTTGCGGGAGCTGCGACCATGTATCAAAGTGCCGTACTTCGCCGGGCAATTGAAGCCGTCTGAGCGGGATACTGGCGTGACCGCCGTCAGCCCTGCGTTACGCAACCACCCACCCACAATAATTACCTCTGTTAATTATCTTTGGTAATTATAAGGGTAAAGAAATAGAATGTCAACTGTTTTTTTTGCACCCCCCCGCGCTGCCTAACCCGCCGCTTTCCGGTTTCGCAAACAGCTGCCCTACTCCAGCCGCTCGATCAGCGACCGCGGCGTCATTCCATATTTTTTCTTAAATGCCCGGTGGAAGTAGGAAAGATTGTGGAAGCCCACCGACAGCGACACCTCCAGAATCGACGTATTCCCCTGCTCGAACAGCTCTACCGCCTTCTCCAGCCGCAGATTATTGATATATTCCACACAGGTCATGTTCATATGCTTTTTGAAAAAACGCATAAAATGATAATCGCTGAAATAGCACAGCTTCGCCAGCTCCGATACCGTGATCGTCTCGGCGGCATGCAGCTCGATATAATCGAGAACCTGCTTTAACTTCTCCGAGGGAGTCCCCGCATCCGATGATGCTATCCGCTTACTGTATGGCAGCAACTGGAAAATCACCTGCAAAAACAACGCTTTCAATGCCAGCTCATACCCCGGCACAGCCTCATCATACAACGCCGCGATCCGCTCAAAGCTATTTTTCAGCGCATCATATGCCGGATGCTCCGCCGTGATCAGGCAGGGAGGGGCAATCTCCTGATTCATGATCGGCCGCAGATAACGGGTCGAGCATATATCCGTCGCATTTCCGCCAAGAAAATTCATGTGAAACACAAAGGTTTCGGAAGAGAGCGTCACTCCCTCCCCAAGCGAAATCGCATGCAGCACCAGCGGCGGCACGAAAACCAGATCGCCCGCCTGCACCTCATAATCGACCAGATCAATCTGGTAATGACCGCCACCTCCGGTTATCAGTGTCAGCTCCGCCTCCTCGTGCCAGTGTGTCGTGACCACCGGATGCTCGTCCGACAGCAGCGTCATATATTTTTGCACCGGGAAAAATGCCTCCCCATGCTTCGCATCCTCTTTTTGCTCAATCGCGAGCGTATGTTGTTTTTTCAGCGTCGTTCCCCTCCGTTCATCCATCCCAAAGAGCAGAATTGTGTTATATATAAACAAAATACTGCAAGATAATCAAAAAATCAACCGCTATAATAGCAGTATCATACATTTAAATAACAGTTCAGCCATCACCGGAAAAAGTGGGCGAATCATGCTTGCATGAATGAGCACATTTTGTAGGTGATGAGATGAGCGCCCGATTATGAGCAAAGTTAACTGCGCAGCAGTGAGAAAACGCCGTCAGGCGTCTTTGCGAATGGCGCGGGCTGAACTGTTACACATTTTAAATAACAGTTCAGCCATCACCGGAAAAAGCGTGCGAATGGCGCGGGCTGAACTGTTACGAGAGGAGGAAAACAACCATGACAAAAAAATGGTGGCATGACAAGGTCGCATACCAGATCTATCCGAAAAGCTTCTTCGACAGCAACGGTGACGGCATCGGCGATCTGCGCGGCATTATTTCAAAATTAGACTATCTGAAAAAGCTGGGTGTCGATATTATCTGGCTCTCACCGATCTACAAATCTCCCTTTGTCGATCAGGGCTATGACATCGCAGACTATTATGCAATTGCAGAAGAATTCGGCACGATGGAGGAGTTCGATGAATTGCTCGCAGAGGCAAAAAAACGCGATATGCACATTATTATGGATCTCGTGATCAACCACTGCTCGGACAAACACGAGTGGTTTCAGAAGGCACTGGCTGACCCGGACGGTGAATACGCGGACTATTTTTATTTCCGCAAGGGCAAAAACGGCAATCCGCCCAGCAATTACCGCTCCTATTTCGGCGGCAGCTGCTGGGAACCTGTTCCCGGCACCGACAAATACTATCTCCATATGTTTGCCAAAGAGCAGCCGGATCTCAACTGGGAAAACCCGAAGCTGCGTCAGGCACTCTACGACATGGTCAACTGGTGGCTGGACAAGGGGCTGGCGGGCTTTCGCATCGATGCGATCATCAATATCAAAAAGGATCTGACTTTCTCCGATCTGGAGCCGGATGGCGCGGACGGTCTGGCAAACTGCTGGAAAATGGTCGAGCGCGTGAGCGGTGTCGATGAGCTGTTAGAGGAATTAAAGGAAAACACCTTCCAGAAATACGATGCGTTTACGGTTGGCGAAGTATTTAATATGAAAAAAGGCGATCTCGATAAATTTATTGGGGAAAACGGTCATTTTTCCACGATATTTGATTTTAGCGCTCATCTGCTCACCGAGCACGGCGAACATGGCTGGTATGATGCACCTGCACTCAATTTCAAGGCATGGCGCGAGGTGATCTTCCGCGCTCAGCTCGAGGCGCAGGATTGCGGCTTCGAGGCAAATATCATTGAAAACCACGATGAACCGCGCGGTGCGTCCAGCTATCTGCCGGAATATGCCCAGACCCCGGACGGTATCAAAATGCTCGGCACCGTGAGTATCCTGCTTCGCGGGATTCCGTTTATCTATCAGGGTCAGGAAATCGGCATGAAAAATGCCGTCTGGGACAGTGTTGATGCATTCAATGACATCAATACCAAGGATCAGTACCACATCGCACGCGAGGCAGGACTTGACGATGCGGCGGCTCTGGCTGTCTGCAACCGCCTCAGCCGCGACAATGCCCGTACTCCGATGCAGTGGAATGATGATGAAAATTCCGGATTTACGACTGGTACGCCGTGGCTGCCGGTAAATACCAATTACCGGACGATCAACGTCGCAGCCGAGGAAGCCGATGCCGGTTCGGTGCTAAATTATTACCGCCGGCTGACCGCTGTCCGCAAATCACCGGAATACCGGGAAGTATTTACTTACGGTGAATTTGTGCCTGCATATGAGGATAGCGACACGGTCATGGCTTACTACCGCGTAGACGACAAACAGCGCGTGCTCGTAGCTGCCAATTTTGGCGAAAAGCCTGTGACGCTGACGCTGGAGCATCCCGCAAAACGTGTCATTCTCTCAAACCGCGACAAAAGAGACTGCCCCGGTCAGTCTCTGCTGCTGGAGAGCTGCGAGGTCATTGTGCTGGAAATGGACTAGGGAAATGCTGATTTAATCAGCATTTCCCTAGATATTGTTTTCTGATATTTTATAGATGTTGCCGGTCTGCCAAAAGCTGTACCAGCGATGCAAACACGCGATCTGCATAGAGCTGCTTGATATCATGGCGGCTAAGCCCGGTGACATCTGCATGGATCTCGTATCCATGTGCAATGTCATCCACAAAAATACAATAAAACGCCTTTCCCTGAACACTGTCCGCGTTATTCGGGTCAACATTTCCGGTCGTACCGGTGATCCCGACCGCCATGTCCGTGTTCAGGTTTTTTTTGACTGTACGAGCCATCGCTTCGGCGCACTGCGGCGAATAGACACCATAGTTCTCGATCACTGCCGCATCGACGCCGACCAATACCTTTGTCTCGTTTAAATAAGTCACATAGCCGCCGGGAAAGATCGCAGATGCCCCTTCCGTGTCCGTGATCATCGATGCGATCAGACCGGACGTACAGCTCTCCATCGTGGATATGGTGGTCTGCGTTTCAATCAATTTTTTTACTACCTGATTTCGTGTTTCCTGTTCCATCGCATCATTCCTTTTTATTCCGCATTGCACGCGATGATATTCCTGCACTCCCGGTAGCGCTCCGGGCATTTTTCCGTCAAAATGACCGCATCGTCAAAGTTTGCGAATGTGACCGAACTGACGTTGCCAAACTTTGAGGAATCACACAAAATATATCCCTGTTTGCACTGCTCAAACGCTGTCTGTTTGATGAGCGCCTCCCCCGCATCTGGTGTCGTAAGACCCTCCCTGCGGCTCACGCCGTTTGTGCCAAAAAATCCCTTTGTAAAATGATAACTGCGCAGCGTATTCATCGCCTGACTGCCGACGACTGCCTCGGTAGAGCCCTTGAGCTCCCCGCCCACCAGATACACATGCAGCCCACGGGCTGCCAGCCGCTGTGCATGCATGACCGCATTTGTCACGATCGTTGCACTCGTCTCCGTGATCGCGTCCAGCATAAAACCGGTCGTCGTTCCGGCATCCAGATAGACAAAATCCGACGGTTCGATCAGCGATGCCGCATAGACAGCAATCTGTCTTTTTTCCTCAATGTTGCGGTCCATCTTCTGTTCTACCGTCGGTTCTCTCGATTCAAAATTCAGATCCGATGCGACTGCGCCGCCGAATACACGGACCAGACGCCCTGCCTGATCCAGTGCATTGATGTCTCTGCGGGCAGTGGATTCAGAGATCTGGAATCGTTCACAGATCTCTGCCACCGTAATGCTTTTATGTTCTTCTACCAGCTTTAAGATTTCTTCGTATCGTTGTTCTGTCAGCATAATGTTCCCTTATACCCTCAAATCTATTCGCACTTTGACACATCTGTCTCTCGGATGATCTTCCGCAGCGGCAGGATACGTCCGGGTGAGACAGACAGCTCATCCACACCCATTTTCAAAAATGTCTGTGTCAGACCAGAGTCTGCTCCAAGTTCTCCGCAGATACCTGCCCAGATGCCATGTTTATGCGCATTTTCCACGACCATCTGTATCATGCGCAGCACTGCGGGATGATGAGGGTCAAAAAACTCATCCAGCTTGGTATTCTGACGGTCGATCGCCAATGTATACTGTGTGAGGTCGTTTGTTCCGATACTGAAAAAATCGACCTCTGCCGCCAGCTCATCACTGATCATGACAGCCGCCGGTGTCTCGATCATAATTCCCTGCTCGACCTCACCGTATGCCACGCCCTGTGCATCCAGCTCGGCACATACCTCTGACACGATCTCCTTGATGCGCCGCACCTCTGACACACTCGTGATCATCGGATACATGATCGCTACCTTTCCGAATGCGCTGGCGCGGAATAACGCACGAAGCTGCGTCTTGAAGATCTCCGGTCTGGTCAGGCAGATGCGGATCGCACGGCATCCCATCGCCGGATTTTCTTCTTTTTCCATCTCAAAATAATCGCACTGCTTATCTGCTCCGATATCCAGCGTCCGGATAATGACGCGCTTGCCAGCCATCGTCTGTGCGACCTGCTTATAGATCTGGAACTGCTCCTCCTCGGTCGGAAAATGGTCGCGCTCCAGATAAATGAACTCACTGCGGAACAGTCCGATGCCGCCCGCATCATTCTGGATCACAGTCGCGAGATCCTTGCTGTTTCCGATATTTGCATACAGCATGATCTTTCTGCCGTCCAGTGTGACATTTTCCTTGCCCTTGAGTGTCTCGAGCAGCTCCTTCTGCTCCATAAACGCCTGTTTTTTCTGCTCGAGCTGCTGCATCGTCTCCTCATCCGGCTCTACATACAGCTTTCCGGCTGCGCCGTCAACGACCGCAAATCTGCCGTTTAATGCATCCGGCGCATCGATATTTGTTCCGACCAGCGCCGGGATGCTCATCGTCCGCGCCAGAATCGCCGTATGGGAATTGAGCGAGCCGTGGATCGTCACAAAGGAGAGCACCTTGCTCTTGTCCATCTGGACAGTCTCCGACGGTGCCAGATCATCCGCCACGATAATCACCGGCTCGTCTGCCGCGATCCCATCTGCCGCAGCGCCGCTCAAAATACCGATCACGCGCTCGGAAATATCGCGCACATCTGCCGCGCGCCCTCTCATGTAATCATCGTCCATCGATGCAAACATTTCGGCAAAATTATCTCCGGTCGATGCCACTGCATACTCGGCATTGACCTGCTCCGTGCGGATGATGTTCTCGACCGACTCGTTATAGTCATCATCCTCCAGCATCATTTGATGGACTTCAAAGATCGCAGCGTTTGTCTCTCCGATCTCCTGCAGCGCTTTTTCGTACAACTGCTGCAACTGCTGCATCGCTGTATCACGTGCCTTTTGAAAGCGCGCAATCTCTGCATCCGCATCCGTGATCTTGACACGCTTTACCTGCTGTGCGTCTTTTTTATACACGCGGATCTTGCCCATAGCAATTCCGCCAAAAACACTTTTTCCCTCAAATATCTGCATAGCAATTCTCCTTTAGTTTCTGTCTGCTCCGTTCACCGCAGCATTTGCAAAGCCTTGTCCAAGCAGTACCTTTTTACAGGTTTGCCTTCATAAATGCCTCGATTGCTTCGCATGCGGTATCCTCGTCTGCACCTTCAAAGGACATTGTTACCTCGTTGCCGCTTTTTACTGCCAGTCCCATGATACCGAAAATCTTCTTGCAGTCTCCGGTTTTGCCGTCCTTTGTGAGCTTGATCGCGCACTCATACTTTTTTGCCTCTTTCACAAGATCTCCTGCGGGTCTTGCGTGAATTCCTTCGGGGTCAGTGATTACATACTTAAATTCTCTCATTTTTTGGTTCTCCTTATATGATAATATTTATTGTGTTTGCGAAATTATTTATGTAATGTTTTGTGGCATGTGAGCATGGAAATCCGTACCCGCAGCTCCCGCAAGTGCATCCACAATAGATGGAATGCTTGTGCTCACATGCCGCTTTACGCTGTGAATGCTTTCACGCTATGTAAAATATAGCGACGGGCGCAGCAGTTCCAGTCAGATGCGACGTTTGTCCGGCGAAGTGCGAGCTTGCAGACATAGCCAGCGGTACTTGGCAAACCAAAGCGAGACACCGCCGGGCAATTGGAGCAGCCTGATCGGACTACTGCCGTGAC
>CAVHZH010000102.1:0-6784 GCA_963640395.1 Oscillospiraceae bacterium
TCCGTGCGATCCGCCGGAGGCTGCTAAGGAAATGCTGATTAAATCAGCATTTCCCTAATAAATATTTCTCCTTATACATGCGATACATCTGCGCAAACTGTGGATCTTGCGTCTTGACCTGTCCGAGATATTTATGCACATCATGCTCCTTTTCATCCATCTGGATGACCGCAACCGCAATATTCGAGCAATGGTCTGCAATACGCTCGTAATTCGTCACGATATCGGTCAGCGCAAATCCAAGCTCTATCGTACATTTGCCCTTTGCAAGACGTTTGATATGCCGCGTGCGGATCTCCTCCTTCAGATCGTCGATGACCTCCTCCAACGGCTCGATATTTGCCGCCTGCACCGCATCCTCATTTTCAAATACCGTAAAGGTCAGCGACAGGATCTCATTCATCGCAGAAGAAAATAGCTGCAGCTCCGCCTGAGCCTTTTTCGAGAAGCTCGCCTTCTCCTTTTTCATGCGCTGTGCATCCTGCGCCAGATTCACCGCATGGTCTGCCATGCGCTCCAAATCACTGATACTGTGCAGCAGCGTTGTCAGCACGTGATTGTCATGCTCCGCCAACGGCTTGGCACACAGCCGCACGAGATACGTGCCGAGTACATCCTCATACTGATCAACACGCTCCTCGAGGGCACAGATCGCATCCACCTTTTTCTTATCATAATCCTGATACAGCGGAATCGCAAGTGTCAATGCTTCATTTACGAGCTTTGCCATATCAACGGCTGCCGTTTTTGCCTGTGCAACCGCAAATGCAGGATGCTCCAAAAAGCGCTCGTCCAACAGCTTCATGCCCTCATCCGCATCCACTGTCTGCGGCTTATGCGCCTGCTCACCATCTGTAGCCTTATCCGGAATGGTAAGTGTCGCCAGCCGCTCCAGCCCCTTAGAAAACGGTAAAAGCACGATCGTTGCGGTGACATTAAACGTCGTATGCACGACCGCAATACCAGCCACGGGAGCCGGCGAATCCAGAAATGCAAAATGTAAAAATGCATTCAATGTATAGAAAACGATCATGAAGATTGTTGTACCTATCAGGTTGAAATACAGATGCACGAGTGCCGCGCGCTTGGCATTTCTGTTCGCTCCGATCGATGATATGAGTGCCGTCACACACGTACCGATATTCTGTCCCATAATAATCGGTATTGCCGCACCAAAGCTGACTGCTCCGGTCGCACACATTGCCTGTAAGATACCTACAGAAGCAGAAGAGCTCTGAATAATGCCGGTGACCACTGCACCGACAAGCATTCCGAGGATCGGATTTTTAAACGCAACAAACAGATGCGTAAACTCCGGCACATCCGCCAACGGCTTCACCGCATTGCTCATCGTTTCCATACCAAACATGAGCACCGCGAATCCGAGCAGTATCGTTCCAATATCCTTCTTTTTCTCATTTTTACAAAACAGCAGAAATACGACACCGACGAGCGCCAGTATCGGTGAAAATGAACTTGGCTTGAGCATCTGAACCCAGAAACTGTCCCCCTCTACACCGGAGAGACTGAGAATCCATGAGGTCACTGTCGTACCGATATTTGCTCCCATGATGATGCCAACTGCCTGCGACAGCTTCATGATTCCGGAATTGACAAAACCGACCACCATGACGGTCGTGGCTGATGAGCTCTGGATCACACCTGTCACCGCAGCGCCGAGCAGCACCGCACGGATCGGTGTACTGGTCAGCTTCTCTAAGATCTGCTCCAGACGGCTGCCCGCCATCTTTGCCAGTCCATCACCAAGCGTGTTCATTCCATACAAAAACAGTGCCAGCCCACCAAGCATCGTGAGAAACCCGAAAATATCCATAGTTTTACTCCTTGTTTTTCTCTTATGATTTATGATTCCATTTCATCGTAAATCACCTATGTAAAATACAAGGATAATCTATGTAAAATCTATGTAAATTTTTACAACAGTTCAGCCATCACCTGCAAAAATGTGTGAGTCATGCTTGCATGAATGAGCGCATTTTGCGGGTGATGACTAAACTGTTACAAATTTATGATACATGCTCCCGGTACCAGTAGGCGAACCATACGATTCCGATACAGGCTGCTGCCAGCAATAAAATCTTTACAAATAAGAGAATACTTTGAATGCTTATCATAACGATTCCTCCTTCTGCACTGCTTTTATTCATGCTCCCCGGTCAGTGAAAAAATCACCCAGCCGGCGATATTCGTCGCATGGTCGCCGATCCGCTCAAAATACTTTGCAACCATGAGCAGATCCGTTGCCTGCTCCCCATCGCCTGCGCCGTTACGCAGCTCTTTAATAATGTTTAATTTCACCTTATCAAACAAATCATCCACAATATCATCCGCCGCAATGACCTCGCGTGCGAGTGTGATGTCCCGGTTGACATAGGCATCCACACTGTTTGTCACCATTTTGGTCGCCTCTGTCGCCATCTGCTCAATATCGGTGATCTCCTGTAAATAAGGCTTTCCAGCCATCCGGATCGTAAGCTCCGAAATGTCCTCACCGTGGTCTCCGATCCGCTCCATATCCGTGATCATCTTCATTGTCGCGGACACGATACGCAGATCGCCCGCCAACGGCTGCTGCATGAGCAGCAGCTTATAGCACATCTGCTCGATATTGCGCTCCTGTGTATCAATCTCATAATCGGAGGCAATGACCTCCTCCGCCAGCTCTACATTCTGTTCAGCAAGCGCCTTGATCGCCCTGCTGATCGTATTTTCGATCATGCAGCCCATCGTAATCATCTGGTCGTTTAACTGCTCTAACTGTTTTTCAAAATTCTTTCTCAGCATTATCTACTATCTCCTTCTATACGCTCACACCATCATTACCGGCACGTCTTAGCCAAACCGACCGGTAATATAATCCTCCGTGCGCTTATCCTGCGGCATGGAGAACAATCTCTCGGTGTTGTCATACTCAACCACCTCGCCGAGCAGGAAAAAAGCCGTGCGGTCAGAGACTCGCGTCGCCTGCTGCATATTATGCGTGACCATAATAATCGTGTAATCTTTTTTCAGATCCAGCACCAGATCCTCGATCTTCGAGGTCGAGATCGGGTCAAGCGCAGAGGTCGGTTCGTCCATGAGGATCACCTCCGGGTTGACTGCCAGTGCACGTGCGATACACAGCCGCTGCTGCTGTCCGCCGGACAATCCGAGCGCCGATTTTTTCAAACGATCCTTGAGTTCCTCCCAGATCGCCGCCTGACTGAGCGAGCGCTCCACGATCTCATCGAGCTGTGCTTTATTTTTTATACCGTGTGTACGCGGTCCGTAAGCGATATTGTCATAGATGCTCATCGGGAACGGATTGGGGTTCTGGAATACCATACCCACTCTCCTGCGCAGCAGATTCACATTCATCTGCTGGTAGATATCCGTATCATTTAACAATATTTTTCCTGTGATCCTGCAGTTTTCCACCAAATCATTCATTCTGTTTAACGTCTTTAAAAATGTCGATTTTCCACATCCGCTCGGTCCGATGAAGGCTGTCACCTCATGCTCCGGTAATGTCATGTTTATGTCCTTTAATGCATGGAAGTCACCATAATACAAGTCCAAATGCCCGACATTAAATTTATCTGCCATGTCTGTGCTCCTTTTTCTTTTTCATGTTACCCATTATATCTGTGCTATGTAAAATCCGTTATCATGTACTCGTAAAATGTATGTAAAATGGGCGTAAAAAACGTCTGTTTTTCAAACGAAAAACAGACGCTTTCTATACTCTGATGTTGCATTTCGTAATGGAGTAATAATAAGCGCGCCCTTTGCAGTTGCTGCTCCATGGAACAGGTCATCATCGAAAAATGTGGTTTTTAGCGTATTATAGTTTCGGAAAAATGTGCGAAGATGATGTTCAAAATCTCAGAAAAATGTGTTATACTATAATCACCACTCGGAAAGGATGGTGATTTACTTGAAACGTAACGCAATTTCAAAATTGATCCAATGGAAAAACAGTCCCGAACGCAAGCCGATGGTGCTCAAAGGAGCAAGGCAGGTTGGTAAGACCTGGCTGATGAAGGAGTTCGGACAAAACTATTATGATAATTACGCCTATTTCAACTTTGATGAGGAAGATGAGTTAAAATCTATCTTTGAGACAAACAAAAATCCTCAGCGAATCATTGAACTTCTTTCTATGATCCGCGGGGAAAAAATCGAGCCAGAGAAAACCCTGATTATCTTCGATGAAATCCAAGAATGTCCCGAGGCTCTCAATACCCTGAAATATTTCAAAGAAAAAGCGAACGAATACCACGTTATTGCCGCAGGCAGTCTGCTTGGTACGCTTTTAGCAAAGCCAAAGTCCTACCCCGTGGGTATGGTCAATCTTTTGGACATCTATCCGCTGACCTTTGATGAGTTTTTGGAGGCTGCAGATTCCGGTCTTTATGCTTTTTATAAGAGCATTCAAAAGGATCAGCCTATCGAGAGGATTTTCCACGATCGCCTGCTGGAAGCCTACAACTACTATCTTATCATCGGCGGTATGCCCGAATGTGTATCCGCGTGGACGAAGTATAAAGACCCTGCCAAGGTGTCGCGGATTCAGCGAGAACTGATTGAAGTTTACGAAAACGACTTTTCTAAGCACAACGGCAAGGTCAACAGCGGTCGCATCCTTATGGTATTCCGCAGTATCGTGGCACAGCTTGCAAAGCCGAATGAAAAATTTATGTACGGTGCGGTTCGTGAGGGCGGCAGAGCCAGAGATTTTGAAGAAGCGATTGAATGGCTTGTTTCAGCAGGTATGCTGAACCGTGTCTACAATGTTTCCAAGATGGAGCATCCGCTGTCTGCCTTTGACAAGCTCGACCAGTTCAAGCTCTTTGTCTTTGATACCGGACTTCTCAAGCATATGGCAGGCATCGACAATGCTGCTATCCTGCTGAAATCGGACTATCAGTTCAAAGGCTCGTTGACCGAAAACTATGTTCTACAACAGCTCCGTGGACAGTTTGAGGTTGAGCCCCGGTACTATTCCGGCAAAAATGGGGAGATTGACTTTGTACTGCAAAACGGTATGGAAATCATTCCGATTGAAGTCAAGGGCGGCGAAGATAGATCAGCTCCCTCTTTCAAAAAATATATTGCAGACCATAAACCGGAACACGCCTTCCGATTCTCCAAGCGTGGCTATCGCAAGGATGGAGATTTTACCAATCTTCCCCTTTACCTTGCCCGGAAAACAAAAGAATTGTTGTAAACATTTTCATGAGAGCTGTCCAATTGTCCCAGTGCATTTTCATTTTCCTTCTGCACCGGGCAATTGGAAAATTCATAAAATTCCTGTTTCCTTAACCGAAAACTTCCACCTTGTTCTTTGTGATTCTCTTTAGCAATCCATATCCCACCAGACAGGCAATGAGCTCGGTGATCGGAAACGCCCACCAGATCAGAGAAACGCCCATCTGTCCGCTTCGGACAAAAATGGAGAAAATGCCCGCCAGCGGCAATATGAGCACAAACTGCCTGAGCAGTGAGATCACAAGCGATTCCATACCACCGCCCAGTGCCTGATAAATCCCCTGATATGCGACATTGATTCCTGCAAAAATAAAGCTGATGGAGATAATTCTCATGGCTCCGATAAAATATTCTTTTGACTGCCCGGCATTAAATAAAGCCGCAAAAGCACCCGGAAAAATCTCTGTAATCGCTACACCAATGATCATAAGTACGATCGTATCGATCAATCCGTTTTTAATTCCATCCAAAATCCTCTTTTTGCTGTGCATTCCGTATGCAAAAGCAATGGTTGGTGTGATCGCATCCCTCAATCCAAAGGCGAGGAACAAAACAAACTGCTGCACTTTATAGAACAGTCCGTATGCCGTCTGTGCCGAAGGGCTGAACTTCAAGATCAGATTCATCGCATAAACCATGACAGACATCAGTGCCTGTGCAATAATCGCAGGAAGTCCGATCACATAGATTTCCCTGATCATGCTGCCGTCCGGTTTCAGATATTTTGCGCCGTGTTCAAATTCTGTATTCAGTTTCACATGGAAGATACATAGCAGTACCGCAGATGCGACCTGACCGATGACTGTTGCATAGGCAGCGCCTTCTACGCCCATTTCATGAAACGGTCCGATCCCATAGATCATGATCGGGTCAAGCACAATATTTACCACTGCGCCCACGACCTGACCGATAGTAGAATACAGAGAACGCCCGGTTGCCTGCAGCAGTTTTTCAAATAAGGAAAAGAAAACACTTCCGAATGAAAGGATGCAGCATATTTTTAAGTAGCTTGTTCCCATGGAAATAACTTCCGGATCTACGGTCTGCGACGAAATATATGCTCTTACTCCGAAAATTCCGAACAATAGACATACCGCATAAATAATCACTCCGAGAAACAGGCTGTTTCCTGCAACCTTTGCAGCCTTTTTCTTATTTCCCTGTCCGAGTGTTCTTGCGAGAAGCGCATTTGTTCCCACACCTGTTCCGATTCCGACTGCCACCATGAGCATCTGGACCGGAAATACCAGTGTCAGTGCATTCAAAGCCGCTTCACTTCCCACCCGCATGTTTCCAACAAAGGCACTGTCTACAATGTTGTATACCGCCTGCAATGCCATCGATAAGATCATCGGTATTCCCATTTGGATCAAGAGCTTATTTACCGGCATCTCCTTCATCTTGTTACTTTCTGCCATTTTCATTGAATCCTCCTTTTTTGCAAACGCATAAAATAAAAAAAGAGTCGCTCGCGACTCTTTCGCGCCCGAGCGGTATGCGAAGCATACACTTC
>CAVHZH010000103.1:0-6756 GCA_963640395.1 Oscillospiraceae bacterium
GTGTACGGACAGATCGGACAGACCGAATATATTATCAAAAAGGTGCGCGAGGAATCCGGTTTTGACAACCTGAAAGTCGTAGCGACAGGCGGACTCGGGTCAATGATCGCAGTCGAGACGAAGGAGATCGATATTTACGATGCCAACCTGACACTGGATGGCATGCGCCTGATCTATGAAAAGCAAAAGAGGTAAAGATAGTGCAGACGCTTCAGATCGGAAACGTAACATTAAAAAATAATCTGATATTAGGACCAATGGCAGGCGTGACAGACCTGCCGTTTCGTCTGTTGTGCGCGGAACAGGGCGCGGGGCTGCTCTGCATGGAGATGGTCAGCGCCAAAGCGATTTTATACAACAATAAAAATACAAAGGCGATGCTTACGATTGATGAGCGCGAGCATCCGGTGTCGTTGCAGCTATTCGGCTCAGACCCGCAGATCATGGGGGATATTACAAAACGGCTGGAGGATAAAGGCGTGCCGTTTGACATCCTCGATATCAATATGGGCTGCCCGGTGCCGAAGGTCGTGAACAACGGCGAGGGCTCTGCGCTGATGAAACAGCCGCTGCTCGCAGGGCAGATCATAGAGGCGATGGCGAAGGCAACGAGCCGTCCGGTCACGGTAAAGCTGCGGAAAGGCTTTGACGAGGCACATGTAAATGCCCCAGAGCTGGCACATATTGCGCAGGAATCCGGTGCGGCAGCAGTTGCCGTTCACGGGCGGACGAGGGAGCAGTATTATTCCGGTCAGGCAGACTGGTCAGTGATCCGCAGGGTAAAGGAGTGCGTGCAGATTCCGGTCATCGGAAACGGTGATATTTTAACCGCAGCCGATGCGGTTCGTATGCGTGAGGAGACCGGGTGCGACGGCTTCATGGTCGCGCGCGGCGCACAGGGGAATCCGTGGATTTTTGCGCAGATCCTGCATGAGTGGGAGACCGGGGAGCCGCTTGCAAAGCCGTCCCCGCAGGAGATGGCGGATATGATGCTGCGCCATGCCCGGATGCAGATTGCGTTCAAGGGCGAATATGTCGGTATCCGGGAGATGCGCAAGCATGCGGCATGGTATACCGGAGGCTATCACGGAGCGAGCCACCTCAGGCGGGCGCTCAGCGAGGTGGAAAGTTATCCACAGCTAGGAGAGCTTATGCACAAATTTATCAACGAATGTGGATAAAATGTGGACAGGTAGCACCACCATCAGCGGGTGAACCGCGAAAAACATCGCGCAGAGAGCCCCAATCCTTGACAGTACAGGGACTTTCAGATATAATACATGGGTTAAATGGGATTTTTTTAATTTAAAATATAGAAAGGTAACGTGTAAAATGGCAAAGAAAAACATTTTAACTTACGAGGGCTTACAGAAATTAGAGCAGGAGCTGCAGGATTTAAAGGTCGTAAAACGTCGCGAGATCGCGCAGAAGATCAAAGAGGCGCGTGAGCAGGGCGACTTGTCCGAGAATGCCGAGTACGATGCAGCAAAGGATGAGCAGCGGGATATCGAGGCACGTATTGAGGAGATCGAAATGATCCTCAAGAATGCAGAGGTTGTCGTAGAGGATGAGGTTGACTTAGACAAGATCAGCGTCGGATGTAAGGTACGCATCCTTGACATCGAGTTTGATGAGGAGCTCGAGTACAAGATCGTAGGTTCTACCGAGGCAAACAGCCTGAAGGGAAAGATTTCCAACGAATCTCCGTTAGGTCATGCATTGCTTGGCGCTACGATCGGCGATGTCGTAAAGGTCGAGGCACCGGTCGGGGAGTTATCTTACAAGGTATTAGAGATCCAGAGATCCAACTAATCATCAATCGGAGGAAAACATGGCAGAGAAAAATCAGCAGAATGGCGGACAGCAGCAGGACATCAACCAGCTTTTAAAGGTACGCCGCGATAAATTCAAGGATCTGCAGAATGCAGGAAAGGATCCTTTTATCATCACAAAATATGACCAGACACATCACAGCACAGATGTGAAGGAGCTTTATACCGCACATGAGGAGGAGCTTCTCGCAGGCAGAACGGCACCGGATGTAGAGGGTCTGGACGATGCACAGAAAAAAGAAGTCATAAACAACGATTACAATGAGCGCAGGACGATCATGGATGCATCACCGATCCATGTCAGCATCGCTGGACGTATGATGTTTAAGCGTGTGATGGGTAAAGCGTCATTTTGCAATATTCAGGATTTAAAGGGCAATATTCAGGTGTATGTGGCGCGTGATGCCATCGGAGAGGAGTCTTATGCAGACTTCAAGAAGTCAGACATCGGCGATATTTATGGTGTCAAGGGCTATGCCTTCCGTACCAAGACCGGAGAGATTTCCATCCATGCGGAAGAAATGACATTGCTCACCAAGTCACTTCAGATCCTTCCGGAGAAGTTCCACGGACTGACCGATACCGACACCCGTTATCGCCAGAGATATGTAGACCTGATCATGAATCAGGACAGCAAGGAAGTATTTATCAAGCGTTCACGTATTATTAAGGAGATCCGCAACTTCCTCGACGGACGCGATTTCATGGAGGTAGAGACTCCGATGCTCGTATCCAACGCAGGCGGAGCAGCAGCGCGGCCGTTTGATACACATTACAATGCATTAAACGAGGACGTAAAGCTGCGTATCTCGCTGGAGCTGTATTTAAAGAGACTGATCGTCGGTGGATTGGAGCGCGTGTACGAGATCGGCCGCGTGTTCCGTAACGAGGGTGTAGACACCCGCCACAATCCGGAGTTTACCCTGATGGAGCTGTATCAGGCATACACTGATTACAATGGTATGATGGAGCTGACCGAGAGCATGTTCCGCTATCTGGCAGAAAAGGTATGCGGATCAACCAAGATCAGTTACAACGGCATCGAGATCGATCTTGGCAAGCCGTTTGAGCGCCTGACCATGAACGATGCGATTAAAAAATACGCAGGCATTGATTTTGATGCAGTTGCAGATGACGCAGAGGCAAAGAGGCTTGCAGACGAGCATCATATCGAGTACGAGGAACGCCACACCAAGGGCGATATTGTGAACCTGTTCTTTGAGGAATACTGTGAGAAAGAGCTGATCCAGCCGACATTCATCATGGATCACCCGATCGAGATCTCACCGCTGACCAAAAAGAAGCCGTCAGATCCGACAAAGGTAGAGCGTTTCGAGCTGTTTATCAATACATGGGAGATGTGCAACGCATATTCCGAGCTGAACGACCCGATCGACCAGCGTGAGCGTTTCGCTGCACAGGATGCCGCTTTCGAGGCAGGCGACGAAGAAGCCAACCACACAGACGAGGATTTCTTAAACGCACTGGAGATCGGCATGCCGCCCACAGGCGGTATCGGTTACGGTATTGACAGACTGGTCATGCTGTTGACGGATTCACAGGCGATCAGGGATGTGCTGCTGTTCCCGACAATGAAGACATTAGAGAAATAAAACACTCAGAAACCCAGTGTTTTAGCGGTTTTTGGGGTGTGAAGCAACAGAAAAACCTACACCAATACACCAATTTTACACCAATTGATGCAGGAAATCGTGCAGACGCTGAAAAATCGCATAATTTGTACATTGAGTGGGCAATTCCAATCGGGATTGCCCATTTTTAAATTAAATAGAAATATAAATCGGGATTTTATGATAAGGAGCAGAGCAAATGATAGAGTGGGAAAGATTACAGCAAGGTCTTATATATAATGATTTTGATGAGGATTTATTCAACCGAAGAGTTGAGGCAAAGAAATTATTTAAAGCATACAATAAAACCGAAGATGATGAGACCGAACTGCGTAATGAGCTTATGCAAAAGCTCTTTAAGAAGGTTGGCAAGAATGTCTGGATTGAACCGGATTTTAAGTGTGAGTTCGGCAAGAATATTACGATTGAAGATGATGTCTATATCAATTTCGGTTGCGTTATTTTGGATTGTGCCGAAGTGACAATTGGTTCACATACATTGCTTGGACCTAATATAGGTCTGTATGCGGCAAATCATTCTACGGATGCAGAAGAGAGAATCAACGGTGGTTGCTATGGCAAGCCGATTCATATCGGAAAGAATGTATGGCTTGGCGGAGATGTAAAGGTCGTGCCGGGTGTGACTGTCGGTGACAACACAATTATAGGGACAGGCAGCATCGTTACAAAGAATATTCCTGCTAATGTGATTGCAGTGGGTAATCCGTGTAAGGTAATTCGAGAAATTACCGAAAAGGATAAGACAGATTATTTAAAGAGAATTGGAGATAAATAAAATGACAGAGAAAGAAAAAATGCAGAAGCAGATGCTTTATGACGCAAATAACGACAGAGATTTATTAGATGAGAGGGCTAAGGCAAAAGACCTTTGCTATCAGTATAACCAGCTTCGTCCGTCAGATGAAGAAGGACAGCAGAAGCTTATGAAACAGCTTCTTGGAAAAACAAAAGGTGTTTTCTGTATCGTTGCACCATTCTGGTGTGATTATGGTTACAACATAGAAGTTGGAGAAAATTTCTTTGCAAATCACAATACTGTTATTCTTGATGGAGCAAAAGTGAAATTTGGCGATAATGTGTTTATTGCACCGGATTGCGGATTCCATACAGCAGGACATCCAATTGATTCTGATAGAAGAAATCAGGGACTGGAGTATGCCTATCCGATTACTGTTGGCGATAATGTATGGATTGGGGCGGGAGTTCAAGTTATGCCCGGAGTTACAATCGGAAGTAATGTTGTTATTGGTGGCGGAAGCGTTGTTGTTAAAGATATACCTGATAATTCAGTAGCAGTAGGTAATCCTTGTAGAGTTATTCGAGCAATTACGGAAGAAGATAAAAAAACTTGCTGGGATAGATAAATTTCTGTTTTAAACTTGCCCTTTGAGAGAGGAGAAAATCCTTTTCTCAAAGGGCTTTTTCTATTTACAGGAGTATTCGCAAACTACAAGAAAAAGGCGAAACTTCATATACTCTAAGCACAAGGAGGTTGAGGTTTGGCTATGAACAACAGTTTAGCAGAAGTACATCCGGAGTTAATATCCGAGTGGTCAGAGAAGAATTTACCGCTTACACCTGATGACATTACTTTCGGTTCAAATAAAAAAGTGTGGTGGAAAGGTGCTTGCGGTCACGAATGGCAGACAAGCGTTAAGGCGAGGTCTAATGGAGAGAACTGCCCCATTTGCTCAGGAGCAAGAGTAATTGCCGGCATTAACGATTTAGCGACATTAGAGCCGCTGCTTGCAAGGCAGTGGTCTGATAAGAATAATATACAGCCGACAGAGGTATCTATTGGCTCTCACAAGAAAGTAATCTGGAGATGTGATAAAGGGCACGAATGGGAAGCTGCTGTTAAGAGCAGAACTATAAATAAATCAGGTTGTCCGTATTGCTCACATAATAAGGTGCTTGAGGGATTTAATGACCTTGCTACTCTTTTACCTGATATAGCGGCTGAATGGTCTGATAGGAATTATCATCTACTGCCTACTCAGGTTACGGTCTTTGCCAATCGTAAGGCTTGGTGGAAGTGTAAGGATTGCGGAATGGAATGGTACACGCTCATTTCTACCCGTTCAGGCGGCAGTAAATGCCCATATTGCAGTGGATACAGATTGCTGAAAGGATTTAACGACTTGGCAACCACACACCCTGAAATTGCTTCTGAGTGGTCAGAGAAAAACTTACCATTTAAGCCTGATGCGGTAAATGCAAAGTCAAGGGAGAATGTCTGGTGGAAATGCAGTAAATGCGGTAACGAATGGAAATCGGTTATCAATGCCCGTGTGAAAGGTACTGTTTGTCCCGTTTGTGCAGAAAGAGAAGTCCTTGTCGGATATAATGATTTTGCGACAACAGATAAAGAGCTTCTCAGTGAATGGTATTATGAACTGAATAAGTTAAAGCCTACAGAGGTATCACGAAATTCAGCAAAGAGAGTTTGGTGGAAATGTAAGTATGGTCATTCTTGGAGTATGAAGATAAATGAAAGAATTGTACTTGGTAAGGGCTGTAGGATTTGTGAGAAAGAATATTTATCAGTCTTTCCGGCACTGGCGGTCAGCTATTATGCAAATAAGAAAGGCTTGAGAGCCGAGCTTGGTTCTGATGAGCTGATAGGAATACCGCTTGAAACATATATCCCATCAGAAAATCTTGTCATAGAGTCGAAATCAGATACAGAAGAAATTGAGATACTAAAGGAGCATATGTGCAAGGCACGAGGAGTAAAGCTTATAAAGCTTCCTATGAAAGGCACGGAGATTGATTATGCCGACAGCCTAAAGAAAGCACTTCAAAGCGTACATATATTTATATCTTCCAATACAGAGGAAGATGTCAGGACAATAAGAGCTACATATAATCGTTGGAGGGAAAGTCAATGAGAGAACCTAAATACCATATTTATATGAATGAAGAAGAGCGAAACCGAGTGATACAGTCACTCATCTTACTAAAAAATGACCTTATAGAGCAAGGCAGATATACCGACGCAGTTGATGATGTTCTTTGTAAACTCATTAAAGCAAAGAGAAAGACAGTAAAAATTAAATAAACAAGAAGACCTTTGAGCCGTCTGTTTCCTAATCTAATCGGAGCAGGCGGCTTTTTCTGCGTTTAATAGATTTTTTGAGGAAAATAAAAAAATTTTTAATTT
The DNA here is from genome assembly GCA_963640395.1 of Oscillospiraceae bacterium. Lineage (GTDB taxonomy): Bacteria > Bacillota > Clostridia > Lachnospirales > Lachnospiraceae > W0P33-017. The sequence continues at coordinate 6,648 of CAVHZH010000103.1, forward strand.
TTTTCAGAAAAACACCTGATTTTGGGTATGCATTTCGAGACCTTTGTGCAAATGAGTGAAGGGGTTAATTCCAAACCACAAAAACGGAAGCCTTTTCAAAGGTTCTTTG
>CAVHZH010000104.1:0-6731 GCA_963640395.1 Oscillospiraceae bacterium
AAATATGGTTCGGGTGTCAAAACACCCGAACCTCCGGTTACACGGATTGTTTCGTGCTTCGCACTCCCACAATCCTACTTCAATTCGGATTCCCGTGGTGCTTTTGCCCCACTTCATCCTCATTGAAGGGCGTGTCATAAACTCCATCTCCCACCGACATGCAAGCATGTCGTGGAAGATGAGTTTTGACACTGTAACCAAATATAACACATCAATGAAAAAAGGGCAACTACCCGAGCTGCCCCAAACAGTAACATTTATTTTTCGTTACTTTTTTCGTTTTGTTCGTCCGTATATCACGCTCATCTCATAGATTTCCTTGGCGAGTGCATCGGTCGCCATGCCGGCGCTCATACGCCACTTCCAGTTTTTGCCGAGCGTCGATGGCTCGTTCATACGAGCCTCGTTTCCCAGACAAAGATAATCCTGCATCGGAATCACGCACCGGTCAGCAACCGACGACATTGCCAGAGCGACAAGGGAATGAACCAGACGCTTCCTGTCGGCTCCTTTTTCGTCCAAGTAAGTCTCTACCATCCTGCGGTCATCCTTGCTGATATTATCCAGCCATCCATACAGCGTCTCATTGTCATGCGTACCGGTGTATACAACACAGTTTTTGTTGTACACATATGGAATATAGTCATTCGCACCGGCATCATCCCTCGAATCAAATGCGAACTCCAGCACCTTCATATTCGGCCATCCGGTTCTGGCGACAAGCTCGCGTACCGAATCCGTGATAAATCCGAGATCCTCGACAATAATATTCAGCCTGCCAAGCTGCTTTTCGATCGCCTCAAACAGCTCATAGCCGGGACCATCTTCCCACGCACCGGATTCTGCAGTCGGCGCACCGGCGGGAATCGCATAATACGAATCAAATCCGCGGAAATGATCAATGCGGATAATGTCATACAGCTTGTAGCAGGTCTCCATCCGTTTGATCCACCACTCGTACCCGGTCTGTTTGTGTGCCTGCCAGTCGTACAGTGGATTGCCCCACAACTGACCGGTCGCTGAAAATCCGTCCGGCGGACAGCCTGCCACGGCGATCGGCTTACAATCCTCATCAAACTGGAACAGCTTCGGGTTCGCCCATGCATCCGAGCTGTCAAATGCGACATAGATCGGCAGATCCCCGACGATCTGTATGCCTTTTGCATTTGCATAATCCTTTAATTTTCCCCACTGCCGGCTGAACTGATACTGTAAATACTGATAAAATGCTACATCCTTTGCGAGCTTGCTACGGTACCGTTCCATCGCCTCAGGTCTGCGCAGACGGATATCGTCCTCCCACTCGCTCCAGCATTTTGTATCATGGTCTGCCTTGATAGCCATATACAGTGCATAATCATCCAGCCAGAAGCTGTTTTCTTTGCAGAATTTTACATAGTCTGCATCCGTCTCCACATGTGAGCGCTCAAATGCCTTGCGCAGAACGACGTAACGCGCCTCATACATTTTTCCGTAATCGATACTTGCCGCATCGCTGCCGAAATCTGCCTCGTCACACTCTTTTTCAGTCAATACACCTTCCTCGATCAACGTCTCCAAGCTGATAAAATACGGATTGCCTGCAAACGTTGAAAATGACTGATACGGTGAATCCCCATAACTTGTCTGTCCTAACGGGAGGATCTGCCACAGCTTCTGCCCCGCAGCCTCCAGAAAATCTACAAACGCATATGCTTCCTTTGAAAAACAACCAATTCCATATTTTCCCGGAAGTGCACTCACCGGTAATAAGATGCCACTGCTTCTTGTCATTGCTTCTTTCTCCTCTTAACCCTTTACAGCGCCTGCCACTACGCCCTCAATAATATATCTCTGGCAGAACATATAGAATATGACGATCGGAATGATCGCGAGTACAAGCATACCCATCATCGCGCCCATGTCGATTGCCCCGTATCCGCCCTTCAGATACTGGATGGCGATCGGGATCGTCTTGTATTTTGTAATATCAAGTACCAGATACGGCAGCAGGTAGTCGTTCCAGATCCACATCGTCTGTAAGATCGCTACGGAAATACAGGTCGGCTTCAATACCGGAAGTACCACCTGAAAGAAGATCTCGAGCGGATTGCATCCGTCGATCATCGCTGCTTCCTCTATCTCGATCGGAATGGATTTTACAAATCCGCAGAACATGAATACCGCCAGTCCCGCACCGAAGCCGAGGTATACGACAATAATACCCACCGGATTACCCAGATGAAGCATATCCGCCAGCTTGGACAGTGTAAACATAACCATCTGGAACGGAACGATCATCGAGAATACACACAGGTAATACAAGGAACCTGTCATTTTATTTTTAACACGTGTAATGTACCATGCGCACATGGATGTAAACAGGATGATCACTGCCACGGAAGCAACCGTGATCCAGAGCGAATAACCGAATGCCTGAAAAAATCCGATCTTTTTAATACCGTTTGCATAGTTCTGCAGTCCTACAAATGCCTTTCCTGTCGGAAGTGAAAACGGCATTTTGCTGATATATGTTTTTTTCTTAAATGAATTGATCAGCACCACGAATATCGGGAATAACCACAGTATACTCAAAATCGAGAAAAAGATGGTGCCTATTGTAACTTTATTCTTTTTTTCCATTACTGCTGCACCTCCTTGCTTCTAGTCGCACGCAACTGGATCAATGCGATGGCTGCTACCAAAATAAAGAAGATCACAGCCTTTGCCTGACCGACACCCTCCCATCCGGTTCTGCCATAGAAGGTATCAAAGATATTCAGTGCGAGCATCTGGGATTTGTCTGACGGCGCACCACCGGTCAGGGCCATATTCTGGTCAAACAGCTTGAAGCCGTTGGTCAGTGTCAGGAAGCTGCAGATCGTAATGGACGGCATCAGCATCGGAATCGTCACATTGCGCAAAATCTGCCATTTGTTTGCGCCATCGATTTTGGCTGCCTCGATCAGCTCCGGCGGGATATTCTGGATACCTGCGATATAGATGATCATCATATATCCGATCTGCTGCCAGTTCATCAAAATGACAAGACCCCAGAAGCCATAGGTTGCGCTATATGTCAGAGTCCGGTTAAAGTATAACAGCACACCGTTCAAAATCAACTGCCAGATATAACCTAACACGATTCCTCCGATCAGGTTCGGCATGAAAAATACGGTTCTGAATACGTTTGTTCCTTTCATAGCTTTCGTCAGCAACATCGCGATCGTGAATGCAAACAGGTTGATCGTGATCACAGATACGATAGTAAACAATGCGGTATACCACAGTGCATGTACGAAGGTCGGATCCTGAAAGACCTTCAGATAATTGCTAAAGCCTACAAGCTTTGCGTCTGTAACTGTCGTAAATTTACAAAACGACAGGTAAATTCCCATGATAAACGGGATAATAAAGCCGATCAAAAATGCTGCAAACGTAGGAAGTACAAAAATCGGCGCATATTTTTTCATTGATCTTGTGTTCATAGTCTGGTTCACTCCCTTTAATTAACAGTGCACTACACCCTCCGTGTAGTAAAAATGGGCGGTTATAAAAACCGCCCATTATCCGTTTGTCTATACGCCGTGTTACTCTGCGTGAGCTGCTGCGTACTCAGTAGCCCATCCGTTCACGAATGCATCCTCAACTGCTGACCAGTCGCCGGTACCCTGTGCGTACTCGGTCAATGCTGCTCCTACATTATCCTTCCATGTCTCTGAAGGGATAGATGAGAAGTTCCATGATACAGCAGTCTTTCCATCTGCGATGTACTCATCAGCGATCGTTACTAACGGGTTAGAGGGCATATAACCATCATCAAAGCTCTTGAAGGGAGTTAAAAATCCCATCGTGTTTGCGATTGCGTCACGTCCTGTATCGGAGGTAATGCACCAATTCAGGAAATCAAGTGTTGCCTGAATATCCTCTGCCGGAGCGTTCTTATTTACACACCAGTAGTTTTCAGATCCTGTACATAATCCCTGATTCTCCTCGCCGGGTGCTCCGATGTAGATCGGTAACATGCCAAGATCATCATCAGTCAGACCATCAGAGGTAATATCTGAATAAGCCCATGTTCCGTTCTGATAGAATACTGCATCGCCCATAGCAAACTCTGCTGCTGCGTCCTCACCGGTCTTAGAAGAAAGCATGGTGGGCTCACAGGTAGAATCTGTGATATACAGATCCCAGATCTGCTTGTAGTTGTCAAGGTAAGTTCCCTCGATGGCATCAGTAGATCCGATTCCTTTATCCTTGTACTCATAGTAGATCGGAAGGTTTGCCAAGTGGGTCTTGAATCTCCAGTCTGAGGATGAATCCATACCTGCGGAAGTGAAAGCACCTAAGATTCCAAGCTCATCCTTCTTCGCCTGAATGTCATCTGCAACTGCCTTTAACTTGTCAAAGCTGTTGATCTCATCAGCAGAAGAAATCACTGCTCCGTCTGTCTGACAATACTCGTCTAACAGTGTGGCGTTGTAAATGATGCCATAAGTCTCGATAACATATGCGATACCGTCTACTGCATCTCCATCCTTTAATACGAAGTCATCGCTCTTTACCTGCTTGTAAATATCGCTGTCCTTGAGGTCATAGCAGTAATCCTTCCATGAAGCCAGACCAACCGGTCCGTTTACCTGGAATAAGGTCGGGGCATCTGTTTTTGCCATCTCTGACTTTAATGTCTGCTCATAGGTTCCTGATGCTGCGGTCTCTACAGTGACCGGTACGCCAGTCTCCTCTGTGTACTTTGCTGCTAAGTCTACCCATGCATCTGCCTGCTCGGGCTTGAAGTTCAGGTAGTATACCTTTCCCTCACCGCTTGCTGCGGTATCACTTGCAGTCTCGTCTGATGCATCATCTGATGCATTGTCTGTTGTTGCGTTGTCATCTGTTGTTGAGCCGCAACCAGCGAGTGTAGTTGCAACCATTGCCATGCACATCAGTGCGCACACAATTTTCTTCTTCATCTTTCTCCCTCCATTTTTGTGTCATCCAACAGTTCCGGTAGCGTTATCGGTATTGTTTCCGGTAACGTTTCCGTTAAATACATATTAGCATTCCGGTAACGTTTCCGCAATATGCCAAATAGCCAAGTTTTATATTCTTTTTTTGTGCACTTCTCACAATTTCCTTGATTTGCGCTGCTATTTCCTCATATGTACAGGGCTTGTGTGGTTCATGCCGTGGTTGTGGGATTTTAGTTTGTGACGTATACTATGGAAATGAACACTATTTATTAGAGGTGGCGCGCAGCTTCCGCAAGTGGTAATATTGTGGATTCGCCGCTGACTGCGGGTACGGCAGCAGCCATATGTTATGTTTTTGGTCATGTGCGCACATGTATCGGCAGGCACGCTCCCGCTACTTGTCGCTGGCAGTTCGCGACTTAAACGCCGGGAAATGGATCGGTGTCGGCGGCAAATTTGAAGCCAACGAAACACCAGAGGAATGCCTGCTGCGCGAGGTATACGAGGAAACCGGTCTGACACTCACCCACTACAGCTTCCGCGGCATCGTCACATTCCTGTCCAACGAATGGGAGGGCGAGTACATGCATCTGTTCACCGCAGACAAATACGAAGACACCCTATGCGACTGCAACGAAGGCGAACTCGCATGGGTGCCGAAAAAGAATGTGTTAAAATTAAATCTGTGGGAGGGCGATCACATTTTCCTGCGTGAGCTGTTGGAAAACAACCGTTTTTTCTCCCTCAAGCTAAGCTATACGGGTGATGTGCTCACGGATTCCTCTTTCATCCGCTATTGATATACGGAATATCTGATCCGTGTCAGCCACTCCCGTCCGGTCACTATACAATATACAATACGCCGAGTGTTCCGGGACCGCAATGACTGCTGATCACTCCTCCGGCGCGTGTCTCTAAAATCTCTGCAAATACGCCGAGACTCTCCAGATACTGTCGCACCGGCTCTACGATCTCCGACGCACAGCCGGAATGCGTGATAAACACCCGGTCAGGCTTTGCTCTCCGCAGATCATCCTCCATGTCTTTCGCATAGGTCAACACAACCGACCGGATATTTCCACGGTATTTTTTTGTACTGTGCATTGCTCCATCCTCTACGACGATCTTCGGATGCAGCTTCAAGGCACTGCCAAGCATTGCCGCCAGCCCTCCGCAACGTCCGCCGCGATGCAGATAGCCAAGTGTATCTACCACAAAGCTCGCGCGCACACGCGGGCGAAGCGCTTCGATTTTTTCCGTAATCTGTTCCGCCAAAAAGCCCTGTTCTGCCAGAATTGCCGCCTCTACCACTAACAACCCGATTCCGGTAGACAGATTTTTCGAATCGATCACAGTCACCAGATGCTCCGCCTCCAACTCCTCCGCCGCCATGCGGATGATATTTCCTGAGGTTGACATGGATTCAGAAATGCAAAAACAGATGCACGCATCGCCGTTCTCCACAAAGGGGCGCAGCAGTTCTATCGTTGTCTCCATCGAGGGTGCGGACGTCTTTGGTGTCGTCTCATGTTCATCCGACCAGCGAAAGATCCTCTCCGGTGTGATACTCCTGCCGTCCTCATATTCCTCCTCACCGAGCAAAATATGCAGTGGCAAAATACTGATTCCATAACGCTCCACCAGTTCCGGTGAGAGATCACAGGTGCTGTCTGATATGATCTTTACCATGATCGTGTTCTCCTCTTCTACTATTTATATTTAGGAAAACGCTGATTAAAGCGTTTCCCGCGCCGGATTTGCGCTGCGAAGCAGCAAATT
>CAVHZH010000105.1:0-6454 GCA_963640395.1 Oscillospiraceae bacterium
GTAGCAAGTGGAAAGGTTTGAAGGAAAATAATCTGTGTGAAGTTTTGAAGGTACAAATACTTTCAAAAGTGTAATCCTCGATAGCTCAATGGTAGAGCACTCGGCTGTTAACCGAGTTGTTGTAGGTTCGAGCCCTACTCGGGGAGTTTTTTTATATATGAGTTCGGCCCCATGGTCAAGCGGTTAAGACATCGCCCTTTCACGGCGGTAACACGGGTTCAATTCCCGTTGGGGTCATTACAAAATAAATTTGTATATATGGTGACTTAGCCAAGTGGTAAGGCGTGGGACTGCAACTCCCTGATCATCGGTTCAAATCCGTTAGTCGCCTTAAAAGGATTGAATTCTAAGACAGGAGATGTTTTGGATTCAATCCTTTTTTCATATTTGATAGGATATTCTTATCAAATAAAATGCTTCACAAAGATACATCATAAATAACATCTCATGAGGAGGAAAGTCATGAAAAAAGTGTATGGAAAATTGTTGTCATTAGCGTTAATTGTTGCAATGGCATTTAGCGTGCCTGTGACAGCAGAGGCGGAAACTACATCGTCTGTAGGCAAAAATGATATTGTGATCTTATACGATAATGATGTTCATTGTAATGTAGACGGCTATGAGGACATGGCAGCATTGAAAAAAGAGATGCAGGAGCAGACTAACTATGTGTCTGTGGTTTCATGCGGAGATTATCTGCAGGGCGATGTCATTGGAGCGATTTCAAGGGGAAAAGCGATCGTTCAGATTATGAATGAGGTCGGTTATGACGTTGTAGCAGTCGGAAATCACGAATTTGACTACGGAACGCTGCGGTTAAAGTCGTTGGTTAAATCCATGAACGCAAAGGTGGTTGCCTGCAATTTTGTAAAAAAGTCGACTGGTAAACCGGTATTCCGTTCTTATACAATCAAGACTTACGGAAAGAAAAAAGTAGCTTTTGTAGGTGTAACGACACCTGAGACCTATACAAGCTCGACACCTGCATATTTTCAGAATAGTAAAGGTGAGTTTATTTACGATTTTTGCGGAGATTCTACCGGAAAACTTCTGGCAGAGAGAGTGCAGAAAGCGGTAAATGCAGCACGTAAAAATGGTGCAGATTATGTGGTTGCTATGACACATGTGGGAACAGAAGGTGTAACCAAAAACTGGAATATACAGCATCTGATCAAAAATACATACGGTATTGATGTTGTCTTAGATGCACATTCACACAGCACCATACCTTCTATGAAAGTAAAGAATAAAGAGGGTAAAGATATCACAGTCACTTCTACCGGAACGAAATTTGCGAATATCGGACAGCTTGTGATCAGTAAAAATGGATCGATTACGACTCAGTTAATACCGATCGATGAGGAACATCAATATGAGGACGCAGATACAAAAGCGTACATAGACCAGATAAAAGCAAAGTATGAGAAACGCTTAAATAAAGAAATTGGCAAAACGGAAGTAGATCTGACCACACTCGACGCAAACGGTGAGCGGGCAATCAGAACAGCTGAAAGAAATATAGGAGATTTTTGTGCGGATGCATTCCGTTTTGTTATGGATGCAGATGTTGCAATCATCAATGGCGGCGGTATTCGTGCGGATATTGCTGCAGGAAATATCACATACAAAGATCTGATCTCTGTATTTCCGTGGAATAATGAATTATGTTTGATTGAGGCTACAGGTCAGCAGATTAAGGATGCACTTGAGATGGGTGTGAGAAAATATCCGGAAGAAAGTGGCGGATTCATGCAGGTATCCGGTATGAAATATGTAATAGATGCTTCTGTACCTTCTTCAGTTGTGGCGGATGAACAGACCGGAATGTTTGAAAAAGTAGATGGAGCATATCGTGTCAAAGACATTCGGGTATGGAATGCAACAAAGGAAAAATATGAACCAATCAAATTAAAAAAGACTTACAAACTGGCTGGAATCAATTATACTTTGAGAAAAAATGGTGATGGTTTCACAATGTTTGATGGCAATAAGGTCATTAAAGATAATGTGATGCTTGACACACAAGCATTGAGCAACTATCTGACAGATGTTTTGGATGGAGTTGTGGGAGAGGATTATAAAGATCCTGCGGGACAAGGAAGAATCACGGTTATCAACAACTAAACAAATCAATAAAATAATTGTCAACAATGAAATTATATTTGTAAATGACTGGAATCATAAAAAGTGCATGTCATCATGGCATGCACTTTTTGTATGAAACAAATTATTCCGCAACAACCTTTGCGAATTTCTTTTTACCACGTTTTACGACTTTACCGTCACCGGCGAAATCATCCAGCTTGTAGGCGGCAGCGATGTCGGCAACCTTTTCGCCGTCTACGGTTACACCACCCTGCAAAACGGCACGGCGGGCATCCGAACGGCTGTCACACAGACCCGCCTTGACGAGTACAGCCATGATATCCATATCACGTTCCGCAAAGTCATCGGCAGTTACGGTTACGGTCGGCATATTTGCGGTATCTCCGGCACCGGAAAACAGTGCGCGTGCGCCCTCCTGAGCCTTGAGTGCTTCCTCCTCGCCGTGTACGAGCTTGGTCAGCTCAAATGCAAGGATCTCCTTTGCCTGATTGAGCTGTGCGCCCTCCCAGTGATCCATCTCATCGATCTGCTCTAACGGCAGGAAGGTCAGCATACGGATGCATTTTAATACGTCAGAATCAGCAACATTTCTCCAATACTGGTAGAAATCAAACGGAGAAGTCTTTTCCGGGTCGAGCCATACCGCGCCGGACTGTGTCTTACCCATCTTTTTGCCCTCTGAATTTAACAGGAGGTTGATCGTCATGGCATAAGCATCCTTGCCGAGCTTGCGGCGGATCAGTTCTGTACCGCCGAGCATATTTGACCACTGGTCGTCGCCGCCAAATTCCATATTGCAGCCGTATTTTTGGTACAATACATAGAAATCGTAGCTCTGCATAATCATGTAGTTGAACTCTAAGAAGCTCAGCCCCTTTTCCATACGCTGCTTGTAGCACTCGGCAGTCAGCATACGGTTGACAGAGAAATGAGCACCGACTTCACGCAGAACGTCAATATAGTTCAGATCCAGCAGCCAGTCAGCATTGTTTACCATCAGTGCCTTGCCGTCGGAAAAGTCGATAAAACGGCTCATCTGCTTTTTAAAGCAGTCAATATTGTGCTGGATCGTCTCTTTTGTCAGCATTTGGCGCATATCACTGCGGCCGGAGGGATCGCCGATCATACCGGTACCGCCGCCGAGCAGGGCAATCGGTTTGTTTCCTGCCATCTGCAGACGCTTCATCAGGCACAGAGCCATGAAATGACCGACATGAAGGCTGTCGGCAGTTGGGTCAAAACCGATGTAAAATGTCGCCTTTCCGTTGTTGATGAGCTCGCGGATCTCCGCTTCGTCCGTTACCTGCGCGATCAGCCCGCGGGCAACCAGTTCGTCATAGATTGTCATAGTTTTTTCCTCACTTTTTCTGATATTGTTTGATGGAAGATATATGGAAACAAAAAAAGCCCTTTTCCGCGTTATACACGAAAAAGGGCGATTGTTCGTCGCGTTACCACCTTTTTTTACCGGTCACTCACATAACCAGCCTCAGCCAGATGTCCATCAACATCTGTCCACGATAACGGGAGGAGCCCGTCGCAGCCTACTACATGAGCTTGCTTTTCATCACAGTCTATCACGATTCGGTGCGCAGCTTGGAGATGTATTCGTAAAAAATTCTGCCTGCGCCTCTCACCAGCCGGCGGCTCTCTGTCGGTGAATATTTTCTACTACTTGTTCTCGTCATTGCCTTTGCGCCTTTATTATAAAAAGTGATTTACACTTTGTCAAGAAAAATTTTGTAGTGGTTGCAAAACCACGTTAAAGTGGGTATAATCAAAGGATAATCATGTAATCAATACAGAAAAGGAGATGTGTAGAATGGCTTTTTTTGATAAACTTAGTGAAACATTGGTGAATGCAAGCAGGGATGTGAGTCAGAAGGCAAAGGATCTGTCCGGTACTGCAAAGCTTACACTGGATATCCGTTCAAAGGAGGATCAGGTACAGAAGCTCTATGCGGAGATCGGCAGACAGTATGTGGAAGAACATAAGGAGGATGATCCTGCCGCTTACGAGGAGATCGCACAGATCAAGGAGCTGCTCACAGAGATTGGAAATATGAAAAAGGATCTGCTGGACCTCAAGGGTGCAAAGGTATGCCCGCGCTGCGGCGAGGAAGTGAAGGCTGCGGATGCATACTGCAAGAGCTGCGGAGCAAAGATCGAGGATGAGGAGATCGTTGTAGACGCAGTAGTCAAAGAGGCACCGGAGGTATCTGAGGAGACAGCAGAGGCTGAGGACACCGCAGATGCTGCTGAGGCTGCACAGGATACAGACAATACAGAGGAAGCGTTTGAGGATTAAAAATGGGAAACAAAGGGAAATTTTATATGACGACTGCGATCGCATATGCATCCGGCAAGCCTCATATCGGTAACACATATGAGATCGTGCTGGCAGACAGCATCGCACGTTTTAAAAGGCAGGAAGGCTATGACGTTTTTTTCCAGACCGGAACTGACGAGCATGGACAGAAGATCGAGCTGAAGGCGCAGGAGGCTGGCATCAGCCCCAAGCAGTATGTCGATAACGTAGCAGGGACGATCAAGGACATCTGGGATCTGATGAATACATCTTATGATAAGTTCATCCGCACGACGGACGATTATCATGAAAAGCAGGTACAGAAGATTTTTAAAAAGCTGTATGACAAGGGTGATATCTACAAGAGCTCTTATGAGGGACTGTACTGTACACCCTGTGAGTCTTTCTGGACAGAATCCCAGCTCGTAGACGGCAAATGCCCGGACTGCGGACGCGAGGTAAAGCCCGCAAAGGAAGAAGCATATTTCTTTAAAATGAGCAAATATGCGGATCGTCTGATCGAGCATATCAATACACACCCGGAGTTCATTCAACCGGTTTCACGTAAAAATGAAATGATGAACAACTTCCTGTTGCCGGGTCTGCAGGATCTGTGTGTATCACGTACATCGTTTGACTGGGGCATTCCGGTAGATTTTGACGATAAGCATGTCGTTTATGTATGGCTTGATGCGCTCACAAACTATATCACCGGTATCGGTTATGACTGTGATGGCAATTCCACCGAGCAGTTTAAAAAGGACTGGCCGGCAGACCTGCATCTGATCGGAAAAGATATTATCCGTTTCCATACGATTTACTGGCCGATTTTCTTAATGGCACTCGATCTGCCGCTGCCGAAGCAGGTATTCGGACACCCGTGGCTGTTACAGGGCGATGGCAAAATGAGCAAATCAAAAGGAAATGTGCTCTATGCGGATGAGCTGGTAGATTTCTTCGGTGTGGATGCGGTGCGTTATTTCGTGCTGCATGAGATGCCGTTTGAGAATGACGGCGTGATCTCATGGGATCTGCTCGTAGAGCGTATCAATTCAGATCTCGCAAATACGATGGGTAATCTGGTCAACCGCACGATCTCTATGAGCAACAAATATTTCGGCGGCGTTGTGACTTCTACAGGCGTGACTGAGGAAGTAGATGCTGACCTGAAAAAAGTGGCTACAGAGACTAAGCAGAAGGTCGCAGATAAAATGAAGGATCTGCGTGTCGCAGACGCGATGACAGAGATTTTCAATCTGTTCAAGCGCTGCAACAAATATATTGACGAGACGACACCGTGGATTCTGGCAAAGGATGAGGCGACCAAGCCTCGTCTGGCAGAGGTATTATATAATCTCGTAGAGGGAATCAGCATCGGTGCGACGTTATTAAAGAGCTTTATGCCGGAGACATCCGAAAAGATCTTGGCACAGTTGAATGCAAAGGAGATCCCGTTTGATGAGCTCGACCAGTTCGGCGCATATGTGAGCGGAACAAAGGTGACAGAGACGCCGGAGATTTTGTTTGCGCGGCTGGATATTAACGAGGTGATGGAGCGCGTGAACGAGCTGCATCCGCCGGTAGCGGAGGAAACACCCGCTGAGCCGGTCATCGACATTGAGCCGAAGGCAGAGATTACCTTTGAAGAATTTGGAAAGATGCAGTTTCAGGTAGGAGAGATCATCGCATGTGAGGCGGTATTAAAGTCGAAAAAGCTGCTCTGTTCACAGGTGCGCATCGGCAATCAGGTCAAGCAGATCGTATCCGGTATCCAGAAAGCATATAAGCCGGAGGAGATGGTTGGCAAAAAGGTCATGGTATTAGTGAACTTAAAGCCTGCAAAGCTCGCAGGGGTATTATCAGAGGGCATGCTGCTTTGTGCAGAGGATGAGAACGGTGAGCTGTCGCTGATGGTTCCCGAAAAGAAGATGCCTGCCGGAGCAGAGATCTGCTAGAACTAGAGAAACGCTGATTAAAGCGTTTCCAGCGCCGGATTTGCGCTGCGAAGCAGCAATTTCCCATGCAAATCCGTGCGATCCG
>CAVHZH010000106.1:0-1817 GCA_963640395.1 Oscillospiraceae bacterium
ATATAATGATGTTGCAACGGATTTAGAGCTTTTGAATGCTTTAGAGGGAAATGTAGAGGAAAGCGAGAGACTGGAGCTATTGGAGCGGCTTTCTGAATCCTGCCATAAATATATTTCTACCAGAAACCCGTTTACTCCGAAGGGAAAGCGGCGGAAAGCTATGATCGAACATCTGTATTCCAGAATACAGGAAGAAGAAAATAAGATTAAGCAGAATACAGATGCTGCTTACAAGGAACTGGATGCTGCAAAGGATTTGGCAGAGGTACCGCAGGAGACGGTTGAAAAGGTTGTACGTGGAAAGTTTGCCCTGCTTTCACGGAATTTGAAGCAGAGCATAAAAGGCGTAAATATTTTAGATCTGAGGCATGCGCCTTACGAGCAGACGGCGGAGGATATAAAAGAGGATGCAGAGCTGGAAAAGACTGCAAAGGCAATGGAACTTCAGAAAGTATCTGAGGATCAGTCACCTACATTGTCAACCAGATTCTTTAATGCGATCGGCTGGTCAAAGCATACACCAAAGCTGTCCTATGAATTTTCAAAAGATGTGAAGCAATCTCCGGTAAAGGTACAATTATACCATACCATCGCGGCTCAAAGACAGAAAGATGGCGATGAGAACAAGGATGCAAGCGATATGATCAAACAGCTGGTAGGAGAGAAAGAGAAGAGCCGCCAGTATCTGAGCTACGGAAATTATGGAAAAGGAACCTATACAGCAGCAAGGGGATCGGACTATCAGGACGCTGAATATGAAACAGGAGAGAAAATGGATAAGGAGGCAAGCAAACACAGTTGGACGTTTGGAGAAACGGAAGGCTCTATGCAGGTCACTATGACATTTAACCAAAATGCTAAAATCATCAGTTTTCTGGAGGCGATCGCGCTGTGCGATCAATTCGCAAAAAAATATCCGAATTATTATAGATATCTGAATACCAATGAGCCGCGTGGAGGTTATAATATGGCTTCATTGCCTTATGCAGCCAGTATGGTTTTGGCATTCTATGGTTATAATACGATTCATGTACCATCAGGAACTAAATGTTCTTCAGTTAGGGGAAGTGATGGTCAAAAGGCTCCCATAGACTATTATGTTACCTTTGACAGAAGTGCGTTTACAGTAGATGCTGATAATTATAGCTACAGAGATGAAGATGGAAATATTGAAAAATATATGTAGATGAAAGGTGATAAAAAATGAGAGAATTAACTTCAGGCGAATTGCGCTATATTGATGAATCCACAAATGGATGGCGGATGTATATCTATTCTAAAGTCGAGACGATGACACCTGAGCTTGAACAGCGCATGCGTGAGCTTGCCGATGCATACAGGGATGCTTTTTATGCATTTTATGAGGCTGCACTTCAAAAAGGAGAAGTGACAGATTGCGAAGCAGTCCATAGAGATTTTGATGAAGCTTACGGAAAGGAGCATCCGGAATATTATGATGTAGAGGCATTGCTCAGTGGAGGATCATCGTGCTAGTCAAACTTGTAACTGCTGATGACATCGATGTTTATATGCCCTATATGGGCAATGAAGAGATTTACGGTTGTCTCAGCGGAAGATTTACCGTGCTGGGAATCTGCGAGGAATCCAATGATAAGCCGGCGGGATTTTGTATTTTGGAGATACTCCCTGAGTATATTCAGATTCACCGGATTTATGTGAATGAAGGAGAGGACAGGGAGTCGATTTTCGAACAGCTTCTGGAAAAAATAAAGGATATGCCGGACGCAGATAAACTGCCAATTTATATTTTCGGCAGGCAGATGGGAGAAAAAATAAAAAAGCTGGGATTTGTAGAA
>CAVHZH010000106.1:1827-6318 GCA_963640395.1 Oscillospiraceae bacterium
GACAGTAAATATTACTATGAGACAGCAAAATTGTCTGATATGAAAGCAATTTCCTGCAAGAAAACGCCCGGAATGAGAGTGATATTTGCGGAGAATATACCGGAAAAAATTTCAGAGGAATTACATCAGCTGGGAGGGGACTATTTTTTCCAGTTTCCTTATGCTGATTTTGACCCGGAGAGCTTCGGCGGAAGCATTGTATGCCAGAAAAATGGAAAGATTACAGCATATCTTCTGGTGGAGGACAATGATAAATTTGTCACGATTCGGAAGGTTTATGGAAAGGACAGGGAAAGTCTTGATGCCTGTTTCTTTGTTCTGAAAAAGACGGTCAGTGAAAATTATCCATCAGATGTGCGTTTGGTGTTTCTCTCCACGCCCAAAAGCAAAAATTGGGAGCGGGAGCGTTATTTCAGCAACATAAAAAAGATACCGATCCAGACAATGAAGCTGGTCTGACAGAGAATAGACAGGATATTGAAAAACTGTCTCAAATCGTTTATAATTTGATACGCTGAATGTAACTATTATCCATGATTGCACGGCTGGGGCATCCGGCTGTGCCGCGTAGAAGCAAAATAGGAGGTTTTACGATGGTAGCTATTCTGGGGAGTTTTTTACAATATGTAATTGTTATGATAATACTGGCGGCAGTCGGCGTCGGCGGCGTATTCGCAGGCAAAAAGCTGCGTGAGCGCAAGGATGCTAAGATAGCTGCCGGGGCTGCGGAGGACAAGCAGTAGTATACATGATTCAGGGGTGCAAAATCTCATCGGCGCAGCCGATTCCCATAGATTTTGCATTAGTAACTGTTACAAAGTATCCGTGAGGAGTTGCCGGTGACAAGTTCTTATGTGAGGGCACGGAACAGTTATAATTATAAATATATACGTGTGACTGGAGGAAACACTGTGAAAAAGAAGTATGGCGTAAATGAATTGCGCAAAATGTATCTGGAATTTTTTGAGAGTAAGGGACATCTGGCGATGAACAGTTTTTCCCTCGTTCCGCATAACGACAACAGTCTGTTGTTGATCAATGCAGGTATGGCACCGTTAAAACCTTATTTTACAGGACAGGAGATTCCGCCCCGCAGACGGGTGACGACCTGTCAGAAGTGCGTGCGTACCGGTGATATCGAGAACGTAGGAAAGACAGCCAGACATCTGACCTTTTTTGAGATGCTCGGCAACTTCTCCTTTGGAGATTATTTCAAGCATGAGGCGATTGCATGGTCTTGGGAGTTTTTGACAAAGGTGCTGGAGCTGGAGGAGGATCGTCTGTATCCTTCCATCTATGGTGAGGATGAGGAGGCATTTGAGATCTGGACAAAAGAGATCGGAGTTGCCCCTGAGCGTATCACACGTTTTTATCGTGATCCAGAGACCGGAGAGTGCGACAACTTCTGGGAGCATGGTGCAGGACCGTGCGGTCCGTGTTCTGAGATTTATTATGACCGCGGTGAAAAATACGGCTGCGGCAGCCCTGACTGTAAGGTAGGCTGTGACTGTGACCGCTTCATGGAAGTATGGAACAACGTATTTACACAGTTCAACGGCGATGGTCACGGCGGTTATGAGGAACTGGAAAATAAAAATATTGATACCGGTATGGGCTTGGAGCGTCTGGCGGTCGTCATGCAGGATGTAGATTCCGTCTTTGATATCGACACGATGAAGGCGATTCGCGACCATATCTGTCAGATGTGCGGCAAGACCTATCAGCAGGATGCACTCGATGATGTCAGTATCCGTCTTATCACCGACCATATCCGTTCGACCACATTTTTGATTTCCGACGGTGTCATGCCGACGAATGAGGGACGTGGCTATGTACTTCGCCGTCTGATCCGCCGTGCGGCAAGACATGGCAGAATGCTCGGCATCCCGGGAACATTTATGGCAGATCTCGCTGCGACTGTGATCCGTGAGAGCAAGGATGGTTATCCGGAGCTGGAGGAGAAAAAGGACTTTATTTTCAAGGTGCTCACACAGGAAGAGGAGCAGTTTAACAAGACGATCGATCAGGGATTGAAGATCCTTGCGGATATGGAGAGCCAGATGCAGGCAGCAGGAGAGAAAACACTTTCCGGCGAAAATGCTTTCAAGCTGTATGATACCTATGGATTCCCGGTAGATCTGACTGCCGAGATCTTGGAGGAGAGGGGCTATACACTCGATCAGGACGGCTTTGATGCCTGCATGAAGGAGCAGAAGGAAAAAGCCCGTGCAGCCCGCAAGGAGACAAACTATATGGGTGCGGATGCGACTGTCTATGATGAGATCGATCCTGCGGTTACATCTTCCTTTGTAGGCTATGATAAGACGACTGCAACGTCAAAGATCACGGTGCTGACGACCGAGACGGAGCTTGCCGAGGCGCTCTCGGAGGGTGTGAACGGCACGGTGATCGTGGATGAGACACCTTTCTATGCGACGATGGGTGGACAGATCGGTGATACCGGTATGATCACGACCGCAGAGGGTGAATTTACCGTAACTGATACGATCAAGCTCAAGGGTGGAAAGATCGGACATGTCGGAGTCTGTACAAAGGGTATGATCAGGGTCGGCGATGAGGCGACACTGACCATTGATACCGCGCGCAGGGCGAAGATCTGCAAAAACCACTCTGCGACGCATTTATTACAGAAAGCATTGCGTGAGGTGCTTGGCACACATGTAGAGCAAAAAGGCTCGAATCAGGATGCAGACCGCACCAGATTTGACTTCTCCCATTTTTCAGCGATGACAGCAGAGGAATTACAGCAGGTAGAGGATCTGGTAAATGCCAAGATCAATGAGGCGATTCCGGTCGTGACAGAGGTCATGAGTGTGGATGAGGCAAAGAAATCCGGTGCGATGGCACTGTTTGGCGAGAAGTACGGTGAGAGTGTCCGTGTGGTTTCTATGGGAGATTTCTCCAAGGAGCTGTGTGGCGGTACACACGTGGCAAATACTGCCGACATCAAGGCATTTAAGATCATATCCGAGTCCGGTGTCGCTGCGGGCGTGCGACGTATCGAGGCGATCACGGCAGACAATGTGTTTGCATATTATGATACGGTTGAGCAGCAGTTGGAGGAGGCTGCCAAGCTGTTGAAGACGAATCCGGCAGGCGTGATAGAAAAGATCGCACATTTACAGGCAGAGATCAAGAGCCTGCATGCCCGGATCGAGTCTATGAAGTCAAAGGCAGCGAAGGATTCACTCGGAGATGTCATGGATCAGGTACAGGATGTCAAGGGCGTGAAGCTGCTCGCAACAAGGGTCGATGGCGTAGATATGAACGGTCTGCGTGATTTGGGCGACCAGTTAAAGAACAAGCTCGGGGAGGGCGTGATCCTGCTGGCATCCGTTGTGGACGACAAGGTCAATCTCGTGGCGATGGCAACCGAAGAGGCACAGAAGGCCGGTGCACATGCCGGCAATCTGATCAAGAGCATCGCTTCGCTCGTAGGCGGTGGCGGCGGTGGTCGTCCGAATATGGCACAGGCAGGCGGCAAGAATCCGGCAGGCGTCAGCGACGCGCTGGCAGAGGCTGTCAATGCGCTGGGTGGACAGATTAAATAGTGGGTATAGTGACAGTTCAGCCCGCGCCATTCGAGGAGGCGCCTAACGGCGTTTTCTCGCTGCTGCGCAGCTAACTTTGCTCATAAGACGGCGCTCACCTCATCATCTGCGAAATGTGCTCATTCATGCAAGCATGACTCACACATTTTCACAGATGATGGCTGAACTGTTACCAGAAATTACCTGTCATATTTTATGTGTCGGTGGAAACACTAGCAATGAGTAGGAAACATACTCAAAAAGCAAAAGTATGATGGAGGAAACAATCATGGCAACAACCAATTCAAAGACCGGTACAAACCAGATGGAAGTGCCCGGGGCAAAGGCCGCGATGAAGCGTTTCAAGGAAGAGGTCGCAGGTGAGTTAGGAGTGCAGTTAAAGGATGGCTACAACGGAGACCTTTCTTCCCGTGAGGCAGGTTCTATCGGTGGCGAGATGGTCCGCAAGATGATCAGAAAGCAGGAGGAGCAGATGAAATAATTTCATCGCCTCCGGCAGCAGATCAAACACAGACAAAAAGAGACAGGGTATATCCGGACGTTTCCGTGATGCGCAACCGCGCAAAAACAGGTGAGCGGCATCAGATATATCCTGTTTCTTTGTGCAATAGGAAATTCCGATGAATTTCCCATTACACAACAAAGCCCTCCGGGCAGGATCGCTTCTACGTTGCCACTCCGGTCGGAGCAGATCTGAAGTCCACCGGACTTCATGCTCCTGCGGCGGATAAGAAGTATGTCGCAAAAGCGACCCGCCGCAGGCGGAGAATCCTGCAAAGCAGGATTCTTTCTTGTGTGGGCGATTATGTGTTGGCTGGCGGCAGATGCAGCAGCCATTCACAGAAGTAGCAGCGCGAGCAAAGTCATGTCTGATTTTGCTGCCTTTGCACGATGGAGATGAGACTCCAAATTGTGGAAG
>CAVHZH010000107.1:0-6264 GCA_963640395.1 Oscillospiraceae bacterium
ATGCTTCGCATACCGCTCGGGCGCGCAAGTGTGCGGCAAGCGCACACTTTGTTCTATAGAAATAGAGCGGCAAAAAACATACGTTCCATTGATTTTTCGCCCGAAATAGAGTATAGTAGGGGATATAAGTGGATAAAAGTGGTAGATATGTGGCAGAAAGTGGTGGATAAGTTCATAACTATGTGAATAAGTAGTTAACAAAGCCGAATGTCATGTGGATAAGATGAGGGTTTGGAATGTTTACCGGTGAGTACAATCATAGTATTGATGCAAAAGGCAGAGTGATCGTCCCTTCCAAGTTCCGCGAGCAGTTGGGAGAGGAATTCGTCGTGACCAAGGGTCTCGATGGCTGTCTTTTCGTGTACCCGAAAAGCGAGTGGGAGGGCATCGAGGAGAAGTTCCGCGCACTGCCTTCCAATGCACAGACCCGCCGGTTTATGAGATTCTTCTTTGCGGGTGCCACGACCTGCGAGGTAGACAAGCAGGGCAGGATCCTGATCCCGACAAATCTCAGGGAGCATGCGGATCTCCAGAAGGACATTGTATCTGCGGGTGTTCTGAACCGCGTGGAGATCTGGAACCGTGACCGCTGGGCGGAGAGCAGTAATTTCGACGACATGGATGAAGTCGCTGAACACATGGCGGAGCTTGGATTTAGTTTTTAAGAGTGAGGGCTGACGAATGGAATTTAACCATACCTCCGTGCTGCTGACGGAGACGATCGAACAGTTACATATCCGTCCGGATGGGATCTATGTGGACGGTACGCTCGGCGGCGGCGGACATTCCTATGAGGTGTTAAAACGGCTCACTGCCGGCGGACGGCTGATCGGCATTGATCAGGATGCGGATGCGATACAGGCAGCCAGTGAGCGGCTTCGTGAGTTTTCGGATCACCTGACAGTTATTCGCAGCAATTATGCCAATATGAAGGACGAGCTCGGGCGGATCGGCATTTTCGGTGTAGATGGCATCGTGCTGGATCTGGGTGTGTCCTCATTCCAGTTAGATACACCGGAACGCGGATTTACCTATCGGGTGGAGGACGCACCGCTTGATATGCGTATGGATCAGCGCGCGCGCGTCAGTGCAAGGGACATCGTCAACACCTACAGTGAGGGCGAGCTGTACCGGATGATCCGCGATTACGGAGAAGATCGTTTTGCCAAAAATATCGCAAAGCACATTGTCGCTGCGCGGGAAAAGAAGCCGATCGAGACGACCGGACAGCTCAATGCCATTATAGAGGCGGCGATCCCGAAAAAGGTCGCAAAAACCGGTGGACATCCGGCAAAGCGCACCTATCAGGCGATCCGCATTGAATGTAATCATGAGCTGGATGTGCTGAGGGATCATCTGGATGAGATGATCGGACTTTTAAATCCGGGCGGCAGAATCTGTATCATCACCTTCCATTCACTGGAGGATCGGATCGTCAAGACGATTTTTAAAACAAATGAAAATCCTTGCACCTGTCCGCCGGACTTTCCGGTATGTGTCTGCGGAAATGTATCGAGCGGAAAAGTGATCACGCGAAAGCCCATTCTCCCCACGAAAGAGGAGATGGAACAAAATCCCCGTTCAAAAAGCGCAAAGCTTCGGGTATTTGAGAAGGCAGATACGCCACACCGACGAAATGCAAAGCATTTTGGAGGTTAGCTCTGAACAGTTACGAAAATATTAGAAAATAAATGGGAAATAACGGTATAGGGATATACCGGAAATGAGGGGAAACAGCTATGGCAGAGTCAGGAAGAGATTACAGAAGAATGACTTATATTGAAGGAAACGTTGTGCGCCGCATGGATGCGATGCCGGACAACTGGGAGCAGGAGCGTAAGCACCGCAGGGAGCGTGAACAGCAGGAGCATCTGGAACGCCAGAAACGGCGCAGACAGCGTGCGATCGCCAGCCGTAATATGGAGCGGGCGCTCGTCATGGATCGAGGCTATGTCGTTTTTTTGACGTTTGCTGCAATTATCACTTGCCTGACGGCTATATTTTATATTAAACTACAGTCGGATGTCACGATCCATCTGAACAATATCGCGGCACTTGAGACGAGTGTCAATCAGTTAAAGCTGGATAATGATGCGACGGACAAGCGTCTGGAGACAGCGATGCAGATGGATGAGGTGAAGGAAAAGGCGATGGATGAGCTGGGTATGACCTATCCCACACAGGATCAGATCGTCTATTATAAGATTGACGGCGCAGATTTTATGTCACAGTATGGTGAAATACCGGAATAAAGAGAGATAGATTTTGGCAGATCAGCAGCGAAAACCAAGAAGAAAAACAAAAAAATTTACGATCAGGATGAAAAAGAAGCTCATTTTTCTTTTTCTACTGATCAGCGGAGCACTCATCGGACTGGTGTGCAGGATCATTTACATCCAGTATGTAAAGGGTGCGACCTATGAGAAGATCGTGTTGTCACAGCAGGCATATGACAGCGAGACGATCCCGTACCGCAGAGGAGATATTCTGGATGCGAAGGGAACGATCCTCGCGACGAGTACGGATGTATATAATCTGGTGCTGGACTGCAAGGTGCTCACCAGCGATGTGAGCGGCAAGCAGCCGTATCTGGAGCCTACGCTGACAGCTCTTTTTTCATGTTATCCGCAGTTGGATGAGAGTGAGATTCGCCAGCTTATCAAGGATTCCCCGAACAGCCAGTACAATGTGCTCCTGAAAAATATAAGCTACGAGGAGATGTCCAAGTTTTCGTCCTTGATGGCAGATACGGCGAACAACCCGGATATCAAGGGCGTTTGGTTTGAAAAGAACTATATCCGTTCCAATCCGTATGGGTCGTTAGCGAGCCCGGTGATTGGCTTTACGCGCTCGGACAATGTCGGTATGATCGGACTTGAGAGCTATTATGATGATGTGCTCAGCGGCACGAACGGACGCAGGTTCGGTTATCTGAATTCGGATAATGATCTGGAAAAAACAGTGCGGGAGGCAGTGAACGGCGATTCGATCGTGACGACGCTGGATGCCAATCTCCAGAGTATTGTAGAAGATAAAATAAAGGAATTTTGTGATACCTTTGAGGATAATGCCAAAGAGGGCGCTGCTGCGAGCAACATCGGCGTGCTGATCATGAACCCAAAGACCGGTGAAGTGATGGCGATGGCACAGTATCCGACGTTTGACCTGACAGATCCGTGGAATCTGGAGGGTCTTTATACAAAAAAAGAGATCAGGAAAATGACGGATGAGGAGCTCGACGATGCGAGAAACCGTCTGTGGACGAATTTCTGTGTTTCCTCCACCTATGAGCCGGGTTCTACAGCAAAGCCGTTTACGGTGGCTGCCGGTCTGGAGACAGGCACATTAAAAGGAAATGAGACATTTGTCTGCGATGGAGGAGAGACGATTTCCGGAAGCAGGATCAGATGTGTGAGCAGATATGGACACGGTGTGGAGACAGTCGGAAAGGCATTGATGGATTCCTGCAACGATGCCCTCATGCAGATGTCGTACCGCATCGGTGTGGACAATTTCTGCAAGTATCAGAATATTTTCGGTTTTGGTCTGCGTACCAATATCGATCTGCCGGGTGAGGCGCGTACCGATACGCTGATCTATCATGCGGAGGATATGAAAGCGATCGATCTGGCGACGAACTCCTTCGGACAGAACTTCAACGTGACGATGATCCAGATGGCAGGCGCATTTTCTTCATTGATCAACGGCGGAAAGTATTATCAGCCGCACCTGTTGTCAAAGGTGCTGGATGAAAATGGCAATGTGCTCCGCACGGTCGATCCGGTGCTGATCAAACAGACCGTCTCTGAGGAGACAAGCGCGCAGATCCGCAGCTATTTATACGATACCGTATCAGAGGGAACCGCACGCTACGCGAAGGTAGCAGGCTATTCGATGGGTGGAAAGACCGGAACGGCACAGAAATCCGTCGGCGGTTCAAAGGATAGGAAAAACTATTTAGTATCCTTCATCGGTTTTCTGCCCGCGGATGATCCCGAGCTTTTGATCTATACGGTTGTGGATGAACCGAATACGGATGATCAGGCACACAGTACCTATGCACAGAATCTTACACGCGAGATTTTGGAGGAGGCACTGCCATATCTGAATATCTATCCGGATGAGGAGATCGATGAGGACGCACTCACGGCGGATGAGACCGACTTTTATACCGGACTGAGCGGTGCCGCTGCATCGTCCGCAAGCGCGACAAAGACTGATGAGGATGAAACGCAGCAGACACAGGAAGCTGACGGAGATCAGACGGAGGATACTGCCGAGGATCAGACAGAGGACACTACGGAGGAACAGCAGACAAAAGGCGATACTGCGGAGCCTCAGGAGGGCGATACTGCCGGAGAAAATCAATGATCGCAGCATAACCTCATAAAAGCAGTAATAAACTAAAGTAACTGCTTTTATGAGGTTTTTGTATATGGCGGAACGGGAGGAGTGGACAAAGTACCACAATCGCAAAAAGATTGTACTCATATTTTTGGTAGTTGCGGCATGTCTCATGTTTCTGGTCGGCAGACTCGTATATCTGATGGTGTGGGGATCGACTTATTACGGAGGCAAGGCGCAGGATATTCATGAGCGCGAGCGCACGATCAAGGCGGCGCGCGGCAATATTTATGACCGGAACGGTGTGTTGCTGGCGGCAAACAAAACCGTTTGCACGATCTCTGTGATCCACAGCCAGATCGAAGATCCGGAGGCTGTCATAGCGGCGCTGTCAAAAGCACTGGATATGGATGAGGAGAAGGTGCGTGCGCGCGTGGAAAAGGTGAGCTCGATCGAGCGCATCCGCTCCAACGTGGATATAGAAACGGGTGATAAAATCCGGGCAATGGAGCTGGCAGGCGTGAAGGTCGATGAGGATTACAAGCGCTATTATCCGTATGGAACGCTTGCCTCAAAGATACTCGGATTTACCGGAGGGGATAATCAGGGCATTGTAGGACTGGAGGTAGCCTATGATAAGCTTTTGCAGGGGGAACCCGGAAAAATACTGACATTGACCGATGCGAAGGGCATTGAGATCGAGGGCGTCGGCGAGTCGCGCAAGGAGCCGGTGAACGGCAACGACCTGTACCTGACACTCGATTACAATATACAGACTTACGCGATGCAGGCTGCCGAGAAGGTGCTGGAACAAAAGGATGCGGACAGCGTGCAGATCATTGTGATGAACCCGGCTGACGGGGAAGTATATGCGATGGTAGATCTGCCGGAATTTGACTCCAACCATCCGTTTACACTGACGGATGATTATCAGTTGTCGGAGGATGTGAGTGAGAATGATGCATTGAACCAGATGTGGAGAAATAAATGTCTGAATGACACCTACGAGCCGGGCAGTATTTTTAAGATCATCACGGCATCTGCGGCACTGGAAAAGGGCGTGGTATCGGAGGAAGATCATTTTTTCTGCCCAGGCTATATCACGGTGGAGGATCGCCGGATTCGCTGCCATAAGGTGAGCGGGCACGGCAGTGAGACATTCGCACAGGGCTTGCAGAACTCCTGCAATCCGGTATTTATCACGATCGGACAGCGGATTGGTGTGGAGGATTATTTTAAATATTTTAAGCAGTTACGGCTGGATGAACTGACCGGGATTGACCTGCCGGGTGAGGCGGGCACGATCATGCATGCGAAGGAGAATGTCGGACTGGTGGAGCTGGCAACGATCTCCTTCGGTCAGAGCTTCCAGATCACGCCGATCAAGCTGGCGGCGACGGCTGGCTCGCTGGTGAACGGCGGCTTGCTGGTCACACCGCATCTGGCACTCGAGGCACGAAACACCGATGGTACACTTGTGAGAAATTTCCGGACAGATTATGAGGTCACGGAGCGTAACCGTATCGTATCGGCAGATACCTCTGAGCGGATGGCGCGTCTGCTCGAAACGGTTGTGAGCGAGGGTGGCGGAAAACACGCCTATATCGACGGATATAAGATCGGCGGAAAAACAGCGACCTCACAGACGCTGCCGCGAAGTGCGCACCGCTATATTTCTTCCTTTCTCGGATTTGCGCCCGCAGACGATCCGCAGGTGCTTGTTCTGGTCGTGATCCACGATCCGCAGGGTGTCTATTACGGCGGCACAATCGCTGCTCCGGTCGCGCATGATATTTTTGCGAATATTCTGCCTTATTTGGAGATCGCGCCTTGCACTGAAACAGAAAATAACGTATACTAGTTTACTGGCACATTCATTTTCAGTCTAATGACGCTGAATATTTTTTCATTGACAAGGCG
>CAVHZH010000108.1:0-6202 GCA_963640395.1 Oscillospiraceae bacterium
AGGCGATGACGCGAACAACTACAAACTAGAGAGTAGCACAGCGACCGCCGCGGCGGATATCACCGCCAAGCAACTGAATGTGACTGTCACTGCAGAAAACAAGCCATACGACGGAAACACCGATGCCACAGCCAGCGTGACACTGAACACAACCGATATCGTGAATGACGAAATCAGTACCGTTTCTCTCGACAGCGCGGCAATGAAAGCAGCATTTGACACAAAGGAGGTTGGCGACGGCAAAACCGTCACCGTTACCGGTCTGTCGCTGACCGGCACGAGTGCATCGAACTACAAGCTGCCCGACACCATCACCGGAACGGCAAGCATCACTCAGTCGAATGGAGGAGAAGGCACAGTGACGCTCGATGGCTGGACATACGGAGACACGGCAAAAACCCCGAACGCGAACAGCACGACCAACCCTGAGACCAACACCGATAAAATAACCTATCAATATAAGGTAAAAGACGCGGACGACAACACCTACACGGACAACGTCCCCAAAGACGCGGGCGAATACACCGTCAAGGCGAACTTCCCAGCGAATGTCAACTACACCGCAACCACCGCCACAGCGAACTTCACCATTGCTAAAAAGCCGCTGACCGCAACCATCGAGGCGAACAATAAGGAGTATGACGGCACGAACGCTGCAACAGTGGAAAAGGTCGAACTGACAGGAGTGGTATCCGGCGAGACCGTGACCGCGACGGCGAGCGGTGTCAATTTTGATAACGCGAACGCTGGCACCGGCAAGACAGTGACAGCGAACATTGCCCTGAACGACCCGACCGGCCCGGCAAAGAATTACACCGTCGCGAGCACAGCGACAACAACGGCAAACATCACCGCCAAAACGCTGACTGTCACCGCCAAGGCGAGCGACAAGGTTTATAACGGCACAACTGAGGCAACGATCACGGTTGTCACGATGTCCGGTGTGGTAGGAAGCGATACCGTTTCTCTCAACCAGAGCAACATGACCGCCGCGTTTGCAAGTGCAAATGTCGGAGAAAACATGGAAATCACGATCTCCGGTCTCACGTTGAACAACAACGTAAACAACAACTACAAGCTGCCAGAAACCATCACCACCACGGCAAACATCACACAGGCCGGCGGCAGTGGCGAGGTCAAGCTTGAGGGCTGGACATACGGAGATACGGCAAACGCCCCGAACGCAAGCAGCACGACCGACCCCGAGACCGACACCGATAAAATAACCTATCAATATAAGGTAAAAGACGCGGACGACAACACCTACGCGGACACCGTTCCCACCAATGCGGGCACATACACCGTTAAGGCGACTTTCCCTGCGACTCAGAACTACACAGAGGCTACCGCCACGAAGGACTTCACCATCAGCCCTAAGACATTGACCGTCACCGTTACGGTGGCGAACAAGACCTACGACGGCACAAACACAGCAAGGGTTACAGATGTCAAACTGTCCGGCGCAGTCGAGGACGATAACGTTTCTCTCAACAAGGACGGCATGACCGCAGCATTTGGGGATGCAAATGTGGGCACTGGCAAGACCGTCACGGTTTACGGTCTAGCGCTGATCGGCGTAAGCGCGAAAAACTACCAGCTGCCGAGCCCCATCACCACCACGGCGAACATCACGTCGGCATATCAGGGCGGTGCGATTGTGATACCGGACTCGGTATCCGACGATACGCAGGATGACTCCACCGACGCAGACGACACCGAAGATTCGGACAATGGTATGCTGGACAGCACCGCTCCTGTCATTAAGGGTGCAATCGATGGAAAGATCTACTGCGCAGCTATAACGCTGACCATAACGGACAAGAATCTCGACACCGTAAAGCTGAATGGAAAAAAGGTGACTCTGACGAACGGAAAGCTGAGGCTGGAGCCGGCAAAGGGCAAACAGACCGTGACAGCAAAAGATAAAGCGGGCAATCGCACAAGCATTACAGTCACCGTAAATAACGGATGTACATGGAGCGCGTGGACACCTGTCGGCGACGGCATACATCATGAACGCACCTGTCGGTTTAACGCGGCACATACCGAAACCGGCAAATGCACCGGCGGCAAGGCAACCGCTTCCGCTAGGGCGGTCTGCGATATCTGTGGAGGAAAATACGGCAAGCTTGCGCCTGCTGATCACGTGAGCCTTGAGCACGTTGCGGCTACGTCGGCAACTACTGAAGCTGAGGGCAATATCGAGTACTGGTACGACGCAGACAAAGAGATATATTATAAAAATGCTGCCGCAACCATGGAAATTACAAAGGAAGAGACTGTGACCCCGAAGCTAGGTGTCAACGGCACAATAGCGACCACACCGAAGACCGGCGATGAGAGCGACATAGCTCTTTGGTTCGTGCTGCTCATCGTTAGCGGCGTAGGTATTAGCGCAACGACAGTCCTCGGAATAAGAAAGAAACACAGCAAATAGTGAGATAGAAGCAGAACTCTGCAGCGGGCAGTAACGAAAAAGTCGTTACCGCCCGCTGTTTTTTTATGTAATAGGAAATTCCGATGAATTTCCTATTACAAAACGCCCTCCGGGCAGGATTCTTTTTTATGCGCGTCTGCAATGTTCGGCAAATTTTGCATATGTTCCGTGATAAGGTAAGGGCAAAGTAAAAGAAGGGGGCATATGTTTATGGATAACAGTATGACAGACCGTAACGCAAAAGAGGACAAGCACAAACGCCAGTTACCAAAGAATATCAGACAGATCGGCAATGTACAAGGACCGGTGCGTATTTATATGGAGGACTATGTTTACACCTATCTGCACGGAAACGGCAGGAGCGGATGGGCGCATCGCGGCAGCATTTTTGTTGGCACGCGCTGGCAGGAAAACGGACAGAAATATCTGTTTGTCAGTGGCCTTGTACATATTCCGGATGAATATTTCAAGGACGGAATGCCGGAATTTTCGGATATGATGTGGGGCGGAGTCTATCAGGACATCAAATGCTGCTACGATCAGGTGGAGATTCTCGGATGGGGCATGGATGTAGCCGGAGACTGCGCAAAGCTGACAGGAAATCTCGAACAGGTTCACAGAAAAGCATTTCAGGGACAGGAAAAATTTGCATTTTTGCTGGATTCGCTCGAAAAAGAGGAAGCATTTTACATTTATGAAAAAAATATGCTCCGCAGGCGCGACGGATATTATGTTTATTATGAGAAAAATCCGCAGATGCGTGACTATATGATGCAGGGCAGGGAGGAAACGGAGCACCAGCCGGAGGTCGATCCGCAGCGGGCAGTCGTGACGACTTATCGGGAGATCACATCGAAAAACAGCCGGAAAGGCAGCAAAATTTTCCAGACATTTGTATATGCATCCTGTCTGGCACTGCTGGTCACAGTCACGGCAATGGGTGTGAATATGATGAGCAGCGCGGGCAAAATCGAGCATCTGGAGGAAACGGTAGCATTTTTAGAGGCAGATCCGGCGGATGCAGAGGAAGATCAGGCAGAAGAAGCGGTTGACGATCAGCTTGGAACGCAGGATGTTACTTTGGGTGAAACCGGGATCGTGGATCAGCCGGAAGAAACGGCAGAAGGAGATACGGCGCAGCAGGAAGATTTACAGCTACAGATCGAATCGGATCAGACGCAGCAGGCATTGATCGGAGAGACACAGGAGCAGCAGGAAACGGTCACGCAGGATGACCCGGTGACAGAAGAACCCACGCAGCCGGAGAAAAAGGAGGAGCAGAAATCCAGCCCGCAGGCAGAGGAAACGGAAGACGAGGAAGAAACACCGGCATTTTCCGAGCAGGATTATTATATTGTATCGCAGGGAGAGAGCCTGCTTGGGATCAGCAAGAAGCTGTACGGCAAGGATTGCACGAAGCAGTTATGCGAGCGCAATGAGCTTGAGGATGAGAATAAGATATATGCCGGACAGAAACTTTTATTATTGGATAAATAGTGCTATAATGAAAAAACATCTTGATTTTAAATGGGAAAGAGAGAAAACCTTATGGCTAAGATACAAAAGCATAATCTTTATACCGTAGAGGTAGACCATGAAGCGTTAGATAAAAAGATCAGGACACATCGCCGGAAGGTGGCGGCAGTTGTACTGGTTGTGCTGATCCTGATCGGCATTGCGGCGGTTGTGACCTATATTTATTATCGGAACAAGGTCTACAGCGACTATGAGGTCATTTCCACCGTAGAGCGAAACGATACGGGTGCATCCGAATATGCACTGTTTCAGGGCAAGCTGCTCCGCTACACCAATGACGGAGCGGTCTACACAGACCTGTCCGGCGCGCAGATCTGGAATCAGACCTATGAGATGGATCATCCGATGGTTGAGACCAGAGGCAATTATGTGGCGATTTATGAGCTGGGAGGCACACAGCTCTATATTCTGGATACAATCAATCTGCAGGGCAGCATCCAGACAACCATGCCGATCCGGAAGGTCAGCATCGCTTCGCAGGGAACGGTTGCTATTTTGATGGAAAATGACGGTACGAGCTATCTGCAGTTGTACGACAAGAGCGGGGAGCAGCTTGCCGCGGGAGAGCTGCATGTACAAAACAGTGGATATCCGCTGGATCTGGCATTATCCGAAAACGGCGGAAAAATGGCAGTATCCATGCTGGACATCCACGACGGCACGGTAAAGACAGTCATAGCATTTTACAATTTCGGTGCAGTCGGACAGAATGCGATCGATAAAATCGTTAGCTCCTATCAGTATGAGGATGTCGTGATCCCGCAGATCCGGTATCTCGCACAGGATACGATGGT
This sequence comes from Oscillospiraceae bacterium, assembly GCA_963640395.1. Lineage (GTDB taxonomy): Bacteria > Bacillota > Clostridia > Lachnospirales > Lachnospiraceae > W0P33-017. The sequence continues at coordinate 4,768 of CAVHZH010000108.1, forward strand.
AGCGTTCGGTGACAATAAGGTGATTCTTTTTACCGGGGCGCAGAAGCCCGCAGAGAGCAAGGTAATCGAGTTAGAAGATGAAGTAAAGAGCATTTTTTACAACGAAAATCAGTTTGGACTCGTATATGATGGGGAAAAGGGCAGCGCGAGCCGTCTGGAGCTTTACCGGCTTTCCGGGGAGAAGCGGCAGGAGCTGAACTTTGATATAGATGAAAAAAAGGTTGAGATACTGGACAACGGCGAGCTGTGCATACTGGGTGAGGATAGCTGTGAGATCTACAATGCAAAGGGCGTCTGCAAGTTCAAGTATCAGTTCAACGAGTATTTATATAAGGTATTATCCGGAAAGCTGCAGACGAATTATACATTTATATTGGAAGGCGAGACACAGAAGGTAAAACTAAAATGATAGAAATCAGTAAAAATGTCTTACTCATCGGCGCAGCTGTCTGGCTGTTCGCGTGCGCGCTGCGCGGATACTATATCGGGTTGCTCAGGGAATTGTATGCGATCGTACAGATCGCACTGGCGCTTGCCTGTCTGTGGGCTTCGATGAAGCATATCGCGCTCTTTCAGGGAGGCGGTATACCTGCATTCGGCGGATTTTTAGTCATCATGTTTGTGCTGCGCTGGATTGGCAGGCTGTTCGACATCGTCAACCATATTCCCATATTAGGTGGCATGAACCGCACGTTAGGCGTGCTGATCGGCTTCTTTAAAGGGCTGGTCATACTCGGTCTGGTGTATAGCTGGCTGGGAAGTAGTATAAAAATGTGACAGCTCAGCCTGCTCTATTCGCAAAGATGACTGAGCTGTTACAAAAAATTTAAAAAAATGAAAAAAGGGTGTTGACAACAGCCGCTCGGGGTGATATTATAAACAAGCTGTCGCGAACGACTGAGGAAAAAGTCGAAAGCACACAGCAAAAATAAATTAAAAAAGTTCTTGACAAACGACGAGAGCTTTGATATAATTTAAGAGCTGCTTGACACGAAAGAAGTTAAAGCGGCGACAAAGAACCTTGATAACTGAACAGTGAAATAACCTTGAAAGATTTGAAAAAACGAGAAAAAGCAGGTTGGAATCCAGATGCAGGGGATCGGATTTATTTGACGGAATGCAGATGATGACAACCGGGTTTGGCGAATGCCAGACAGTGAGATGAAGCGAAACGGAATCGAGCGGCTTTTTCTAAAAATGTGAACTAACTTTAAAACAGTAAAACGGTTATAAAAAAGCCAAGCTTTTGAATGACCAAGAACAAACTTAAACATGAGAGTTTGATCCTGGCTCAGGATGAACGCTGGCGGCGTGCTTAACACATGCAAGTCGAACGGAACTACTTTGATGAGATTCTTCGGAAAGGATTTGATTTAGTTTAGTGGCGGACGGGTGAGTAACGCGTGGGTAACCTGCCTCATACAGGGGGATAACA
>CAVHZH010000109.1:0-6176 GCA_963640395.1 Oscillospiraceae bacterium
AGCACGAAACAATCCGTGTAACCGGAGGTTCGGGTGTTTTGACACCCGAACCAATTTTTATTCAAAATTTTTCGCATCCCTTTTATACACCGGCGCGCCTTGCTGCCAGCACATCTCCATTTACATAAATCTCGATCGTATCTCCGGCATCGACCTGATCTGCCAGAATCAGCTTTGCTGCCAGCGTCTCTACGGTCTTTTGCAGGTAACGCTTGAGCGGACGCGCTCCGTATACCGGATCGTATGCCTGCTCAATCACAAAATCCTCTGCCTCCGGTGTAAGTGCGACTGTCAGCTCACGGTCTGCCAGCCGGCTGTTCAAGTCAGCGAGCAGCAGGCGGACGATACCGCTGGTGTCTTTCTTTGTCAACGGTTTAAACAGGATCGTCTCATCCAACCGGTTCAAAAACTCCGGCCGGAAAGCGCTCCGCAGCTCACTCATGACAGCCTCCTCTGCCTCCGGCTTGATATTGCCGTTCTCATCAATACCATCGAGCAGATACTGCGCACCTAAGTTTGAGGTCATGATCAGGATCGTATTTTTAAAGTCCACGGTACGACCCTGTGAGTCGGTGATACGTCCGTCGTCCAATACCTGCAGCAATACGTTGAACACATCCGGATGCGCTTTTTCTACCTCATCAAACAGTACAACCGAGTACGGTTTTCTGCGCACAGCCTCTGTGAGCTGACCGCCCTCCTCATATCCAACATATCCGGGAGGCGCTCCGATCAGACGGGATACCGAATGCTTCTCCATATACTCGCTCATGTCCAGACGTACCATATTCGTCTCATCGTCGAACAGGCTCGCAGCCAATGCCTTTGCCAGCTCTGTTTTACCAACACCTGTAGGTCCCAAGAACAGGAACGAACCGATCGGCTTTGTCGGATCCTTGATACCCGCTTTGGAACGGATGATCGCCTCTGTGACACGTGTCACGCCCTCATTCTGTCCGATCACACGCTTATGCAGTTCTTCGTCCAGATGCAGGGTCTTATTCCGCTCGGACTCATTCAGCTTCGCGACGGGAATACCTGTCCAGCGTGAAATAATCCTCGCGATCTCTTCCTCACTGACATTCTCATGGACGAGTGACAGATCTTTATCCTTTACCGCATGCTCCTCGGACTCGAGCTGCTGCTGTAGCTGCGGCAGACGACCGTATTGCAGCTCTGCAGCTTTTTCCAGATCATAATTCTGCTGTGCACTCTTGATGTCATTTTTGACCTGCTCAATCTCCTCGCGCAGCTTCTGTACCTTTTCAACAGATGCTTTCTCGTTTTCCCACTGAGCCTTCTTCGTTGAAAACTCATCCTTAAGCTCTGCCAGTTCCTTTTGCAGATTTGCCAGACGCTCTGCGGACAACCGGTCGGTCTCCTTTTTCAGTGCAGTTTCCTCAATCTGCAACTGCATAATCCTCCGGTTCAGCTCATCGAGCTCTGTCGGCATCGAATCCAGCTCCGTCTTGATCAGTGCGCACGCCTCATCGACCAGATCAATCGCTTTATCAGGCAGGAAACGGTCGCTGATATACCGGTTGGACAATACGGCTGCCGAAACGAGCGCGCCGTCTGTGATCTTAACTCCGTGAAAGACCTCGTAGCGCTCCTTCAAACCACGCAGGATCGAGATCGTATCCTCCACGGTCGGTTCCTCGACCATAACCGGCTGGAAACGACGCTCCAGTGCCGCATCCTTTTCAATATATTCACGGTATTCGTCCAGCGTTGTTGCACCGATACAATGCAGCTCGCCACGTGCCAGCATCGGCTTCAACAACTGTCCGGCATCCATCGCACCGTCTGTTTTTCCTGCTCCGACGATCGTGTGCAGTTCATCGATAAAGAGGATGATCTGTCCGTCGGAATTTTTGATGTCATCGAGCACCGCCTTTAAACGCTCCTCGAACTCGCCACGGTATTTTGCACCTGCGACCAGCGCTCCCATATCCAGCGCAAACAGCTTTTTGTCCTTCAGTCCTTCCGGGACATCACCTTTGACGATACGCTGTGCCAGCCCTTCCACGACTGCCGTTTTGCCGACACCCGGCTCACCGATCAGGCACGGATTGTTTTTCGTCTTTCTCGACAGGATCCGAACGACATTCCGGATCTCCTCGTCTCGTCCGATGACCGGGTCGAGCTTCTGGTTTTTCGCCCGCTCTACCATATCGTAGCCGTATTTTTCCAGTGTATCATAAGTGGCTTCGGGATTGTCGGTCGTCACGCGCTGGTTGCCACGCACGGTAGACAATGCTGTCAAAAAGCGGTCTCTCGTGATGCCGTACTCCTTCCACAGCTCCTTCATCGCCTTATTCGGGTATTTCAGCAATGCTAAAAACAGATGCTCCACGGACACATACTCGTCACCGAGCGCCTTTGCCTCGTCCTCCGCATGGATCAATACCTGATTTAAGTCTTTTCCGACAAAGACCTGTCCACCGCTCACCTTTACACGCGCAGCCAGCTTGCTCTCCGCATTATTTGTAAAATGTGACAGTTGGATCTCCATTTTCTCGATCAGTTTCGGGATCAGTCCGTCCGGCTGATGCAGCAATGCGACTAACAAATGCTCCTGTTCGATCTCCTGATTTCCATATTCGTATGCCAATTTTTCACAGTCATTGACTGCTTCGATTGATTTCTGCGTAAATTTCTGAATGTTCATAAAAGTTCCCCCTTTCATGATGCTATATCAAAAGGAATTCTATTTCTCCTTATGTCAATCATTATACTCCGTAAATTAGCACTCGTCAAGTGAGAGTGCTAACAATTCACACTTTTTTCATAAATTAAGGAAACCCGTCCGCAGCTATCCTGACCATTGACAGCCATTCCTGTTCTTTCTATAATAATATGAGTTATGTCTGGTTGGCTTACGAACACTTTGATACTCGGAGCAAGTGCATCTATAAGGTGTGGCACGCTTGTGCTTACATGTCGCGTTACATTATGAGTGTTTTCACAATGCGTAACGTAGGGCTGGCGGCGGTCACACCAGTATCCCGCTCAGACTGCTCCAATTGCCCGGCGGTGTCTCGCTTTGTTTTGCCAAGTACCGCTGGTTTTGTCTACAAGCTCGCACTTCGCCGGACAAACGTCGCATCTGACGGGAACTGATGCACCTGCCGCCAGCAGCCATATTTTACATGGCGTGAAAGCATTCACAGCGTAAAGCGGCATGTGAGCACAAGCATACCATCCGTTGTGGATGCAGCGCGAGCAAAGTCATGTCTGATTTTGCTGCCTTTGCACGATGGAGATGAGACTTATAACTCGTGGAAGCCTTTGCTGAACACGAGTTAGGTTTTACTAAGGCTCATCGGAATGGGTCGTGCAACGAAAGCAAAACAGACATGCTTGCGGGGAGCTGCAATACGAAAGTTCGTGCTCACATGCCTCGAAATATTACATAAAATAGTTCCACAAACACCTAATAAAATCTGTCATAAAAAGGAGACACCCATGTCCGATCTGACCCAGAGCCTTGCCGCGATCCTCGACACTGCACCGCAGCGTCTGATTCTCAGCAAGCAGGCATCCAAAACACAGTCCTATCGAAAGGTAACAATCGAAAAAATAGAGAAAAACAAAAAAACAGACGGCGGTTATTACCAGATCGCCCAGTACACGCAAAAGCAGGTGTTCCACGAGAACTGTACACCGGACGAGCTCGCAGACTACCTGCGGCAGACGATGGGTACACAGTTTTTACAGTTGAATGCATGGTCCAACGGGCAGGAGCACCAGCTTCTGATGTCAAAAAAAGGGACTGTCACCTACAAAAAAAAGATCGTCCCCAATGCCACACAGCCCAGACCCTCCAGTCCGCACAACCGGCAAAAGCATTATCTGCTGCAGGAGGGCGACCAGATCCCCCCACTCATCGACATGGGAATCTTTACAAAGGAGGGGAAAGTCGTACACTCCATGTATGACAAATTCCGCCAGATCAACCGTTTTATCGAGCTGATCGACGATGCTGCCGGAAACGTCACCCGCGACTGCTGGCATATCATCGATTTTGGCTGCGGCAAATCCTATCTGACATTTATCCTGTATTATTATTTCACCGAGATCAAAAAACAACCGGTAGAGATCATCGGTCTGGATCTCAAAGCAGACGTGATCGAAAAATGTAACCGTGCCGCGCAGAATTACGGTTACGACCACCTGCATTTTGAGCTCGGCGACATCAACGGATATCAGGCACCGTTTTCTGTCGATATGGTCGTAGCGCTCCACGCCTGTGACACTGCCACTGACTATGCGCTGTACAATGCGGTCTGCTGGAACGCGGACATGATCTTCTCCGTTCCCTGCTGCCAGCATGAATTGAATCACCAGATGCACACGGATGCGCTTTCACTGTTTACACGCTATGGCATCATACAGGAACGCACCGCCGCACTGATGACCGACGCAATCCGCGCCAACCTGCTCACCTGTATGGGCTATAAAACGCAGCTACTTGAATTCGTCGATCTCAGCCACACACCCAAAAACCTGCTCATCCGCGCAGTCAGACAGCCGTCCGTCTCAAAAAAGACCTGTATTGAGCGACTTGACGAGGTACACACGGTCATGGAGCAATTCCATGTGCAACCCACGCTGTACACGCTGTTAGACGCATCCGGAAGACTCTGACAGCCGCTGACTGACAGCCCTCTTTTTCTACAAATCTGCCAATCGTTTTGTCAATAGATGTATGCAAAATAATACACAAAAAAGGGCTGGAATAGTTCACAAACTTTCCAGCTCTTTTTTAGTGCTTTCGCGCATTGACTGCATATTATCGGTATGTTAAAATTTTAACAACTAGTAATTTGAAAGCATTCCATACATATGACTGCTTTCGCACTTCACGAAATAGGAGGGTTTTACATTATGGCAAGATTTACACTCCCCAGAGATCTCTATCATGGAAAAGGAGCTTTAGCGGCACTAAAGACATTTGAAGGAAAGCGCGCGATCATCTGTGTCGGCGGTGGCTCAATGAAGCGCTTTGGATTTTTAGATCGTGCAATCGGCTACTTGAAGGAAGCCGGCATGGAGGTTGAAGTATTTGAAGGCATCGAGCCTGATCCTTCTGTAGAGACTGTTATGCGTGGCGCAGCAGTTATGGAGAAATTCCAGCCCGACTGGATCGTAGCTATGGGCGGCGGTTCACCGATCGATGCTGCAAAGGCTATGTGGATCAAATATGAGTACCCGGATTGCACATTCGAGGACATGTGTAAGGTATTCGGTCTGCCGAAGCTGCGCACAAAGGCTCATTTCTGTGCAATTTCTTCTACATCCGGTACGGCTACAGAGGTGACTGCATTCTCGATCATCACCAACTATCAGGATCGTATCAAATATCCGATCGCTGACTTCGAGATCACTCCCGATGTAGCTATCGTTGATCCCGAGCTTGCAGAGACAATGCCCCAGAAGCTGGTAGCGCACACCGGCATGGATGCGATCACACACGCAATCGAGGCTTATGTATCTACCGCAAACTGCAATTATACCGATCCGTTAGCCATCCACGCGATCGAAATGATCATAAACGACCTCGTTCCCTCTTACAACGGTGATATGGCTGCCCGTGACCGTATGCATGATGCACAGTGTCTGGCAGGTATGGCATTCTCAAATGCCCTGCTCGGTATCGTTCACTCTATGGCACACAAGACCGGTGCTGCGTTTGAGGACTACGGCGCACACATCATTCACGGTGCTGCAAATGCTATGTATCTGCCGAAGGTCATCGCATTCAATGCAAAAAATGAGACTGCAAAGAAGCGCTACGGCGTGATCGTTGACTACATGGGAATCGCCGACAAGAGCGCATCCGACGATGACAAGGTAGCTGCTCTGATCGCTTATGTCCGCAAGATGAACGATGACCTGAATATTCCTCACGGCATCAAATATTACGGCGCTGACAGCTATCCGACCGAGAACGGTTTCGTACCCGAGGAAGTATTCTTAGAGAGACTTCCCGAGATCGCTGCAAATGCTATCTTAGATGCGTGCACCGGCTCGAACCCTCGTATTCCTTCACAGGAAGAAATGGAGAAGTTACTGAAGTGCTGCTACTATGATACTGAAGTCGATTTCTAGGGAAATGCTTTAATCAGCATTTCCTTAGCAGCCTCCGGCGGATCGCACGGATTTGCATGGGA
>CAVHZH010000110.1:0-6095 GCA_963640395.1 Oscillospiraceae bacterium
GCTTCGCAGCGCAAATCCGGCGCGGGAAACGCTTTAATCAGCGTTTCCCTAGATTCCACGTTTGCTGCGCCCTACAGCTCCCCAAAACGGTTTGAAAACAACACAACCCGTGCCTCCATCTGTTCGCCTGCCCGCTGCTGCAGATAATACGCGGCGCGCTCCTTGACGGCTGCCATCACTGCCTGCAATGCCTGATGCCCGTCAAGGATCTGCAACGCATCCTCGGTTGTGACCGCATCGAATAGCTGCCGCAGGATCTCACCGGACACACCGGCGCGCACCCCCGCAGACACGAGCAGATCAATTCTGGCGTCTGCCTGCCTCGAATGCGTCTGGAAAATGCCCCCCGATAACTTCACGAGCTTTCCGATATGTCCGACAAGCAGTAGATCGCGGAAACCGAGTGCACCTGCCATATCCACCGCATCACCGATATAGTTCGAGCATTTAACCGCTGTATCTGCATCTATTTTATATGATTCACGCAAAAAGTCCAGCCCATAATTGCCCGGCACGAGTACCACCCTCTGGCTGCCCTCGGCACGCCGCATGGACAGCTCCGCGCGGATCGTCCGCTTTAATGCATCCTCGCTCATCGGCTCGACGATCCCGCTCGTCCCGAGCACAGACAGTCCGCCCTCGATACCGAGCCGCGGATTGAACGTCTTTGCCGCAAGCGCTACACCATCCGGGATCTCGATCGTGATACAGATGCCGGTGTGTGCCGCATCCAGTGCATCGATCACGCGCTGCACCTCCCTCGTGATCATTTCGCGCGGCACATGGTTGATCGCAGCCTCCCCGACCGGCTGGTCAAGCCCGGGACGTGTCACGATTCCGACACCGATGCCTCCCCGGATGTGCACACCCGGCTGTTCAGATAATTCTGCAACTGCATAAACATAGATCCCATTCGTAATATCCGGGTCATCGCCCGCATCCTTTTTGACTGCACAGCGCACCCGCTGCTCCTGCATGGAAATCTGCTCAATATCCAGAACCAGTGAAATCCCCTTTGGTGTCTCGATCACTGCCTCCGTGACCGCATTCCCGGTCAAAAGCATCTGTACCGCTGCCGCCGACGCTGCCGCCGCGCAACTGCCTGTCGTATATCCAAATCGTAAGCCCTGTTCATTTTTCGGTAATCTGGTACTCATCACTGCCTGCTTTCTATGCTATAACCCTACATCTGTAACTAACAAGCCTATAAACCCATGTACTTTAGATAATTTTCTTCAAACTCCGGCTGCTCTGCCAGCACAAGCTGTCTGCACTGTGCCAGCAGCCTGTCACACTGCGCATCGACAGGCGCATGTACACCCGCATAGACAGCCCCGCCCAGACTGCTGTTGCCGACTGCCCGTATCCGTCCGGCAAACTGCTCCGGCAAAAGCCCGGTACAAACAGCCGCCTGCTCGTCCATGCGCACGCCGAAGCCACCCGCCAGATATACCTGCGCCACAGCATCTGCATCTGCCCCGGCTGCCGTAAGCAGCGCCTCGATACCCGCGCGTATCGCTCCCTTTGCGAGCTGGAAGGCACGCACATCTGCCTGCGTAAAGCAAATGTCTGTTCCGTCTATTTTTTTTGCAAGTGCATAACCACGCAGTCTGTGCGCATCCGTTACATACAATCCGGTCTCGTCGATGAGCCCATGTGTCCGCAGCTCACTCACCAGCTCCAGTACACCGCTGCCACAGATACCAACCGGCGGAGCATCCGCGATCGTGCGCACCTGCGGCTGACCTGCCGCTCCCAGCCGCACACTGCTGACCGCGCCCGAAATGCTCGCACATCCGTGGCTGATACCGCCGCCCTCAAACGCCGGTCCAGCCGCCGCACTGGTCACATAGACAACACCCTCATGGCGCAGCGCCATCTCGCCGTTTGTTCCCACATCGAGTAACAGCACCGTTTCCTTCCCCTGATCCATGCCGAGCGCCAGCATACCGGAGACAATATCGCCTCCCACAAATGCCGACACCGCAGGCAGGATGTCTACCGGACAGTCATATCCGGTATCTCCCAAAATCCGCAAAGCATCCGCGTGTATCCATCCGGCATTTACCGGCACAAACGGTGCCCTGCCGAGCGTCTCGCACGAATAGCCCATGAGCAGATGTACCATCGTCATATTCGCCGCGATCACGATCCGGTGAATCTGCGTTTTTGGCACGTCCGCCTGTGCGCACAGCTTTTCCAGCAAGTCTCGCACATCCTCCTGCAGCAATTCCTGCAGCCGCGCGCGTTTTCCATGCACGGAGGCATCTATGCGGCTGAGCACATCAGCGCCGAAATCCCTGCCATGATTGACCGCCGTCACCGTACAGTGTGCATCTGCGGCTCCCCCGCTGCAACCATACAGACAGGCAGCCAGTGTCGTTGTTCCGATATCCACCGCGATCTGATAGCCTGCCGGATCTATTTTAAATACCTCCTGCGGCATAGGTGCTGACGCAGTGGTGCCAATGGAGGCACTGGCAGCGATGCGCTGGTCTCCCCTCGCAAGGATACGGATACGCAAATTGTCCATCGGGCGCGCCACGCATGCCAGACGCACGCCGGATGCCAGTTCCCGTTCGGTTAAATACTGCCGATCCGCCGGTGTGACCTCCAGCTCCCCGCTGACAAGCCGTACCCAGCACTTTCCGCACCGTCCGCTGCCGCCGCACGGCGCATCCACGCGGATGCCGTTCTCCCGCAGCACCGATAGCAGCGGCTGTCCCGCCGCGCATATGATCTTTTTTCCGCGATCCTCTACAACGATCTGTATCTGTTTTTCCTGCATATGATGCCCTTTCTCCTGACCGCTATGCTTTGCTCCGCTTCCCATGTCATTTTTTACTCCGGTCTGTTTTCGTTTTTCCTGCCGTATCCCGCAGTCCGTTTTGCTGCACGCTGCACAGTCATGCCCCGCCGCAAACCGGCTGCAATCCTGATCCAGACGCAGCAGATAGCACATCGATTTTTCCGGATACAGCATCCCGCCCGCCGTAAGACACACGCCAAAATCCGTCTCTCCAAAAAACCGCTCACAGATCCAGCGCTGTGCCTCGCCCGGCAGTTGTGCAAACGGCTCCAGCCGCGCACCGATACCAAGCTGCTGCTCCTTACACCACACGCGCAGCCGCTCCTGCAGCTTGCGATCCGCCGCAAACAGCCACGCACTTTGCAGCGCATCAGATACCAGCGCATCTAAATGCTCCCCGCGTGTACACAGCCTTCGCACCTCATCCGCGCCTGCGCTGCCGAGTGTCAGCACAACGGCTAACAGTCCGCAGCCCGCCGGGATTCCATAGCCGGCCAATGTCTCATCCGCCGTGACCCGCGCCACATAAGCGACCGGCTGCACCTGTGCGCGCAGCCGCCCGAGCTGCCTTTTATAGCACGGATACCACGCATCCGCCGCTCCCGGATTCCGATCACCCAAAACCTGCCTTACCTGTTCATACTCCGGCAGCGTTGTCAGTTTCACACATTTCATAGAGAATCCTTCGCGTTTTGCTCCAGCCACTCGCCTACGATCCACGTCAGCTCCTCGATCTGCGGAAATGATTCTGCGCCGTCAAATTTTAATTCCTTACATGCGTTTTCTGCTTTCATTTTACCTGCTCCTTCGCTTTGTATCCGTTTCCATTGCACTATCATAACACAAAAAGCCCCGGAAATCACTTCCGGGACTTATCATTTTAGAGGAAATATTGGTTCGGGTGTCAAAACACCACTCTGATCTGTGTGCCCTCGCCGAGCCTGCTTTCGAGCTCCAGCCTTGCCCCGTGCTGCTCCACGATATGCTTGACGATCGCAAGCCCGAGCCCGGTGCCTCCGGTTGACTTGGAACGGCTCTTATCGACGCGGTAAAACCGTTCAAAAATACGCTCCTGATCTTCCTTTGGAATGCCGATACCGGTATCCCTGACCGCCAGTACCACATGCTCCTGCTCCTTCGTGACCCATACGCTCACGCTGCCGCCCGCATTGTTATAGCGGATCGCGTTGTCACACAGGTTGTAGACGAGCTCCTCCATCATTTCTCGGTTCGCATTGACGATGCAGCTCGTTCCATACAAGCTGATCGATACATCGTGCTTCTCTCCGTTGATCTGGAGCATGTTGACACAGGTCCGCGCGATCTCGTACAGATCCACCTCCTGCGTCATCGGTGCCTGCTCCGATACATCCAGCTCTGACAGGCGGATAATATCATTGATCAGAGTGAGCAGGCGCATGGAATTTTTATGGATCTCGGCGGCAAAGCGCACGACATCGTCATCCGTTGCCATCCCATTTTCAATCAGCTCGGAATAACCGGAAATCGAAGTAAGCGGCGTTTTCAGCTCATGCGAGACATTTGCCGTAAAATTCTGCCGCATTTTCGCATTTTTGATAATATCCTCATGCTGCTTGCGGATCTTGGTCGTAAACGGGATCATTTCCTTATATACAGTCATCGAATCCAGATGATCCATATCGTTTGCCATCCGCTCGATCGGCTCTAAAAGCTGCAGCGTCAGATAGTGGGATAAAATCATCCCGATCTCTATGAGCAGGATGCCGATGCCGAAGATCCATGGAAAAATACTTGCAAATACCGACCAGATACTGCCGCTCTCCTTGCCGACACGCAAAACAGAACCGTTATCCAGCCGCAGCGCATAATAAAAAAGATTACGGTCGATCGTATCCGAATGGCGGATTGCCTCGCCGTAACCATTTTTCAGTGCATCTGCGATCTCCGGGCGGTTCTCATGATTATCCATATCCGCAGCATCTGCCTGACTGTCGTACTGCACCGAGCCATCCGGATCAACGAGTGTGATACGCACATCGGTATCGGACAGCGTATACTCCTTCTGCTCGGTGATATTGTCAAACAACTGTGCATGCTGCAGCACATATGTGTAGGAGCGCAGGTCTGCCAGCACTTCTTTTTTAAATAATTCATAATAGGCCATCGTCGCCAGTATCAGTGTCAGGACGACAGACATCACTGTCAGCAATACAAAGCGCGCATTGATCTTTCTTTTCATATGCATGTCCCCAAACAATCACTCCAGCCGATAACCGACATTGCGCACGGTCTTGATATGGTTGCCATAATCACCGATCTTCTGGCGCAGCGTCTTGATATGCATATCGAGCGTGCGGCTCTCGCCCTCGTAGTCGGTTCCCCACACCTTACTCATCAGTGTTTCCCGCTGCAATACGATCCCTGCATTCTGCATGAAAATACGCAGCAGCTCAAATTCTTTGAAGGTCAGCTCGACCGTCTGACCCTCCACGCACACGCGGTGCTTCTCCAGATCCATCTGCAAGCCCTGAAACTGCAATACAGCATCCTCCTGAAGCCCACTGGTGCGACGCAGCAACGCTTTGACGCGTGAGATCAGCTCCATCACGCCAAACGGCTTGGCGATATAATCATCCGCTCCCTGATCGAGCCCTTTGACCTTGTCGATCTCGGTCGTTTTTGCCGTGACCATGATGATCGGCAGCCGTCTGGTCTCTACGCGCGCGCGCAGATCCTTTAAGATATCGAGTCCGTCCCGATCCGGAAGCATGATGTCAAGCAGCACGAGATTCGGCAGCACGCGCTCTATCCGCTTGTAAAAATCGGCTGCACATGCGAAATCCTCCACCTCATAGCCGGAATTTTTCAATGCGAAGCTCTCGATCTCCCGAATATTCTGATCATCCTCTACTACATAAATCGTTGCCATGTTATCATCCTTTTGTTTAAATTAGGCATTTGCGAAACTATTTTGTATTATGCTGGCTTTTGGCTGCGGTCACAACAGCTATACGTTATGTTTTTGGTCATGCGCGCACATGTATCAAAGTACTCGTACTTCACCATGCAATTGGAGCAGTCTGATCGGGATGCTGCTGTGACCGCTGCCAAGTGAGAAAACATCCCAGATGCACTTGCGGGAGCTGCAAATGCGAAGCCCCGTGTTCACATGCCTCAAAACACCTTTTAATCTAAGGAAACGCTGATTAAAGCGTTTCACGCGCCGGATTTGCGCTGCGAAGCAGCAATTTCCCATGCAAATCCGTGCGATCCGCCGGAGGCTGCTAAGGAAATGCTGATTAAA
>CAVHZH010000111.1:0-6046 GCA_963640395.1 Oscillospiraceae bacterium
AATTTCCCATGCAAATCCGTGCGATCCGCCGGAGGCTGCTAAGGAAATGCTGATTTAATCAGCATTTCCCTAGTGCTCACATACCTCGAAACAAAATGTAAATAGTTTCGCAATTACCGAACCTTATTGAAAATTACAAGGAGAACCATACATGAACCCTATTTTTTATGGAGTGGGTGTCGGGCCCGGCGACCCGGAGCTGCTCACCCTCAAAGCACTTCGCATTATGCGGGAGGCAGATCTGCTGGCGGTGCCGGGACGCGATCGGGATTCCTCCCTTGCCTACCGGATCGCACTAGGGGCAGATCCGGCTCTGGCACAAAAGGAATGTCTGTGCATACCCATGCCGATGACAAAGGATGCCAAAAAACTGGACGAGAGCCACGCGGCAGGCGCACAGCGGATCTGTGAACAGCTGGCAGCCGGAAATAGTGTTGCTTTTTTGACGCTGGGAGATCCCACGGTCTACTCCACCTATCTCTACCTGCAAAAACGTGTCAAACAGGCAGGCTACCGGACACAGATCATCAGCGGCATCGCATCGTTTCTGGCGGCGGCAGCGGCATTTGACATCGGACTGGTGGAGCAGCGTGACCAGCTACATATCATACCGTCCACCTACGGCGTGGAGCAGGCATTGGAGCTGTCAGGCACAAAGGTGCTCATGAAAGCCGGGAAACAGATGGGGGCAGTAAAGGCAGCCATCGCACAGACCGGGGATGATATTTATATGATCGAAAACTGTGGGCTTGCGGGCGAGCGCAGGAGCTACGGCGCGCAGGAGCTGCCGGAGGATGCAGGCTATTATTCACTCATTATCGTAAAGGAGAACACATAGATGGTACATTTTGTAGGTGCAGGAAGCGGTGCACCGGATCTGATCACCCTGCGGGGAATGCATCTGCTCGAACAGGCAGATGTGATCATATATGCGGGCTCACTCGTGAATCCGGAACTTTTAGCTCATAAAAAAGAGACGGCAGCCGTCTACAACAGCGCAACGATGACGCTGGAGGAGGTGATCGCAGTCATGGAGCAGGCGGAGCGTGAGGGAAAAGACATCTTGCGGCTGCATACCGGGGATCCGTGTCTGTACGGAGCAATCCGTGAACAAATGGATGCGCTGGATGCGCGTGGGATCTCCTACGACGATACGCCGGGTGTCAGCTCCTTTCAGGCGGCAGCGGCAGCACTGCAGCTCGAATACACGCTGCCGGATGTATCGCAGAGCGTAGTTATCACGCGCATGGAGGGACGAACCCCCGTGCCGGAGCGGGAGCGCATCGAATCGTTCGCCGCACATGGCGCGACGATGGTCATATTTTTGAGCACAGGGATGCTGGAGGAGCTGTCAAAGCGTCTGATGGCAGGCGGATACGACCGGACGACACCTGCCGCGATCGTTTATAAGGCATCGTGGGCACAGGAGCAGTCCTATGTGTGCACCGTCGGGACACTGGCGCAGACGGCGCAGGCGCATGGGATCACAAAAACAGCGTTGATCATCGTCGGAGATGTCGTTGCGCACAGCAGCTATTCACGCTCCAGGCTGTACGATCCGACATTTACGACAGAATTCCGGGAGGCAGACCAATGAATGAAACACAGGCACAATTATATATAGTAGGAATTGGACCCGGAGGCAGGGACGGCATGACACTGGCGGCGGCGCAGGCATTGCGGGACAGTGACTGCATTGTCGGCTATCACGTGTACACAAAGCTGGTACAGGGCGATTATCCAGACAAGGAATATTATACAACACCGATGAAAAAAGAGGTTGACCGCTGCAGGCAGGCATTGGCACTGGCGGATGCGGGCAAAACGGTATCGCTCATTTGCAGCGGCGATGCTGGTGTATATGGAATGGGCGGTCTGGTGTATCAGCTGCAGGAGGAATATCCGCGTGTGCACATACAGGTGGTGTCAGGAGTGACGGCTGCGCTGGCAGGTGCTGCGGTACTCGGCGCACCGCTGATCCATGATTTTGCATTGATCAGCCTCAGCGACCTGCTTACACCGTGGGAAAAGATCGAAAAGCGCCTGCTGCTCGCGGCGGAGGCAGATTTTGTCATCGTGCTCTACAATCCATCCAGCAAAAAGCGGCATGATTATCTGCAAAAGGCGTGTGACCTGATTTTGCGGCACCAGTCACCGGATACGGTGTGCGGGCTGGTAGAGCAGATCGGGCGCGAGGGCGAGCGCTCGAAGGTGCTCACCTTAAAACAACTGAGGGATGAACAGGTCAACATGTTTACGACAGTATTTATCGGAAATTCACAGACGCGCTTCGTGGGTGGAAAAATGGTGACACCGCGCGGCTATGAGCTGTAGCTGACTGTCAATATGAGGAAAAACAGATGAAACATCATTCACAGACAATTGTATTATTTGCGGGTACAAGCGAGGGACGCAGGCTGGCGCTGCACTGTGCGGCGGAGGGCAGACAGGTGATCGTCTGCGTGGCAACGGAATATGGGGAGCAGGTGCTGCCGGAGGATGAGAATATCCGGGTACATTGCGGGCGCATGGATGAGCAGGAAATGCGCGATTTTTTATGTGATAGGAAATTCCTATCACATAAAACGCTCTGCGAGGATGCGCACCTCGCGGAAATGAAGGATATGCGTCGCATACCGCTCGGGCGCGAAAGAGTCGCTAGCGACTCTTTATGTGATAGGAGGCAAGAGATGCAGCCGGGGACGGATCAGGTGTTAGTCATTGATGCGACACACCCGTATGCGGTTCTTGTATCACAGACGTTAAAAAAAGTATGTGAGGATTGCCATGTCAGATATGTACGCCTGCTGCGGGAGTCAGCAGATGCACAGGTTCAGGATGCGCGGGTGCATCTGGTAGATACGGTCGCAGAGGCGGCGGCTCTGGCAGAGCAGATGTCTGGAAACATTTTTCTGACAACCGGTTCAAAGGAGCTGTCAACCTTTGTGCAGACAGTCAGCGACCACTCGCGTGTGTATGTGCGGGTACTGCCGTCACGGGAGAGCGTAGAGCTCTGTGAGCAGGCGGGCATCTCTGGAAAACAACTGATCTGTATGCAGGGACCTTTTTCACAGGAACTCAATCAGGCGATGTATGTGCATATCAATGCGAAAATCCTCGTGACAAAGGAATCAGGCCAGCCGGGTGGATTTATGGACAAGCTACGGGCGGCACGCGCGCGGGGAATGGACTGTATCGTGATACGCAGACCGAAGGAGCAGGGCTTTACCTATGAGCAGGTGTGTACGCTGTTAGGACTTGGAAAAGAGCCGGTGAGCAGGTCGGCGGAGCTTGAAAACGAAAACCCGGGCGGTGAGCTGCTGCTCATCGGAATCGGCATGGGAACGCGCACGCAGATGACGCAGGAGGCGATCCGGGAGCTGGAGCGCGTGCCGGTGATCTTTGGTGCCAAGCGCATGCTTGAGGCAGTCGGTACAGTCAGAGGGAAAAAGGTGTGCGAGTACCGCCGGGAGCAGATTTTGTCATATCTGCAGGAGCATCCGCAGCTTTGCAGGGCAGCGGTCGTATTTTCCGGGGATGTCGGATTTTACAGCGGCGCAGATGGATTTGAACAGCAGTTTGTGTGCGGGGAGCGGCAGTGGCAGACCAGACGGATCGCAGGCATATCGTCCGTCAACTATTTTGCGGCAAGGCTTGGTATCGCATGGCAGGATGTGCGTTTATGCAGTGTGCATGGCAGGGAAAATGACCTGATCGGGCAGATCCGGCGGGAGCGGCGGGTATTTTCGTTATTCAATGGCAGAAAACAACTGCGGGAAATCGCACAGCAGTTGTGTGACAACGGATTGCCGCAGGTGCGCCTGTCGGTCGGATGCGATCTCGGATATGAAACCGAGGAGATCTGGACGGGAACTTTGCAGCAGCTTCTGGCGCAGGAGGATGCGAAAGACACGTATCTGTGTGTTGCCTTGTTTGAAAATGATGACGCACGGCAGTTTACGACCGGAAATCTGGCGGATGGGGCATACGAACGCGGAAAGGTGCCGCTCACAAAGGAGGAGATCCGTGCGCTGGCGCTTGCCAAGCTGCGCCTGACGCATGATGCGGTCTGCTATGATATCGGTGCCGGTACAGGCGGCATGACCTGTGATATCGCGCGTTTCCTGCCGCAGGGCAGCGTGGTTGCCTTCGAGCGCGGGGAGGAGGGCTGTGCGCTGATCCGTGCAAATGCGAAGCGGCAGGGACTAGGAAATGTCGAGGTCGTGCAAGGTGTAGCGCCGGAATGTCTGGATGGCTACACGCTTCCAACGCATGCATTTATCGGTGGCAGCGGCGGCAGGCTGCGGGAAATCGTAGCATGGCTGCTCGAAAAAAATCCGGATATCCGTATTGTGGTCGATGCAATCACGCTGGAGACGGTCGGAGAGACGAATGAATTATTGAAAACGTTGTCCGTGAAGGATGTGGATATTATCTGCGCATCTGTGGCAAAGGCGCGTGCAGTCGGAGGCTATGAGCTGATGGAGAGCATGAATCCGGTCTATATTTTCTCCTTTACAGGTGCAGGGGATGCACAAAAAACAGAAAAAGGATCAATGACAGGGACAAAGGAATGACACAACAGGGAAAAACAAACCGGACAACGAAAGCGCCGCGGCTGGTTCTCGCAGCCACGCATAGCGGCAGCGGAAAGACGATGCTCACGATGGGGCTGCTCGCCGCTTGGAAACGGCAGGGTCTGCCGCTGGCAGCCTTTAAGTGCGGACCGGACTATATCGATCCGATGTTTCACAGCCGGGTGCTCGGTATACCGGCGCGCAATCTGGATGGATATTTTACCGATGCAGATACGACGCGGGCGCTGTTCGCACGATCCGCAGCCCCGGATGAGGGGCTTTCGCTGATCGAGGGCGTGATGGGATATTTTGACGGGGCAGGGCTGCACACGATGCAGGCATCTGCGTGTGAACTGGCAGAAACGCTGGACGCACCGGTTGTGCTCATCATTGATGCGGCGGGGATGAGCCTGTCCGCGGCAGCCGTACTCAGGGGATTTCTGGATTTTCGCAAGCCGGGTCATATCGCGGGTGTGATTTTTAACCGGATGTCCCAGTCGGTTTATGAGGCGGTGCGCCCGCAGGTAGAAGCGATGGGTGTGTGTGCGTGCGGCTATGTGCCAAAGCTAAAGGATATGGAGCTGCCGAGCCGCCATCTCGGACTCGTGACACCGCAGGAGCTGGCGGATCTGCGCGCCTATACCGGACGGCTGGCGGATCAGCTCGTACAGACCGTGGATCTGGATGCGTTGTCAGCGCTGGCGCACGGCGCAGCACCGATCACTTGGAGCGAGCCAAAGCTGCCGCATTTGTCGGGGGAGCTTCGGATTTCGGTGGCGCGGGATGAGGCATTCTGCTTTTTGTATGAGGATAATCTGGAATATTTGCGCGGGATCGGCGCGGCATTGCAGTTTTTTTCACCGTTGCATGATACAGCGCTGCCGAAGCACACGGATGTGTTATTGTTTCCGGGCGGTTATCCTGAGTTGTATGCGCAGGCGCTTTCGGAAAATGAGCCGATGAAAAAGGCGGTGTACGGTGCACTGGAGGTAGGCTGTTATGTGCTCGCAGAGTGCGGTGGATTTATGTATCTGACAAGGACGCTGGAGGATATGGACGGACATGCCTATCCGATGGTCGGCTGGGTCGATGCGCAGGCAAAAGCGACCGCGAAGCTGCAGCGGTTCGGCTATATCGAGCTGACGCCTGAGCCGGTATCGGAGAAGGGTACATCGATCCGCGGGCATGAATTCCACTATTTTGATACGGATGATAATGGAAGCGATTTTCTGGCGCAAAAGCCGTTCCGCCCGGTCTGCTGGCAGTGTATGCATGCGTCTGACCGGGAAATGATCGGATTCCCGCATCTGTATTATTACAGCAGCCCGACGTTTCTCTATGAGCGGTTGGAGCATTTTACTTCGGTTGCAAGACGGTGTCTCTGACATGCTGGCGCTATATGAAATGCGATACTTTATCGTCTTTGGTCATGCGCGCACATGTATCGCAGGCACGCTCTCGCTACTTGT
>CAVHZH010000112.1:0-6010 GCA_963640395.1 Oscillospiraceae bacterium
GTGCGATCCGCCGGAGGCTGCTAAGGAAATGCTGATTAAATCAGCATTTCCTTAAATCAGATGAACATTAAGAGGGGAAAATGTTATGAAGAAAAAGGCAATCAAGAAAATTATTTTAGCAACTGCTCTTTCACTGTCGATGATTGTTCCAGCAACCACATTTCAGCAAAACTATTTTGATCATTCAGTTGTGTCTCAGGCTGCCACTATAAAGCTGAACAAAAAGGCGTTAACGATGAATGTTGGCGATAAAAAGACATTAAAAGTGAGCGGAACATCAAAAAAGCCGAAGTGGTCTGCATTTCCAAGCTCAGTTGTTAAAGTAGACAACAAGGGGAAAGTTACCGCTGTAGGAAACGGAACAGCATATGTTTATGCAAAAATAGGGAAAACCACATTAGAATGCAGAGTTACCGTGAAATTTAATGCTGAAAAAGCTAAAAATAACATCGAAAGTAAATTAGAAGATACCGGAAAAGGTGTTGTCGCTATTCTGAAAAACAAGAATAATTTTAACACAGCAATCACAGCAAAACTTGTTTATTTTAAAAATGGATCAATGATCGGTTCTTCAAGCGACGAAAACTATACCTTTGAAAACGGAAAAGAATGCGCACTGTTTTTTCATGCTCCGTATGATTCAGATTATAAAAATATGGACTATGACAACTACAAAATGTCTATAACAGTTTCTCCATCAGGCAATACATCCAATGTCTCTGCCATATCGATTAAATCAAACATGAGTGATGGCGGCGTGACAGTAGAAGCAGAAAACACTTCAAAATCAACTTTTGACTCAATAAGAGCCGCTTGTGTAATGTATGATGCTTCTAATCATGCCATAGGATATGAATATCACTACTTGAATTGTAAAAATGCCGGTGATATAGATTATCTTACATTTGCATTCCCGTATGATGAGAATTACAATTCCATCATTCCTGCCACATATAAAATATATGTAAATGAGGCATACAAATGGTGAGCAGGTATCTTTTTATTGCCATTGTAGCATGTTTCTATAGTCTGGTAAAGTCAGAAATCCGGGCACAAAAAGGCGCGCAAAAAGGAAGTCCGCAGCAACGGACTTCCTTTTATTTTTTCATTATTCCTCAGAATTATCTATCTTACTTGCGCGTGCAGCAATCTCCTTTGCCTGTACATCTGCCGGAGCCTGCTCATAGCGTGCAAACTCATAAGAGAACTCGCCTGCGCCACCGGTCATGGAACGAAGCTCAGTATTGTAACCATACAGCTCGGTATACGGTACATCTGCAAGAATCTCCTGCTTGCCGCCCTCGATCGGGTTCATGCCGAGTACACGACCGCGGCGCTTGTTCAGATCACCCATGATATCTCCGGTATAGCTGTCGGGTACGACTACCTTCATCGAAGCGATCGGCTCTAAGAGTACCGGGTCTGCCTCCATAAATCCTTTTTTAAACGCCTGTGTCGCAGCCATCTTAAATGCCATCTCGGAAGAATCTACCGGATGATAAGATCCATCATAGAGGACAGCCTTGACTCCTACAACCGGATATGCAGCCATCGGTCCCTTATGGACTGCCTCCTGAATACCCTTTTCAACTGCGGGGAAGAAGTTCTTTGGAACTGCTCCGCCGACAACGGTCTGTTCAAATACATAAGGCTTCTCCAGATCTCCGGAGGGCTCAAAGGTCATCTTGACATGTCCGTACTGTCCATGTCCGCCGGACTGCTTTTTATACTTGTATTCCACATCCGATTTCTTGCGGATCGTCTCACGGAATGCGACCTTCGGGCGGGACAGCTCGATCTCTACCTTATATTTGGTGAGCAGCTTGCCTACCACAACGTCTAACTGCTGTTCGCCGATACCATAGAGGAGTGTCTGGCCATTCTCGCTGTCGTTGACTGCCTTGAGTGTCAGATCCTCCTGCATCATCTTTTGCAATGCCTGCGAGATCTTATCCTCATCGCCCTTATTCTTTGCCCTGTAACGCATGTAGGTATAAGGAGTCGATGTCGCGGTACGGATATATAAGATCGGATTTGCCTTTGTAGACAGGGAATCGGTCGTCGTCGCGGTCGTCAGCTTTGCAAGTGCTCCGATATCTCCGGCATGAAGTTCCTTGACCTCCTCTGCCTTTGAGCCGCGCATCACATACAGCTTTCCGATCTTGCCCTCAGCATCCTTATGATAATTGTACAGCACATCATCTGTCTTTAGGACACCGGAATTCACCTTGATCAGTGAATATTTTCCGATAAACGGATCAACGATCGTCTTAAATACATAGGCTGACTTCGGCTTTGAGAAATCGTAATCTGCCTGATAAACCTCGTTTGTCTTGGCATTGATGCCTGCGCAGGTGCGCTTGTCAGGGCTCGGCAGATATTTTACGATATCGACCATGAGTGTATACATACCGCGTGCCAGCACATTTGATCCCATCAAAACGGGAACGATGCTGCCCTCTGCTACATTGACGCGAAGTGTCTGACGGATCTCATCGTCCGAGAACTCCTCGCCGTTGAAGTAACGATCCATGAAATCCTCGCTCGTCTCTGCGACTGATTCCATGAGTGCCTCGCGGCACAGCTCCAGATTCGCCTGTGAATAATCGGGAATGTCACATTTTTCTACCGTGCCGTCGTCCTTCCAGCGTTTTGCACGCTGCTGGATAACATTGACATATCCTACAAACTGCTCATTCTCACGGATCGGCAGATGGAACGGTGCAATCTTTTTGCCATACAATGCCTGCAGATCCTCTACTACCTGACGGTAGCTCGCGTTATCTATATCCATATCGGTCACGAAAACCATACGCGGGAGCTTATATTTTTCACAGATCTCCCATGCCTTTTTCGTACCTACCTCGATGCCTGCTTTACCGGAAACGACGATAATCGCTGCGTCAGCCACAGCCGCTGCTTCCTCAACCTCACCCACGAAATCAAAATAACCGGGTGTATCCAGAATATTGATCTTACTGCCTTCCCACTCGATCGGGACTACGGATGTACTGATCGAAAATGACCGCTTGGTCTCCTCTTTATCAAAATCACTAATGGTATTTCCTTCACTGATCTTTCCCATACGGGTTGTCTGCCCAGCCAGATAAGCCATCGCTTCTACCAAGCTGGTCTTGCCCGCCCCTCCATGTCCTAATAGTACCACGTTACGAATCTTGTCAGTTGTGTAAACGTTCATACAAATACCCTCCTTATCTATCCGTCAGGCGATACCGGCATTGCTTTTATCTGTCACTATCGCTTCGGACAATCAATATATGTATATTTTACTAAAAAGCAGAAATAATTACAACTATTTTATTCATTTTTCACAAATAATAGTCGTTTTACTTTTTCACTTTAACGTGAGAATGTTTTGTGTTATACTAAATGAATAGCGAAAAGCGAAAGGAAGAACACACGATGTCATTTGATAAAATAGGCTTTATAGGTCTCGGTCTGATCGGCGGATCGATCGCGAAAACGTTAAAACGTATCTATCCTGAGAAGCGGCTCTATGCCACCTCCGGTCATCTTTCCACCGTGACAGCGGCTTATGACGACCATACGATTGAAAACAACACGCGGCTATCCCTCGCCGAGATCGGCGCTTGCGACCTGATTTTTTTGTGCACGCCGGTACAGCAGAACCTTCAATATCTGCGGGAAATCAAGCCATATTTAAAGGAAGGCGCGATCCTGACCGATGTTGGCAGCGTCAAAGCGGATATTCACGCAGCCGCCGCAAAGGAAGGTCTTGAGCACTGCTTTATCGGCGGACATCCGATGGCCGGCTCTGAAAAGACCGGATATGCAAATGCGACCGCATATCTATTGGAAAATGCCTACTATATTCTTACACCGACGAAAAAAAGCCCCGCCGCCAAGGTTACGGAGCTGACAGAACTCGTGCGGACACTCGGCGCGATCCCGCTGGTGCTGGACGCACAATCACACGACCACGCCACCGCGACCATCAGCCATCTGCCGCACATCGTCGCAGCGAGCCTCGTCAATCTCGTGGCACAGCAGGACGATGAGCAGGAAACGATGAAAACGATCGCCGCAGGCGGTTTCCGCGATATTACACGTATCGCATCCTCCTCTGCCGTGATGTGGGAGAGCATCTGCCTGTCCAACCGCGCACAGATTTTAGAGATCATGGATCGCTTCGGCGATCAGCTCGCAAATATCCGCGCCGAGATCGCAAATGCAGACGGTTCTTCGATCAACGGATTTTTCCAGTCTGCGAAGGACTACCGGGATTCGCTCACGATCAGCAAATCCGGTCCTCTAAAAAAGGTATTTGAGCTGTACTGCGACCTGATCGATGAGGCGGGCGGAATCGCTACGATCGCAACGATCCTCGCCAGCAACAATATCAGCATCAAAAATATCGGCATCATCCACAACCGCGAATTTGAGGACGGTGTGCTGCGGCTGGAGCTGTACGATGCTGATTCCCTGCAAAAATCCGTTGATCTGCTGCGCAAATACCATTACACGGTATATGAGCGCTAGGAAAACGCTAATTAAAGCGTTTCCCGCGCCGGATTTGCGCTGCGAAGCAAAACTTTAAATGAGCCTGCGAATCGTTGCTGGAACGAGGTGCGAGTGAACAGCAACAAATTGTGAAACGAAAGGAATCTATTGATTATGGATATGCAACTCAAAAAATCCGCCGGACTGCGCGGTGAACTGAACATTCCCGGAGATAAATCGATCTCCCACCGTGCGATCATGCTCGGCGCACTCTCCGACGGCACGACCGAGATCACGAATTTTTTACAAGGGGCAGATTGTCTGTCTACGATCTCCTGTTTTCAGGCAATGGGCGTACCGATCGAAAACCACACAGACCGCGTATTGATCCGCGGAGTTGGTCTGCACGGGCTCAGACAGCCGGGACAGACGCTGGATGTCGGCAACAGCGGCACAACTACTCGACTCATCAGCGGCATTCTCGCCGGTCAGCCATTTATCTCGACGTTAAACGGTGACGCATCGATCCAGAAACGCCCGATGAAGCGCATTATCGATCCGCTCACACAGATGGGCGCTGACATCAGCAGTTTACATAACAATGGCTGTGCACCGTTATCCATTCACGGCGGGCAGCTACACGGCATCGCCTATCAGTCACCGGTTGCCTCTGCACAGGTAAAATCCTGCGTCCTGCTCGCCGGACTGTATGCGGACGGTGTAACCTCCGTCACAGAGCCTGCGCTTTCCCGCAACCATACCGAGCTCATGCTCTCCGGCTTCGGTGCACAGGTAGAGACAAACGGCTTGACTGCTGCCATTTATCCCGAGCCGCAGCTGACCGGTCAGAAGATCGCCGTCCCCGGAGACATCTCATCTGCCGCCTACTGGATCGCGGCGGCGCTGGCTGTTCCCGGCTCGGAGCTCGTGCTAAAAAATGTAGGCATGAATCCGACACGCGACGGTATCCTGCGCGTGGTCGAGGCGATGGGCGCTGACCTTGTCCGCGAAAATATACGGACGATCTCCGGCGAACCGGTATGCGACCTGACCGTGCGCAGCAGCTCGCTGCACGGTACGACCATATCCGGCGACCTGATCCCGACACTGATCGACGAAATTCCGGTCATTGCGGTGCTCGCATGCTTTGCGGACGGGGAAACGGTCATCAGGGATGCACAGGAGCTCAAGGTCAAAGAGTCCAACCGCATTGATACGGTCGTTGAGGGGCTGCGTGCGATGGGCGCGGATGCAACCGCTACCGACGATGGCATGGTGATCCACGGCGGAAAAATGCTCCACGGCGCAGTGATCGATTCACATCTCGACCACCGCATCGCGATGTCGTTCGCAGTCGCCGGACTCATGTGCGAGGAGCCTACAACGATCCTTAATGCAGACAGCGTCGTGATCTCCTATCCCGATTTCTATGAATCCTTAGAAAAAATATCTGTCCGTTAGGGAAACGCTGATTAAGCGTTTCCCGCGCCGGATTTGCGCTGCGAAGCAGCAAATTCCCATGCAAATC
>CAVHZH010000113.1:0-5945 GCA_963640395.1 Oscillospiraceae bacterium
CGGATACGCCACACCGACGAAATGCGAAGCATTTTGGAGGTTGGCTCTGAACAGACTAAAATTTATTCATAGGATATTACCTGATTGGCTTTCGGATGACAAAGCCAATCAGCACAAGAAAGATCGTCAGTATCCATGAAAGCGGGAAAGCGCCATACAGAATACTCAACTGGCGATATTGTCTGAAAACCGTATAGATCCAGATGATACGAAAGCAGCAGGTTCCTAGGATGGTAGCAGCCGCCGGGTATAAGGAATGTCCGGTACCTCTTAATACCCCCGCCGGAATCTCATAAAAGCTGCACAGCGGTTCAAAAAAGAGAATGCACATCATGCGAAGCAGGGTATTCTGTATCACCGCCTGCTCCGTGGAGAAAAATCCTGCAAAAAATCCCCGGAATATAATGAGCGGTTCAATGATTATCAGACTGCTCAAAACAGAGAAGATCATACATACCCAGATGATTTTTTTACATCGTTTCTTATGCCCGGCAGAATGATTCTGGCTCGTAAAGGTCGTTGCAGTCTGACCGAATGCTGTGATCACATAATAAGCAAGGTATTCAAGGTTCATGGCGATCGTACTGCCTGCGATGGCAGAAGCGCCAAAGCTGTTTACAGAGGCCTGTACAAAGATATTGGCAAAACAAAAAACAGCGCCTTGAATTGCCGAGGGAACTCCAATCTTTAGAATCTCTGCGATATGGCTGGCAGAGATCTCCTGTCTGGAAAAGAAAAAAGAAAATGCCGGGATGTCCTTTTTTAGCCGGAAAATCATAAGGAACGCAGAGAGCATCGTAGCGATCACGGTAGCAGCAGCGACCCCTAAGACACCGAGCCGGAACCACACGACAAACATGAGATTCAAAAGAACATTTGCGATTCCGGACAGTGTGAGCGCAAAAAACGGATAGCGGCTGTTTCCGTAAGCCCGGAGCACTGCCGCGGCAAAATCGTAGACGATCAGAAACGGATAACCGATAAAATACACCCGGAGATAAACAATGGCGGTAGCAAGGATCTCAGATGGCGTCTGAATGAGCATCAGCAGCGGAGCGGAAATACATTGCCCGATCACCAGACCGGCTATACCTACGATGGCAGCCAGCAGCATTGCCGATCGAAGCATGGATGTCATAGGCTGATCTTTGCGCTGTCCGAGCTGGCGCGCAATGAGCACGTTTACACCGACAGATAGTCCGGACGACAGAGATACGATCAAAGCGATGATCTCGCCGTTCGTGCCTACGGCAGCAAGAGAAGCCGATGTATCAAAAAAACCGACGATCGCGGTATCGGCAGCGTTAAATAATTGCTGCAGCATACTGCTGAGGGCAATAGGAATCGTAAAAAGAAGAATGCTCTTGTATAATGATCCGGTCAGCATGTCTATATTTTTTGTCTTGTAATGCATATATTCCAATCCTTTCAAAATCATCTTGCATTATTATAATCCAATTATTACAATGAAAAAAACGAATATATTCAATAAATAGTATCGAAAAAAGGAATGCAAAATGGATAATAATTTACTAAAATATCTTGCATTTGTAGAAACGGTGGACAAAGGGAGCTTTACGAAAGCCGCCGACAGCCTGAATTATGCACAGTCCTCTGTCAGCAAGATGATCGCAGATCTGGAAAAGGAATGGGGGATTTCCCTGTTACAGCGGAATAAAAAGGGAGTATGCCTGACATCCTCCGGCGAACAGCTTTTGCCTTATGCAAGAAAAATAGTCAGTGACCTTGAAGAAATGCAGCAAAAAATTCATGCGATCAATGGCATTCAAAGCGGTACGGTCAGGATCGGCACATTTTCCAGTGTAGCGATCCACTGGCTGCCTGATATATTTTTGAAGTTTCAAGGGGACTATCCGGGGATTGATTATGAGATGCTTTTAGGGGATTATGACGAGGTAGAAAAATGGATTGCTGAGGGGCGTGTAGACTGCGGTTTTCTGCGGCTGCCCTCAGACCGGCAGTTTGATGTCATTTCCTTGCATCAGGATGAATATAAGGCGGTGCTGCCGGTGGATCATCCACTTGCCCAAAAGGAAATACTGGACTATAATGATCTGAATGGACAGCCCTTTTTGCTGTTGGAGCATGGAGGCAAGACGGAAGTATCGGAATTGCTGGAAAAGTATCGGGTACACCCCAATATCCGTTTTACAACATGGGAAGATTACGCGATCATGGCAATGGTTGAAAAGGGTCTGGGGATCGGCGTGCTGCCGGAACTGATTTTAAAGCGTATCCCATATCAGGTAGCGATCCGGCCATTTCGGACACCGTATTTCAGGGAGATCGTGCTGGCAATGAAGGATCGGAAAAAAATGGCTCCCGCGGTTGAAAAATTTATAGAATATTGTACCTGTGAAGGTACTGAACAGACAATATGAATGTGTCAGTACACTAGTACAGCGATTTCTAAATAACTATCCCAATAACTTGCCTGTTTTTCCGACTGCACATACCAAAAAGCCTCGCCGTAGCCCACTACGCCTGCGTTTTTTGATATGCACATTCAAAAAAACATTCTACGTTTTTGGTCTAGTTATTTATGAAACGCTGTACTAGAAGGGAAATGGCTGGGAAAAAATTATGACAGAACAAATGAAAAGAAGCTGTATTGACTGTGGAGTAGGAAATTGTGACCATATGGATAAAACATATCCCGGCTTTTGTCTGACTACAAATATGGATCAGAATTTAAAACAGGAATCGATTGATGAATATCATGATGAAGAAAATAAAAAAATCATGCCTGCTGCAGAAGTGGAGTATGAGAATTATTGTAAAATGACACGTTGGGAATTTGCTGCTTCGCAGCGCAAATCCGGTGCGGCATGAAGTTCGTAGGGACTACGGTTATCTATGCCTATCTGCAGGCTGTGGGAGTCATTTATTCCCATGAGGAGGGCTGCTTTTTAGCGCACATATATAAAAATGGGTGAAAAGATTTCCACATGGCGTTTATTGTGGTATCATAGTATCATTACTTACTATATAGATAGGAAAGGCTGGAAGAACATATGGAATACATCGAGAGAAACAAAGCACTGGAATTGTTAAAGCAGTACAATAAAGACCCGTTTCACCTGCAGCACGCGCTGACTGTGGAGGCTGTGATGAAATGGTATGCGAAGGAATTAGGCTACGGTGATGATGCGGAATACTGGGGCATCGTCGGTCTGCTGCATGATATTGATTTTGAGCTTTATCCGGCGGAGCATTGCCTGAAAGCACCGGAGCTGCTGCGCGCAGGCGGCGTGGGAGAGGATATGATCCATGCAGTCTGCTCACACGGCTATGGCATCACGGTGGGCTGCGGCGCTACGATCGACGTAGAGCCGGTGCATGAGATGGAAAAGGTGCTGTTTGCGGCGGATGAGCTGACCGGGCTGATCTGGGCTGCCGCATTGATGCGCCCGTCCAAGAGCACAAAGGATATGGAGCTGAAATCCCTGAAAAAGAAATATAAATCAAAGGGCTTTGCTGCTGGCTGCGACCGCGGTGTGATCGAGCGAGGAGCAGAGCAGTTAGGCTGGGAGCTGGAAAAGCTGCTCACGATGACCTTGCAGGCGATGGCGGCATCTGAGGATGAGATTCAGGCGCAGATAGAAAATTTATAGGATAGTGGTCGCAGCTCCCCTAAGCAACATGTGATTGGGGCTGTGGACACAGCCCTCAATCACATGCCTCGAAATACCACATAAAAATAAAGGAGATAAACGATGAATAATATTGAAGAAATGTTAGAAATCCATGATTGCCCGCTGTGTGATGGCGGTGCATTGCTTGAGGAGGAAACAGGAGGCGGCTATTATGTCATGTGTCTGGAGTGCGGCTGCCATTCGGTAACGATTGATTTCCACTCAGAGGAGGAACGTCTGGATGCGGCAAAACGGACAGTCCTGCTGTGGAATACCGGAAAAGTGATTTCCAGCAACCCCGGAGAATAAATGGCTCACAGTTACCAAATATTCTATAAATTTATAGTAGCGGAATTGACAGAATAGTGGTACAATAGAATAAGGTTATCCGTTCGATGAGAGGGCGGTTGCTTGCAGCCGTCTAATCCACGACACTTTTTTCTATAGCGTAGGCTGGGCGGTGCATTCGTGTGATTGCGGATAATTGTGCAGGGTTAGTACATCGGTAGTACATCAGCTTCCCAAGCTGAGGAGGCGGGTTCGATTCCCGTACCCTGCTTTTTGTGTGCAATAAGAAAATTTGATGAATTTCCTATTGCACACAAAGCCCTCCGGGCAGGATCGCACTGCGGCGGAAATGTAGATGTCGCCAAAGCGACCCGCCGCAGGCGGAGAATCCTGCAAAGCAGGATTCTTTCTGTACCAATAATAACAAGCGAATGACAGGGAGGCAATGAGTATGAACGAGACATTACAGGTATTGGAGAGCAGACGAAGCTGCCGGGCATTCAAGCCGGATATGGTAAACGAAGAAGATCTGCAGGCGATCATCAAGGCGGGCACTTATGCGCCAAACGGCATGGGAATGCAGTCTCCGATTATTATTGCAGTTACCGATAAAAAACTGCGCGACCAGATCGCGGAGGAGAACCGGCGGATTGGCGGATGGCAGGAGGGCTTTGATCCGTTTTACGGGGCACCGGTCATATTGATCGTGCTCGCAGACAAGGCGCGCCCTACCTATGTTTACGATGGATCGTTAGTTTTAGGCAACCTTATGAATGCAGCCGAGAGTCTGGGTGTGGCGAGCATCTGGATCCATCGCGCGAAGGAGGAATTTGAGTCAGAGTTTGGCAAAAAGCTGCTGGCAGAGCTGGGTATTGAGGGCGATTACGAGGGCATTGGACACTGTGCACTCGGATATGCCGCAGAACCTGTTGCCGCTGCGAAAGCCAGAAAAGATAACTATGTCTACTATGTAAAATAGGGCATTCGATGAAAAATTAAGACCGGAGGGACAGGCAATGATCATGGACACATGGTACTATGAGGTCGTGTCGATCGATGGAGATTATGCGAATCTGCGGCGGACGGATGTGGTGTCGGAGGATCTAAAACTCGTGGCAAGGGCATTACTTCCGGCAGAAATTTTTGAGGGCTGTCGGTTGAAATATGAGCTCATGCAGTATACAATGGAATAGACAGGTGATTGCGCCAGGGATCAACGATTCCGCGATCGCTAAGAGATAAATGATTGTATAAGGAGGGGGTTATTATGCAGTACAAAGTAGAAGGTGGCAATCTGCCGGTTTTAAAGGTACATCTGGATCAGGGAGAATTTATCCAGTGTGAGGCTGGCGCAATGGCATGGATGGATGATGAGATTGAGATGCAGACAAATGCCGGAGGACTTGGCAAGATGCTCGGACGTATGCTGACCAAGGAAAATGCATTCATGAATACTTACTATGCAAAGAGCGTAGGTGAGATTGCATTTGCATCGAAGTTCCCTGGATCTATTCAGGCGATTGAGGTGACACCGGGAAATGGTGTGATCGTACAGAAGGGATCTTATCTGGCATCTGCAGGAGAGATCAACAGTGAAGTATTTATGCAGAAGAAGCTTGGCAAGGGCTTATTCGGCGGCGAGGGCTTCCTGATGCGCAAATTCACCGGAAGCGGCATCGTGTTCCTTGAGGTAGACGGATCTGCACACGAGTATGAGATCGCTGCAGGCGACTGCAAGGTCGTAGATACCGGATATGTAGCAGCGATGTCTGAGACCTGTAACATGGAAGTGCGCACGATCAAGGGCGTTGGCAATGTGCTTTTTGGCGGCGAGGGCTTATTTAATACCGTTGTACACGGACCCGGAAAGGTGACATTACAGAGTATGCCGATCGCATCGACTGCATTGAAGTTATATGAGTACATGCCTCATACTTCTAACTAAGAAAATGCTGATTAAATCATCATTTCCTCAGACTCTCTGAGAGATCGCACGGATTT
>CAVHZH010000114.1:0-5841 GCA_963640395.1 Oscillospiraceae bacterium
AGCCGGAACAGATATTTTCATGTGTCAGCTTTGCTATACAGTGACCGGATTTTGTATAGCAACATTTTCCAGTGAAAGTGTTATGATCGTTTCAGATCAAAAAAGAGTTACAAAAAACTCAATCAAATGAATTATGGAGGAAACCAACAATGAAAAACTACAAGAAAATCTTATGTGGCGCACTTGCCGCAGCCATGGTACTGACAACCGCAGCCGTTCCTGCATCCGCAGCAGCAAAGCCTGCTCTGAGCAAGACAAAGCTCGCCTTAAACGTTGGCGAAAGCGCTACATTGAGTGTAAAGAATGCCGGCAAGGATAAGATCACATGGTCAAGCAAGAAAGCCTCTGTCGCTTCTGTATCCAAGAAGGGTAAAGTAACCGCCAAGGCAGCCGGAAAGACTGTTGTCAGCGCCACCTTAAAGAAAGCCGGAAAGACATTAAAGTGCAATGTTACCGTTAAGGAGGCAGCAAAGGCACAGGATATCACCAAAATGCTCGCAGGCAAGACTTACAAGGGAACTGCCGAGGCAATGGGAACTACAATGGATGCTTTACTGTTAAGCTTCGATGCTGACGGCAATGTAACCGGTAAAATGTTGAATACTGAGACAATGGGTATGGATGATGTTGCCGGAACCTACACCGCTACTCTGGAAGGAAAGACCGTTACTATCACAGTCAATGGTAGCGATGGTTCTACCGTTGTCAAGACTTTAACCGTTGTATCAAAAGATCTTTCTAAATTATCTACTACAAAAACTATCATGGGTCAGGAAATTCCTATTACACTTGTAGAGGTAACTGAGTAATCGAACCGGGCGATTGGATCAAATGCTGAGAGCTGAAAAAAGCAGGACTTCTGTCCTGCGGCGGGTCGCTTTAGCGACATCTACATATCCGCCGTAGTGCGATTCTGCACTTCGTTTCGGTCGGCGCTAAGCCATCGTCCCCCGGACGATGAGCGCCCTGCCCGGAGGGCTTTTTGTGTAATAGGAAATTCATCGGAATTTCCTATTACATAAGATAAACCCCTTTCATTAGACATAAATAAGTCTAACAAAAGGGGTTCATTTCATGCACCTGCATTACAAGGCTTTCGAGCTGTTTTGCATTATATATTCGTTTTTAATAACTGCCGGCGGCGGGACTTGAACCCGCACGGGCGTACACCCAACAGATTTTGAGTCTGCATCGTCTGCCATTCCGACACGCCGGCAAATACTTTGTCGAGCAACGCGCTCAACAAAGTATATGTTAGCATATTTCTAATTCAAATGCAAGCGTTTTTTACGTTTTACTCAATCCTTTTACACAATCCTATTTTTATGTAACAGTTCACCCCGTGCTATTCGCAAAGACACCTACCAGCGTTTCTTACTGCAATTTCCCCTTGAACTCGTCAAAGCAGTCAAACGTAGCAAAATAATCTGCGATTGTCTCTGCGCGGCGGATGAGCTTCGGTGTGCCATCCTCCTGTAACAGAACCTCGGCTGACCAGAGTCTGCCATTATAATTGTAGCCCATCGCAAAGCCGTGTGCTCCGGTGTCGTGAATGACTAACAGGTCGCCCTTGTCAATCTTCGGCAGCATACGGTCAATCGCAAATTTATCGTTATTCTCGCAGAGCGCACCTACTACATCATACATATGCTCGCACGGCTCGTTCTCCTTACCCATGACTGTAATATGATGGTAAGCGCCGTACATTGCGGGACGCATCAGATTGGCTGCACATGCATCCACACCGATGTACTCCTTATAGGTATGCTTTTCATGGATCGCCTTTGTGACGAGACAGCCGTAAGGTCCGAGCATAAAACGTCCCATCTCGGTATAAATCGCTACATTGCCGAGTCCTGCCGGCACGAGGATCTCATCAAATGCCCGGTGCACACCCTCCCCGATCACAGCAATGTCGTTGGGTGTCTGATCCGGCTTATACGGAATACCTACACCGCCGGACAGATTGATAAAGCTGATCTCGATACCGGTCTGCTCCTTGAGCTCTACGACCAGATTAAACAGCGTGCGCGCCAGTGTCGGATAATAGTCATTTGTCACGGTATTGCTCACGAGGAACGAATGCAGACCGAACCGTTTTGCACCCTTATCCCGTAAAATCTGATAGCCCTCGAACAGCTGTGCCTTTGTCATGCCATATTTTGCATCACCCGGATTGTCCATGATGCCGTTGCTGATCTCATAGACACCGCCCGGATTGTAACGCAGGCTGATCGTTTCAGGGATATGTCCGATGGTCTCCTCCAAAAATGCAATATGTGTAAAATCATCCAGATTGATGATCGCACCCAGCTCCTCGGCCTTTACAAACTCCTCTGCCGGTGTATCATTGGCTGAAAACATGATGTCCTCACCGCGGATGTCGCACGCATCGGAGAGCACCAGCTCTGCCAGTGAGGAACAGTCGCAGCCACAGCCGTACTCATGCAGAATCTTGATCAAAAACGGATTCGGGGTCGCCTTTACCGCAAAATATTCTTTATATCCCTTGTTCCAGGAAAAAGCGTCCTTCACCGCCTGTGCGTTTGCACGGATACCCTTCTCATCATACAGATGGAACGGTGTCGGATACTCCTTTACGATCGCATCCAACTGTTCTTTTGTTACAAATGGTTCTTTTTTCATGTGTTTGTCCTCTTTTCCAGTTAAAATTCTGTGTCTTTTCTATTTATCAAACGCCTATTTTGAGAAATAGGCATCGATTCCATCTGCCATTCCCTGTACCATTTTTTTCTGCCCGCTCGCTGATGACAGATAGCGATCCTCCGTGCTGTTTGTCATAAAGCCAAGCTCGAGCAGCGTCGTCGGTACGGTACTCCAGTTTGTTCCGGTCAGGTCATCACGGTATGAAATTCCCCGGCTGCGCAGACCTGTGGCGGAACAATACGATGTGAGCACACACTCTGAGAGCTGTTTGCTCTTATTGTACAGCTTGCTGATATAGCGGTTAGACGCAGACGGGCAAAGCGCCGTCGCTCCCCGCGCAGATGAAACTCCTCCGTCCGCATGTATCCGGACACAGATGTCTGCACCGCTCTCATTGATCAACAGCGCGCGCTGTTTATTGGAAATATTGACATCGTTTTTTGTCCGTGTCATAACGACCTGGTAACCGCGGTTCCACAGCTCTTTTTTTAATTTTTTTGCCACCTCGAGCGTCAGCTCATATTCCGGTCTGCCGGTCGCCGTTCCCCGCGTTCCGCCAGCCACCTTTGCCTTATAGGTCGTTGATCCCGGTCCGTTTGGCTCGGTACTGCTGTCACCGTGCGACTGATGTCCCGGATCAAGCCCGACGATCTTTTTGCCTGACACCCGCAGCAGTACAGATATTTTTTGATCCCCGACTGTCGCATAAATGCGGGTTTTTCCATAGCGTTTTGCACGCACCAGCCCATTTTTACTGACAGATGCAATTTTTTGATTGCCTGCTGACCAGACTACCGTCCCAGCCGCGTTTGTCTGAAACTGATAGGTCTTTCCGGCTGTCAGTTTTTTGACAGACCGTGTAAATGCCAACTGATCTGTCTGCCCGGTTTCTGATTTTACCTGTGCCGCAAATGAAACACACGGTACCGCAAAAAGTATCAGGAGAAACAGCAGGAGCACGCCTGCCTGTTTTGCTATCATTTTTTGTATCGTTTTCATGGTTCTGCTATCCTCTTTCCATTCTCTCATATAATGACGATCTTCAATACATTGAGCAATAAAATCCATGCCAGACCGTAATAGGTCACAACAGCCACGAGATCATTGACCGTAGAGATGAGCGGACCGGATGCGACCGCCGGATCTACCTTGATTTTGTGGAAAAACAGCGGAATCACCGTACCTGTCATACTCGAAATCGTCATTGCCACGAGCAGGGCAAGTCCGATACAGCCCGAAATCGCGAATGCGGTCAGTGCCAACTGCCCCTTCGCAAGCATCAGATAAGCGCCGATAAATATAAATGCGATACTGCCGAGCAGCAATCCGTTCGCCATGCCGACACGCATTTCCTTCCAGATCAGATACAGCTTTTGTTTTCCCTCCAGATTTTCATCCATCAGCACGCGCAGCGTCACCGCCAACGACTGTGTGCCGACATTACCAGACATACCAAGCGTCAGCGACTGGAATGTGACAATCAGCGTCAGCTCCGACATGACATGCTCAAACAATCCGGTGATCGTCGATACACCGAGTCCCATGACAAATAAAATGATCAGCCACGGCACGCGCTTTCTCATCGACTGCAGGAGTGATTCGTTCAGATCCTCCTCCGCAGTCAGACCAGCGAACATCGCGTAGTCCTCTCCCATCTCCTCATCGACCATCTCGATGATATCATGGGCAGTCACAACGCCGATCACACGGTTATCGTTATCCAGAACAGGAATCGTATCCTCTGAATAATCTTTTAATTCATCGATACAATCGCTGATATCTTCCTTTGCATATACATACGGGAACGCGGTCGCGATCAAATCCTCCAGCTCGTCATGCTCGCGGGCAATGATCAGGTCATTCAGACTCATCGCTCCGTAAAATGTACCGTCACGGTTTACGACGTACATCGTCGAAATATTATCATGATCTGCCGCCTGCTCCACAAGCGACTTCATAGCCTCCCGGATCGTCAGATCCCGGCTGATCAGAATATAATTGGTAGACATGTAGCTACCGATCTGATCCTCATTATAGGATGCAATACGCTCGACATCCTTCTTTGTCTCGATATCAAGCAGTGCCTCCACCTGCTGACGCTCGTCTGCATCCAGTTCATCCAGAATATCACTGATCTCATCCGCATCCATGGATGCCATGATCTCAGCCAGCTTTTCAGGACTGATCTCCTGCATATAGCCTTTGATCTCGTCCTCTTCCACATAAGAAAAGACTTCTGAAATACGTTCCGCACTCAGCAGCATAAACAAACGCTTACGCGCGTCCTTGTCCAAATGCTGCAGGAGTGATGCTATATCATTCTCGTGATAATCATCCAGTCGTTCACGCAATTCTGAGGGCTTGGCATCCGAGTTTAAAATTTCTAACAGCTCCGCCTCATAATCTGGACGCTCAGGTATGAATAATTCTTCTTCCACGATTTTTTCCTCTCTTCCAATCATAGTATCCGAAAAAAGGGCATAAAAAAACCATCGTTTTCATTCAAATGTTCTCTTTCAAATGAAGCGGACGATGGACATCATGCTGTGAAATCAATGATCGCATACGGCATCTGATGCCTATCGTTTCTCTGTATATGCCCATGACTATCAGAACCGTCCATGTGATCACCTCTCTCATCGTGTATTCATTTTTATCGTATCATTGTCCAAAAAAATTGTCAAGAATCGTAAAATGAAATTCTTTTGCATGTTCAAAATTTTGTGTAAGTTTTGTTCATAGCTGAACCCAGATAAGTACATTTTTTATGAGAGGAACGGGCTCTTGTATGAATTACAGGAGGACTATTATCTGCCCTGCCTGAAGCTGGCGGAGGAAGAACAGCTGATTGGAATATGGGGACAGCGGCACAGGCGGTATCTGAGGGAAAATCGCAAGGTGCTTTATGCCGACCTGCTGACGAGCGGAAGGCTGAACGGCTATCTTGCGGATATTGACCAGCAGGCGGAGGCGATGTTCTCCCGGCTGGTAAAGCAGATAGCAGAATCCGAAGGCATAACCGAAAAGCTGAAAGCCGACGATATGCTGTCGTGGGTCGGTCGAATGAACGGCGTGAGAATCCGTGTGGCGGAAATCGTAAACGCCGAAATTATCTACACATAATAAATGTTGAGGTCGAGAGCTGCATCGTAACACCGATACAGCTCTCGATTT
>CAVHZH010000115.1:0-5466 GCA_963640395.1 Oscillospiraceae bacterium
GCTGCTTCGCAGCGCAAATCCGGCGCGGGAAACGCTTTAATCAGCGTTTCCCTAAGGCTGATTTTGAAATTATATTTGGCGAGAACGCCACATGAGCAAAAGGAAAGCTGCGTAGCAGCGGTTTTGCGAATGGGGCTCTGAGCAGTTACGAAGAATAAAGTGAAAACAGAAACGGCGTCCGGTCAGTGACCGGACGCCGTTTCTGTTTTCCGGCAGATTGCCGGTAATTATGAGGGTTATTCGACGCGCTGCACCTTGATCATATTCGTTGTGCCCGAATGACCGAGCGGTACACCGGAGGTGATGACAACAATGTCATTTTTCTTGATGAAGTCCTTTTTCTGTGCACACTCGACTGCGTGGTTGAACAGATCAAGTACATAGTGGCGTTCCTCCATGACGATCGGAGTGACACCCCATGAGAGATTGAGCTGTCTGGCGACTCTTGCGCTCGTCGTACAGGCGATGATCTCAGACTGCGGACGGTAGCGGGAGATCATGCGGGCTGCTCCGCCGGATTTTGTGACTGTCAGAATCGCGCGGGCACCGAGATCCAGCGCGGTCGTACAGGTCGCGTGGCAGATCGCATCCGTGATATCGGGGTTTTCATCGCGTGTCGTGTTGAAAAAGCGCTTGCGGTAGTCAATATCAGCCTCTGCGCGCTCTGCGATACGTGCCATTGCCTGCAATGCCTCTAACGGGTATGCGCCTGCGGCGGTCTCACCGGAAAGCATGATGGCGCTCGTGCCGTCATAGATCGCATTTGCCACATCTGTGACCTCAGCACGCGTCGGACGCGGGTTTTTCATCATGGAATCGAGCATCTGTGTCGCCGTGATGACCTGTTTTCCGGCATAATATACCTTTTTAATGATCATTTTCTGGATGATCGGTACTTCCTCCATCGGGATCTCTACGCCCATATCTCCGCGCGCGATCATGATACCGTCGGAAACCTGAATGATCTCATCAATATTTTTGACACCCTCATCATTTTCAATCTTGGCGATGACCGAGATGCCCTCCCCGCCGTTCTGCTCTAAAAGATGGCGGATCTCCAATACATCCTCTTTGGTGCGGACGAAGGAGGCTGCGATAATATCGATATCCTGATCGATGCCAAACAGGATGTCATCGCGGTCCTTGCTGCTCATGTAGGGCAGGGACAGATGGATACCGGGAACGTTGATCCCTTTATGATTGCTCAAAACACCGTCGTTGTGTACCTCGCATACAATGTCGGTGCCGTTGATCGCTGTGACTTCCATAGAGATGAGTCCGTCGTCCAGCAGGACAACCGTTCCGACCGAAACATCATGACAGAGCTCCGTACAGGTGATGCCGACCGAATGCTCGTCACCCGGCTCATCGCTGGTCGTCAGGGTAAAGGTCTGACCGCGTGTCAGTTCGATTTTGTTATTTTTAAAATTCTTCACCCGGATTTCGGGTCCCTTTGTATCTAAGAGGATGGCAATCGGCAGATCCTTCTCAGCACGGATCTGTTTCACCCTGTCCATACGTGCCTTCTGTTCCGCATGATCCCCGTGCGAAAAATTAAAACGCGCAACATTCATGCCGTTGTCTACGAGCGACTCAAGCACGCCGGGCACTTCCGTAGCAGGTCCCATCGTGCAGATAATTTTTGTTTTTCTCATACTATAAATACCTCCGCATAAAATTGTGCTTTTCTTTCCATTCTATTATAGAGTATGTACAAATTTTTTCAATAAAAACATGTAAAATACTTGTCTGTTCAGAGCCCATTCGCAAATTTGCTTGGCTCTGAACAGTTCCAAATACTTGTGCTTTTCAAAGGGATTTGTTAGAATTTTCCTAGGAAAACGCTTTATCGCCATTTCCTTGGCACTAGACAGTATAATCAAAGAAAGGACGTAACTGTTGCGAAGCATCCGTGAGGAGTTGCCAGTGGCAAGTCCTTAGGCGAAGCTACTGAGCAGTTACGAAAGGACAACATTATGGAGAGAGAAATAAAAAATCAGACAGTAAATACGAAGATACCGAATCCGCGCAAGATTGCGATCGTCGGATGTGGATTTGTAGGTGCGGCATGCGCTTTTACACTCATGCAGAGCGGCATGTTTTCAGAGATGGTGCTGATCGATATGGACAGGCAGCGCGCGGAGGGCGAAGCGATGGACATCAGCCATGGTGTGCCGTTTGCCAAACCTGCCAGAATCTACGCGGGAGATTATGAGGATGCCGCTGATGCCGCGATCATTGTGATCACGGCAGGTGCAGGGCAGAAGCCGGGGGAGAGCAGACTGGATCTCGTGCAAAAAAATATCAGCATTTTCCGGTCGATCATTCCACGGATCTGTGAGCAGGACTATCAGGGCATAATACTTGTTGTATCCAATCCGGTAGACATTCTCACATATGTGACAGCAAAGCTGTCGGGTTATACGGAAAACCGCGTGATCGGATCCGGTACGGTGCTGGATACGGCGCGCCTGAAACGTGCGGTATCGGATCATCTGAATGTAGACAGCCGCAGTGTGCATGCATTTATCATCGGTGAGCACGGAGACAGCGAGATCGCAGCGTGGTCTGGGGCAAATATTTCGGGTATTCCGCTGAATGATTTCTGCGAACTGCGCGGACATTATGAGCACCTGGAGGCGACAAAACGGATTGCGGAGGAAGTAAAAAACAGCGCCTATGAGATCATCCAGAAAAAGCATGCAACGTATTTCGGTATTGCGATGGCGGTCAAGCGTATCTGTGAGGTGATCCAGCGGGATGAAAAATCGATCCTGCCGGTGTCCTCGCTGATGTACGGCGAGTATGGCATCTCGGATGTCGCGCTGTCTATGCCTGCGATTGTCGGCAAAAACGGTGTGGAGACGCGGGTGCCGATCCCGCTGTCGGAGGATGAGCTTAAGCGGCTGCAGCGCTCGGCATCCATGCTGCGGGATGTGCTGGATGAGGCGGGGATGTAGCGTTTTAGATCGCATTGCGGCGTGGGTGGGAAAACCATTCCCGCGGCATAAAAATCTTGCTTTTTCCGCTGTTCTCAAGCATAATAAGAGTATCAGAATGATTTTGCGCATGTGCTCTGATCAGTTACATGATTTGTTTCAAACGGAGAAGGAGGTATTAGAATGAAAAGATTTTTTAGCATTTTGTTAATGATCTGCATGCTTGCAGCGGCGGGTCCGCAAATCACTTCGGCTGCAACGAAAAGTGCAGAGATTGTCCAAAAAGTTTTTCTGGAGCAGAAAACGCTGGATGATATGGGAACGCATACCTATAATGACATGACAAAGGAAGAGTTTCTGGCGCTGGCGATGAAGTATGTACCGGAAGGCACAACCGTAGAAATAAAATTCCTTTACGACCATGACTATTATATCAGCAATGCAAGCGCGTTTAATGATGGCAAAATCACTGCCAAGATCTATATCTTTGGTGATGACAACAGTTTGGAAAATCTGTCGTTCACCGTGAAAATACCGCAGCTTAAGGTGGATACAAGTAATGCCAAATCCGATAAAAAGAAAGTAGAGGCGGCAAAAAAGCAGGTTGAAAAAGCAATGGCGTCGTATGCATATAGCAATTCAACGACCAGTACCGACCTTTTAAACGCAGCAAAAGCGGCTGTTACAAACGGCGCGCAGGTGGAATGGTATCAGGGGAAACCGGCTGTCGTGATTGAAGCTAATACTTTCAAGGCGGGATCAGCAGTCGGCACATTTGAGATATCCTATGGAAGCCAGCGGGGGTACTATAAATTCAGCGGTACAATCAGCAAGCTGGAATCAGAGCCTGTGGATGAGTCCACATTGAGCGGGATGGACAAAGCCGAAAAAGCAGTCCGGAAGGCATTGAGCAGTATTTCTTCCGATCAAATGAAATCGGTTGCGACTGCAAAGAAAGCAATGCGTGCCGCGTTACCGGATGGTTATACGATAGAATTCGGGACAAATTTCGTTTACCAGAAGCCGACGTTTGAGCAGAAGGGACAGTGCGGCGGAACCATTACGATCAGTGATGGAACCGAAAAGCGTACCGTTGAAGTCGGTAAGTGGTATGATAAGATTGTACAGACCAAACCGTCGAAGGACATTTCAGTGAATTCTTATGAATGGGAAGTCCTTCGTATCGTAAATATTGAGCGTGCAAAGCAGGGATTAAATTCACTGAGCATGACGAAGATGCTGCAGGAAGTTACGGATGTACGTGAGAAGGAATTGCTCGAATACTACAGCCACACCCGTCCGAACGGACAGTCCTGTGATACAGCGATTCCTTCAAGTGCAAATGTAAATGTAGTGAAGGAGAATATCTGCCGGGGAACGCAGCAGACACCCAAGACCTGTATGGAATCGTGGATGAATTCGACCGGACATAGAAAAAATATTCTTTCCAGCGATATACGCTATATCGGCGTTGGCGTTTCTAACGGAAGATGGGTGCAGATGTTTACAGATGGTGCCAAAATTAAATCTGTGAAATCAAGTACCGGAAGCAAAGTATTTTCATCTGTAGACGAGATGAACCGTGCGTATGCGATATTGACCGCTACGGATGGAACGGTATCCTATATGCCGCTGGATCCGGACAGCATGATCAAGGTAAAGAACGGATACCAGCTGCGTGTGGACACACAGAAAAAAGTTGTTTTTAGGATTAAAAGTAAATAAACCGAAATCGTCAGCTTCGATCATGAAGCTGATCCATCAATGATTTTATAGAGCAGACCAAAGGCGGTAGTCGAAAAAAAGGCTACTGCTCGAGGTCTGCTTTTGGATATCGTACCTGAAGGCTTGCTTCCGGGTATATGATAAATCAAAATAACCGGAGATAAAACCGGGTACAGGAGGATGAAACATGAGACAGATCGTAGCTGCGAGGGAGCAGGACACGGAGG
Organism: Oscillospiraceae bacterium; assembly: GCA_963640395.1. Lineage (GTDB taxonomy): Bacteria > Bacillota > Clostridia > Lachnospirales > Lachnospiraceae > W0P33-017. The sequence continues at coordinate 4,892 of CAVHZH010000115.1, forward strand.
AAATTTATCAGTTATACCGTTCACAGCTTGGAACGGAATGCTGTGTGTGGGATGAGAATTATCCGGGAATGAAAGAGATTGCCTTTGATCTTGACAGGGATGCGCTGTTTGTCATGAGGGAAGAACAGGAAGGCGCATCGAAGATCATCGCGGCGATCTCCCTCGATCAGGATGAAAATGTGGAAGGACTGCCGTTCTGGAATCCCGATCTGCAGCCGGGCGGTGAAGTGTCGCGGCTTGCGGTGAGCATCGCTCACCAGAATCAGGGCATCGCAAGGGAAATGATCCGCTTTGCGATGGGAGAGATGGCAAAACGCGGCAAAAAGAGCATTCACTATATGGTAAGTGAAAATAATCAAAAGGCAGTCCGCTCTTATGCACATCTGAATTTTACTCTCGCGGGGACATGTGAGCTGTACGGACAGCCTTATTTATGCTATGAGCAGAAACTATGATTCGGATTCTTTTCTATTGACAAAAATAGGCGTTTGCGAAGTGCTCATAACGTGGATAGGGAATGCGCGTTCACATGTATCCGACAGGTACTTTGGAGCGGCTGGTACTTAGCGACCGTA
>CAVHZH010000116.1:0-5218 GCA_963640395.1 Oscillospiraceae bacterium
TTTTTTTGGTCATGCGCGCACATGTATCGCGCCGGCACGCTCCCGCTACTTGTCGGATACATGTGAACGCGCATTCCCTATCCACGTTATGAATGAGTTGCGCAATGTGTAACACAAGGCTGGCGGCTTGCGGCCACAGTAGTTCCCGGCAGATGCGACGTTTGTCCGACGAAGTGCGAGCTTGTAGGCAGAGTCAGCGGTACTTGGCAAAACAAAGCGAGACACCGTCGGGCAATTGGAGCAGTCTGATCGGGATACTACTGGGATCGTAAGCCAGACAGCCAGATATGATGTTATTGATCACACGGATAGCCGCGGGCTTGGCGAGCACCCTACATCTGCCGGTAATGCGCGAGCACCATCATCGCGATCTGGAACGTCATCGCATCATCAAACCTGCGGATATCCAGCCCGACCAGCTTCTCAAAGCGCTCCAGTCGGTACACCAGCGTATTCCGGTGCAAAAACAGCCGCCTTGCCGTCTCCGAAATATTCAGATTGTTCTCGAAAAACAGCCGGATCGTGACCTGCATCTCCTCGTCGATCTCCTGATCGGGCAGATGCCCCCCGAACACCTCGTGTAAAAACAGCTCACACAGATCCGCCGGCAGCTCGTGGATCAGTCTCGCAATGCCGAGCCGCGAATACGCAGCCACCTCACGTTCCTCCTGAAAAATACCTGAGATCTGCAGCGCCAGAGCCGCCTCCCGACGTGCATCCGGCAGCTCCGCCAACGTCAGCTTTTTCGTGCTGTAGCCCACCCGCGTCTTGATCATCAGCTCGGAAAGCATCGTATCTACCGCAGAAAGTGCATATCCATGCGCCTGCTCGGGCGTGACATCTCTCTCGTATGCCTTGATACAGACCAGATGTGTCTCATCCTGTAAAAATAACACATCCTGCCTGCCGTCCGCAAACAGGCTCGTCAGCATCCTAAGCGCCGTCTGATCCGAAAGCGGCTGTGCCAGTTCAAACAAAAACAGTACGCGCGGCGCATCCTTCAGCTTGACGCATCCTGCCAGCTTATACGCCTCTCCCTCCGGGATCTCTCCCGCCAAAAGTGCTGCTGCAAACGCATTTTTGTCCAGTTCTCTGCGCACCGCATCGAAAAACACCTGCACCGTGTGCGCTGCCATTCTTCCGGACACGGATACCTCCTCAGATGCACCCTCTGCAACCAGCATCAGTATCCCATTGACCGCCTGTACAGGGAATGCCGTATACGCATCCCCCTCACCGGTCAGTACCGGCTCTGTGTGCACCGCCTGCGCAAAAAACTGTGCAACCTGGACCGGATCACAGTTCTCCTCCGGCAGTGTGCCCGCCACATATTCCTCCGGCGTGCGGTACAGGGCAAACCGGATATCTGAGATCGCTGTCGCTTCCATCAATATCTGCTGTATTTTTTTTTGCATGGTTACACGCTCATTTCTGCTATCGTATCGATCAGTTTCCTCGTATCCTCCCAGCCAAGACAGGGATCTGTGATCGACTTACCGTAAATCATATGGTCACTGATCGGCTGATTGCCCTCCTCCAGATAGCTCTCGATCATAAATCCCTTTACAAGCCCTCGCAGCTCCCCGTTGTGTCTGCGGTTGTTCAACACTTCCTTTGCAATACGGACCTGCTCCTTGTACTGCTTGTTGGAATTCGAGTGGTTCGTATCCACGATCACTGCACGGTTGGCAAACTCCTCTGCACTGTATACCTTCAAAAGCTGCATCATATCTTCGTAGTGGTAATTGGGATGACACTCGCCGCGGCTGTTCACATAGCCTCTGAGAATACAGTGTGCCAGCGGATTGCCGCTCGTGCTGACATTATAGCTGCGATAAATAAACGAAGCCGGATGCTGTGCTGCCTTGATCGCGTTGAGCATGACAGACAAATCGCCACTCGTCGGGTTTTTCATGCCGACCGGAATATCCATGCCGCTTGCCGTGAGACGGTGCTGCTGGTTCTCTACCGAACGCGCCCCGATCGCCTCATAGGATAAAATGTCATCGAGATAGCTGCGGTTCTCCGGATAGAGCATCTCATCCGCCGCCGTCAGACCGCTCTCGCTCATCGCGCGGATATGCATTTTCCGGATCATGACCAGACCCTTGTACAGATCCGGAGCCTGCGTCGGATCAGGCTGGTGCAGCATGCCCTTATAGCCTGCTCCGGTCGTCCGCGGCTTATTTGTATAAATGCGCGGAATCAGGATCAAACGATCCTTTACTTCGTCATTCACCTTTGCCAGTCTGCTCACATACTCGCAAACCGAATCCTCGTTATCCGCCGAGCATGGTCCGATAATCACGAGAAGCTTCTCTGACTCACCGGTAAATACTTTTTTTATCTCCTCGTCGCGTGTGCGCTTGAGCTCTGTCAGCTCTGCGGACAACGGATATTCCATCTTTAAAATCTCCGGCTCCGGAAGCCGGTTATGAATCGTCATTGACATTTTTCTCTCCTCATTTATCTCCTCATCATGTCATTTTCCTGTTCCTGTACCAGTTCCTCCTCCGTCATATACTTGCGGAACACCCTCTCGATCACGAAATTCAAAAGAGTCATCGCAATCGCCGGGATAAACCAAACAAAAGGAAGAAACAGCCAGCTTGCATACAGCGCCACTGCGGTGATCGCCAGTACAAGCAGTGCGCTCACCGGATTGGTAAATGCCATGACTGCCGCATTTTTGAGTGTTGTTTTCATTGTGTCCTCAAAACGTGCCATATACGCAAATACGAACGCAAACCAGATCAGTACGACCGCCAGCAGCCCGTAAAACAGATACATCATCGTTCCGATCTTCTCGCCTGCCTTCAGATACTGCGCACAGATATTGATATCCAGATAGAACATCGCAAATATCACCAGAAAGATCAGCCATGTCTTTGTCGCCTGCTTGAAATTGCCCTTAAATGATGACCAATACTCCTTCCAGATACTGCTGCGCTGATTGCGGATCACCTTGTGCGTCGTATAATAATAGGCGGTCGTCGCCGCCCCGATCGTGATCACCGGCACACAGCTGATCAGCCACATGATATTGAGCAAAACCGCATCCACTGCCGAGTTGACTGCCGACCACAGTTTATTGTCCGTATTGAAAAATCCTGCCATTTTTATCCTCTTTCCGTTGTTTAGGGAAATGATGAATTCATCAGCATCTCCTATGAATAACACATTCATTTTAGTATAGCATTTCCTATATAAGAGTGTCAATTTTCGCGCCCGAAAAATCTTATGAAAAAAATATTAAAAAACTATTGACAATTTCCAATTCATTCTGTATACTTGGTTAAGTCGGGTCGCGAAAGTGACTCACACATATGGGATCTTAGCTCAGCTGGGAGAGCATCTGCCTTACAAGCAGAGGGTCATAGGTTCGAGCCCTATAGGTCCCATTTATAAATATGGCGAGATGGCTCAACTGGCTAGAGCGTCCGGTTCATACCCGGGAGGTTGAGAGTTCAAGTCTCTCTCTCGCTATGATAAATAAAAAACCGCTTGGGATATTTTCTCTACAGAGAATGCACCAAGCGGTTTTTTATGTTTTTTTATGTAATAGGAAATTCCGATGAATTTCCCATTACATAAAAAGCCCTCCGGGCAGGATGCGCACCTCGCGGAAATGAAGTATATGCTTCGCATACCGCTCGGGCGCGCAAGTGTGCGGCAAGCGCACACTTTGTTCTGTAATAGGAAATGATGATTTCATCAGCATTTCCAAAGTGCTACGTAATAATATATGCCCCGATATATATTTCTTTCGACGATTCCGGATCGAAACAAGTGTAAATGACATTTTCCATGTTTGGTGCAAGGCTTGTGACAAATACTTTCGTTTCTCCTTGGAATTTCATTCTAAGATCACGAAGGACATGATTCATAAGACCGATCGGCACAGCCAGATTCTTTGATTTATTAAAAAACCACGGAATGGATATGCCATCCTCTTCATCCCTTACCAGCAACAGACTGTCTATCCGATCATGATCCAGATGAACCAGACTTTCCTCCCGATAATCTTCCGGCTTTAACGGAAGATCTATGCCTATATTGTTCACACGATTCAATGACAAATATCTGTTAAACCGCTTTAATTCTTTGTCGGAAACACGGTTCAGATACATGTAATCAATCTGATCATCCTTTGTCTCCTTCAGATCTTTTATTCTTGAAAGTCTTGTCACAAAGCTTTTTCGTCCTTGCATGTAACCTGCTATAAATCCACAGTCTAACAGTAAATCATATATATAGAGGTTCTCATTATAAAAGGTCAGAAGAATAGCATCTATTTCGCCGGAAGATTCACAGCTATCCACCAACAAATTCAGCATGGCTTTTCCATAGCCTTTTCGTCTTGAATTCTCATCAACAAATATCCAGTCCAAAAGCATCGTGGAATTCTCGGGGTGTGCCATAAGAATTCCCGCCGCTCTAAGCGGATTTTCTTCTATATATCCTATAAGCAGTTCATCCTCAGGCAATTCATCCAATATTATATCCGGATATAATTCAGAAAATTTTGTAAGTTCATCTGCCGTCAAGACACTAATGGCCATATATCGCTCCTCTCCACGTCGATGTTTGTTGCTGTTCTTATAATTGCATTTCGTTCATTTTCTTTTTATAACTCATACGATTATCTTTTACCCTGTCACTCTGAATAAGATTTTGTAATCCACGATCACCCGGTACTATATTAAGCTCTTTATGTCCCCTGTCCGTCGTATATGTTGTCGCTGTAGTATACGGATTGTCAGGCAGTATACCGGATTTCGTAATATTCAGATGGTCATCATGCGCAGCACTTCCGCTGACTAAATGTACCCGAAGCTTCGGATCATATTTATGCAATCTTTTCATATGAGAAATCGTATTGAAACCGCCGGAAAACAGCCAGCTCAAAAAACCAGCTCCTGCAGCTCTTACTGTGCCCGCATCGTTATCTTTATAATAATTAAAACTGGTTTTATAATTTGATCCTATCGCACTGTGTAAAACCAGACCTCCAAGTCGATCCTTCTCCTTTACCAGCCTGCCGTCTTTTCTTTTAACGGCATTTCTCTCTGCCAGATTTGCTGCTACCTTACTTGCCACAGCACCTCCTAAAGAATAACCATGCAGAATAATGTTACTGTTGCTATATCCAAGCTTTTCCTGGACATATGTTAACATGGCTTCTCCATCCTGATACATACTGCGTTCTCCTAATTGG
>CAVHZH010000117.1:0-5192 GCA_963640395.1 Oscillospiraceae bacterium
TGTATGCTTCGCATACCGCTCGGGCGCGAAAGAGTCGCGAGCGACTCTTTTTTATGTAATAGGAAATTCCGATGAATTTCCCATTACATAAAAAGCCCTCCGGGCAGGATGCGCACCTCGCGGAAATGAAGTATATGCTTCGCATACCGCTCGGGCGCGCAAGTGTGCGGCAAGCGCACACTTTGTTCTAACGCTACCATATCTATGGAGTGGATTGTTGAAGGCATAAAACGATGGGGAGGATGGCTATATGCTGGCAGCGGAGAGAAGAAATGAGATTTTGGAGTTATTGCGCGAGGAAGGTCGCGTGATCGTGGCGGATCTGAGCAAAAAATATGATGTGACCGAGGAGACGATCCGGCGCGATCTGGAAAAGCTCGAAAACGACGGTTATGCGGAGCGTACCTATGGCGGAGCTGTCGTAAAGGGCAGTGAAAAGGACGAGATTCCGTTCCTCGTGCGCAAGCGTAAAAATGTTGAGCCCAAGATGCGGATTGCGCAGACGATTTCGCAGATGATCCATGACGGCGACCGTCTGATGCTCGATGCGAGTACGACCGCGCTGTTTGTTGCCAGACAGATCAGGGACAAGAAAAATATCACGATCATCACGAATTCGATTGAAATTCTGCTTGAACTGTCGGATGTGCAGGACTGGAAGGTGCTCTCTACCGGAGGGTCGCTCAAGGGGCGCGCGCTTTCCCTGCTCGGCTATCAGGCAGAGCGCATGGTAGACGGATTTTTTGTGGATAAGGCGATCATTTCCTGCAAGGGTGCGGATTTACAGAAGGGCTTTACGGATTCCAACGAATTGGATGCCGGTATCAAAAAACAGATGTTAAATTCTGCAACAAAACGGATCATGGCTGTTGACAATGCCAAATTCGATCATTTATCATTTACGCAGGTAGTCGATTTTTCAGGAATAGATGTGCTCGCCACAAACCAGAAGCTCTCACCGGAATGGGAGGCGCGGCTGCGGCAGAGCGATGTGGAGATCATTTATACAGATGAGCAGAGCTGACAGATATCATGTGATTATCAATGAAGTAGCCGGAGGCGGACAAAGAAAGCTGATCTGGCAAAAACAATTAAAACCGGAGCTTCTCCGCCGCGGCGTTTATTTCCGTGCATACGAGTGCGTGTGTGCGGGTGATGGGGCAAAGGCGATGGAGCAGATCCAAAGGGAAAAGGAGGAACACCTGACGGTTATCGTCGTAGGCGGAGATGGTACCTTTAATGAGATCATCAACCACGTCGATGATTTTTCGCGTATGACGTTTGGATTTATTCCGATCGGTTCAGCGAATGATCTAGGGTTTTCACTCGGTATTCCGAATGATCCGGTGCAGGCACTCATACACATCCTTAGGGGGGATCAGATCCGCGCGATCGATCTCGGAAGGACAGTTTATGGGGACAGAGAGCGTTATTTTGCGATCAGCTCGGGCGTCGGACTCGATGCGGAGTCGTGCAGGGTTTCGGTTAAAAGCGGCTTGAAAACATTTTTGAACCGCATCCATCTGGGAAGGCTGATCTATTTGATCAATGCACTGAAAATGCTCTTTACACAGCCGCTCATAGGCGGCACACTCACGTTTTATGACAGCAAGGGCAGAGAAAAGCAGCGGAGGATCAAACGGCTGTATTTCCTTGCCGGCATGAACCAGCCGAATGAGGGCGGACATCTGATCATGGCAGCGGGGGCAAAGCCGGGTGACGGCAAGCTGTCGTTTGCGCTGGCAGAGAATATGAGCCGTCTGCGGGCGCTTATCAGTCTGGTACTGCTCGTTTTGCAGCGGACAGATCATATAGAGGGCTATGAGGTCATTGATGCGCGCGGCTGCCGGATCGATCTGGAGGCTCCGCTGGAGTTGCACACGGACGGAGAGACACATGGCAAACATGCGCAGATGGTCATTGAGTGTATTCCGGGCAGATTGCAGATGCTGTTATAAAATTATAACAGTCATAAAACAAAAATCCCTTTCATACGATTTACTAGGATAAGTTATCGTAGAAAGGGGTTTTTTATGTCTGATAGATCACAAACGGAGTACAATCTGTATAAAGACATCCGCGAGAGGACGGGCGGTGATATCTATATTGGTGTCGTAGGAGCGGTGCGCACGGGAAAATCGACGTTTATTAAGCGGTTTGTGGAGCTGATGGTGCTGCCATATTTACAGGATGCGAACGAAAGGGAGCGTCTGACTGATGAACTGCCGCAGGCAGCCACCGGAAAAACCGTTATGACGACAGAACCGAAATTTATACCGAAGGAGGCGGCACAGATCCGGGTGGCGGAGGATCTGGATATGCGTGTGCGTATGATCGATTGTGTCGGCTATATGGTTGACGGGGCGGGCGGTCACATCGAAAACGGGAAAGAGCGCATGGTCAAAACGCCGTGGATGGAAGAGGAGCTTCCGTTTACACGCGCGGCGGAGCTCGGCACACAAAAGGTCATCCGGGATCATGCGACGATCGGTATTGTGATGACGACGGACGGGTCGTTTACCGACATTCCGAGAGCCTCGTATGAACCGGCGGAGCAGCGGACGATCGCGGAATTGAAAAAGTATGGCAAGCCGTTTCTGATCGTGCTCAATACGAACAAACCGTACAGTGACCCGACGCGGATGCTGGCAAAGCAGCTGCAGGAGGCATACGATGTCGCGGTTTTGCCGATGAACTGCGACCAACTGCGCATGGAGGATGTCGATCATCTGCTGGAGGAGCTACTGTATGAGTTTCCGGTGAGCCAGATGAGCTTCTATCTGCCGAAGTGGGTCGATATGCTCCCGATGGATGATCCGGTCAAGCAGAGCCTGTTTGACTTTGCAAAATCACTGCTCGATGCAGTCACAAATGTGCGCGATTTTAAGGAATTGCAGCCGGATGCGCCGGGTGAGCCGCTCGCGGCGGTGCACAAGGGAAGCATCTGTCTGGCGGATGGCACAGGTAGCTGGCGCATGGAGGTGGACGACAAATATTATTATGAGAACATCAGCCGCATGGCAGGTGTACCTGTGGAAAATGAGTATGAGCTGATCGCGCTCGTGCGTGAACTGGCGGCGAAAAAGCAGGAATATGAAAAGGTATCCGATGCGATTGCGGCGGTGCGCAGACGGGGCTACGGCGTGGTGACACCGACACTCGCAGAGATCGATATGGAGGAGCCGCAGCTCATGAAGCATGGCAGCAAATACGGCGTGCGCATGAAAGCCAGCTCACCGTCCATACATATGATCCGTGCGAATATCGAGACAGAGATCGCGCCGATCGTCGGCAGTGAGGATCAGGCAAAGGACCTGATCAGCTATATCAAGGCGGGCAATACCGCAGACGGCGGCGTGTGGAATACGAGCATATTCGGAAAGACCGTGGGCGAGCTGATGGAGGATGGCATCCGAAACAAGATCAGCCGCATGGATGATGAATGCCAGATCAAGCTGCAGGATACGATGCAAAAGGTCGTCAACGACAACACTGGCGGACTGGTGTGTATTATCCTGTAGCACAGGGCTGTCCATGAAACGAGATGTGGGTGAACGCGAAACAGAGCCGGGGATCAAAAATGGTCTCCGGCTTGTTTTTTTGTGCAGATGCCGCTATAATGGGCTGGATGTAGTGAAAGATTCAAAAGGAGCTTAGGGATGGACAAACAAAAGAATATTCGCGGAAAATTCGCAAAATATGTGTCGCTGAATGTATGCGGCATGGTAGGTATCTCGCTCTATATACTGGCAGATACGTTTTTTATCGCACAGGCTGTCGGAGCAGACGGTATCACGGCGCTCAATCTGGTGCTGCCGCTCTACAACCTGATCTTTGCGATCGGGCAGATGATCGGTGTCGGCAGTGCGATCCGTTTTTCCGTGGAGAGCGCACAGGGAAAAAAGAGCCGCTATCCGTGGTTTTCAAATGCGTTGCTGTGGGCTGGCATCATAGGTCTGTTATTTTCTGTTATCGGTATCTGCTTTGCGGAACACATCGTGGCATTGCTCGGCGGTGATGCAGCGATCGTGGCGGTTGGCGCGCCTTATACGAGAATTTTTATGAGCTTTGCGCCATTTTTCATGTGGAATTATGTGTGTAATGCGTTTGTACGGAATGACGGCCGCCCGATGGTGGCAATGGCAGCTACCTTGTTCAGCAGTCTGTTCAATATTGTTTTTGATTATATTTTGATGTATCCGCTTGGACTGGGAATGGCAGGGGCAGCGCTTGCCACTGCATGTTCACCGATTGTCGGCATTCTGATCTGTCTGACACATCTGTTATCCGGGCGCTCGACACTGCGTTTTTCATGGATCAGACCGAGTGTGCGCCGCCTCGTGTGCGCCTGTCAGGTCGGGGTGTCCGCGTTTGTCGGCGAGATCTCATCCGGTGTGACGACAGTAGTGTTTAATTTTCTGATTCTTGGTCTGGCGGGTAATACAGGTGTAGCGGCTTATGGTGTCGTAGCGAATCTGTCACTTGTGGCAGTTGCTATGTTTAACGGTATCGCGATGGGTACGCAGCCGCTTATCAGTGATTTTTACGGACGCGGGGAGCATCCTGCCATCCGCCGCGTGATCCGTATGGGGATGGAGCTGTCGCTTGTGTTTGCGGCAGCGGTCGTTATTGTGATCTGGAGTTATACGGCATCGGTCATTGCCGTGTTCAATAAGTCAGGCGACACATTGCTCGCATCCTATGCGACGCAGGGGCTGCGGCTGTACATGCTGGGATTTTTCTTTGCAGGCTGGAATATCGTAGGATCTTCGGTATTCAGCGCAATGGAGCAGGCGCGGGCAGCATTTTTGACCTCCGTACTGCGGGGCTTTGTAATGATCGCGCTCTGTGCGCTGGCACTTTCTGCGCTGCTTGGAATGACGGGTGTCTGGCTCGCATTTCCGGTCGCAGAGGCACTGACGCTGATTGTGACACTGTGGTATATGAAAAGGATATTTATCTGATTGACAAACCGTGTATGAACACGTAAAATATTTTTTGATTTTGAACAGTAATTATATATCGGAAGTCCATTCGATTATAAAATGATAGTCTGTTATTTTTATAAAAGCGCCTGATGAATTTGTGCATTTGCATAAATTCATCAGGCGCTTTTGCTTTTTTGTGTGGAATAGTTAAGGAAATGCTGATTTAATCAGCATTTCCTTAGCAGCCTCCGGCGCGGGAAACGC
>CAVHZH010000118.1:0-5150 GCA_963640395.1 Oscillospiraceae bacterium
GAGCCGACGGAGTTATGAAAGGAATCCTAAATCCCACAAAATTTGTGATTGAGCCAAATTTAAACAAAAAAGTATCCCTGCGCGTCAGTGGGCACTTTACATTTTGGCGAAATTCGCATATAGTATAGTAAGGAAATTAGCAGCAGCTTTTTAAATATAAAAGTGAAAAGCAGCCGCTAAATGATAGACAGGCAGGAGGAATTACGAAGATGGCAATTTTCAAAGGTGCCGGTGTGGCAATCATCACACCCATGAAGGAAAATCTCGAGGTAAACTACGACAAGCTGGATGAAATGATCCAGTATCAGATAGACAACGGAACAGACTGCATTGTGATCACAGGAACGACAGGCGAGAGCTCCACGCTGACGATGGAGGAGCATGCGGATGTCATCCGTGCAGCCGTACAGATGACAAAGCATCGGATCCCTGTTGTGGCAGGAACCGGCTCGAACTGTACCAAGACAGCGATCGAGCTGACGAACGATGCATATGAGGCAGGCTGTGAGGGCGCACTGGTTGTCACTCCTTATTATAATAAGGCGACGCAGGCAGGACTCATCAGCCACTATGGACAGATCGCAGAGTCCACCAAGCTGCCGATCATTATGTATAATGTGCCGAGCCGTACCGGATGTAATATTCTGCCGCAGACGGCAGCGACACTTGTCAAGACCCATGACAATATCGTTGGTATCAAGGAGGCGACCGGAAATGTTGCACAGGCGGTTTCGACAATGGATCTGTGTGACGGAAAGATCGACATGTATTCCGGCGAGGACGGACTGATCGTGCCGTTAATGTCGATCGGTGCACTCGGCGTTATTTCTGTATGGTCGAATGTGGCACCGAAGGATGTCCATGACATGTGTATGTACGCGCTGGACGGCGATTATAAAAAGGCAGCACAGATCCAGTTGAAGGGTCGTGCGCTCGTAGATGCGTTGTTCTCAGAGGTGAACCCGATCCCGGTAAAACGCGCACTGAATGCGATGGGATTTGGCGTCGGTTCCCTGCGCTCACCGCTTACGGAAATGAGTGAGGAGAACGCAGCAAAGCTCATCCAGGTGATGAAGGACTATGGCTTAAAGGTCGTAGAATAACAATAACGGACAGGTAAAAAGAGGTAAAAAATGACAAATGTAATCATGCATGGATGCAACGGACGGATGGGTCAGATGATCGCAGGACTGTGTGCGGCTGATCCTGATATTACGATCGTTGCGGGTGTAGATACCTATACCGAAAAGAAAAATGATTTTCCGGTGTTTGCTGCGATCGCAGAGTGCGATGTAGCGGCGGATGCCGTGATCGATTTTTCCAATGCGGCAGCAGTTGACGGATTGCTCGACTGGTGCGTGGAGCACAAGGTTCCGGTGGTGCTCTGCTCGACCGGTTTATCGGAGGAACAGTTGGAAAAGGTGCAAAAGGCGGGTGAGCAGGTAGCCGTACTCAAGTCGGCGAACATGTCGCTTGGCATCAACACACTGATGGATCTGCTGCAGAAGGCAGTGAAGGTGTTTGCGCCGGCGGGCTTTGACGTGGAGATCGTCGAGAAGCACCACAACCAGAAGTTAGATGCACCGAGCGGAACAGCGATCGCTTTGGCGGATGCGATGAACGAGGCGATGGACGGACAGTACGAGTATGTATATGACCGCAGCGACCGCAGACAGAAGCGCGATGCAAAGGAGCTCGGTATTTCCGCTGTGCGCGGAGGCACGATCGTGGGAGAGCACGAGGTGATCTTTGCAGGCACGGATGAAGTCATCGAATTTAAGCATACCGCATACTCGCGCGCCGTATTTGGCAAGGGCGCGATCGAGGCGGCAAAGTTTTTGAATGGAAAATCTGCGGGATTTTATAATATGCAGGATGTAATAGCAGGAGCTTAGGCTTCTGCTATTTCTGCTATTTGTTATGGAGGCAAGCGCGGCAGCCTGATGAGGATGTGGCTGTGTTTGCCGCCGACCAACACATGGTAAAATGCTTTTGCAATTACCTTATAATCAGAATATGGGACAGGAGAAAAAACTATGGGAGAGATGGAACTGCGGTACTTAAAAAGTCTGGCAAAACAATACCCTTCGATCGCATCGGCTGCGACAGAGATTATCAATCTGCGTGCGATCTTAAGTCTGCCGAAAGGAACGGAGCATTTTATCACGGATGTGCACGGCGAATACGATCAGTTTCAGCATATTATGCGAAACGGCTCCGGAGCGGTCAAGCGTAAGATCGAGCAGGAATTCGGCACGACCTTTGGCAAGGCGGAAAAGAGAAGTATAGCGGCGTTGATCTACTATCCGGAGCTGAAGCTGGAGGAGGTCATGCGCCATGAAGAAAATATGGAGGACTGGTATCGTGTGACTATGTACCGGCTCATTCCGATCTGCAAAAATGCATCCTCAAAATATACGCGCTCGAAGGTGCGCAAGGCGTTGCCGAAGGATTTTGCCTATGTGATCGAGGAGCTTTTGACCGGCAGACCGGATCAGTCCGATCAGGAGGATTATTACAATGAGATCATCAATTCCGTGATCGAGACGGGTCGGGCGCCGGAGCTGATCATTGCACTGTGCAACCTGATCCGCCGTCTGGTCGTGGATCATCTGCATGTGGTAGGGGATATTTTTGACCGTGGACCGTATCCGCACCTGATCATGGATACGCTGATGGAGTATCATTCCGTGGATATCCAGTGGGGCAACCATGATGTGCTGTGGATGGGTGCTGCCGCCGGCAATCAGGCATGTATTGCGAATGTGCTGCGCATTTCCGCAAAATACGGCAATCTCGATATTCTGGAGGATGGCTACGGCATCAATCTTGTGCCGCTGGCACGCTTTGCCATGATGACATATCACGACGATCCGTGCAAATCGTTCAAGGTGGAGTATGACGAGGAGCAGTATAACGTGAAGGACGCACAGCTTGACGAGAAGATGCACAAGGCGATCACCGTGATCCAGTTCAAGCTGGAGGGAAAGCTGATCGAGGAGCACCCGGAGTTTGATATGGAATGCCGCCGCCTGCTGCACCGGATGAATCTGGAGGACGGTACGGTAGAGGTCGAGGGCGTGACTTATCCGCTGCGTGACACCTATTTCCCGACGATCGACCCGGAGCACCCGTATGAGTTATCGACAGAGGAGCAGGAGGTTGTCGCGCGCCTTACGATGGCATTCACAAACTGCGAAAAGTTGCAGAAGCATGTGCGATTTTTATTGAATAAGGGCAGTCTGTATAAGGTGTACAACGGCAATCTGCTCTACCACGGCTGCGTGCCGCTCAACGAGGATGGCAGCTTTAAAAAGGTCGAGCTGTTCGGACATGCCTATGCAGGCAGACAGCTCTATGATGTGCTGGAGCACTATGTACGGCTCGGCTATTATTCAATCGACCCGGCAGAAAAAAAGAAGGGCGAGGACATTTTCTGGTTTATCTGGGAAAATAAAAATTCACCGGTATTCGGCAAAGAGAAAATGACGACCTTTGAGCGCTATTTCATCGCCGACCGTAAGACGCATATTGAGCAGAAAAATCCGTATTACCGGCTGGTCGAGAACGAGGAGATCGTCATGCGTATTTTGCGGGAGTTTGGTCTGGACGGAAAGGATGCGCACATTATCAACGGGCATATTCCGGTGGAGACGACGATCGGGGAATCTCCGATGAAATGCAACGGCAAGCTGTTGATCATTGATGGTGGTTTTTCGCGAGCATACCGCTCTAAAACAGGTATTGCGGGATATACGCTGATCTATGATTCTTATGGATTGTTTCTGGCGGCACATGAGCCGTTTGAGTCCGTGGAGAGTGCTGTTGTCAACGGTACGGATATCCATTCCCACAATGCGGTCGTGTCTGAGAACGGCAGACGGCTGACTGTGGCGGATACCGACCGTGGCATACAAATCAAAGAAGAAATCCGGGCGCTGGAATCGTTGCTTCGCGCGTACCGGACAGGACTTTTGGTGGAGTCGCTGTAAGCAGATGCTTACAGCAGACGTACACCGGCTTCCTTTGCAGCCAAAATGGTATCCTCGCGCCAGATCGAGCTCTGCACCTCTCCGATATGCGCTTTGCGCAGGAAGAACATGCAGATGCGCGACTGGCCGATGCCGCCGCCGATCGTATACGGCAGCTTCCGATCGATGATCGCCTTCTGGAACGGCAGCTTGGCGCGCTCCGGGCAGCCTGCCTTATCCAACTGTTCCACAAGGGAATGCTCATCGACGCGGATACCCATAGATGACAGCTCTAGTGCGATGTCCAATACGGGATAGTAGACGAAAATATCGCCGTTTAACGCCCAGTCATCGTAGTCGGGGGCGCGTCCATCGTGCGGTTCGCCGTTGCTGAGCTTGTCGCCGATCTGCATGATGCAGACAGCGCCGCATTCTTTTGTGATCTCGTACTCGCGTTCCTTCGGATTGAGTCCGGGATATTTTTCTAACAGCTTCTGGGAAGTGATGAACGTGATATCCTTCGGCAGCAGCTCGCCAATATAATCATATTCGATCGACATGTATTTTTCGGTCTGCTGTAAGGTCTTATACACGGCGCTGACTGTCGCCTTGAACGTGTCAACCGTGCGCATTTCTTTTGTGATGATTTTTTCCCAATCCCACTGGTCAACAAAAATGGAATGGATGTTGTCCGTATCCTCATCGCGGCGGATCGCATTCATATCCGTGTACAAGCCCTCGCCGACCGCAAAGCCGTATTTATCTAAGGCGAAGCGTTTCCATTTTGCGAGTGAGTGGACAACCTCTGCCAGCTTGTCGCCCTGTTCCCGGATCCCGAAAGCGACCGGGCGCTCGACACCGTTTAAGTTGTCATTCAGTCCGGATTCGGGCAGGACGAACAGCGGTGCGGATACACGAGCGAGATTTAGGTTTTGTGCGAGATGCTTCTGAAAAAAATCTTTGACGGTTTTGATCGCGATCTGCGTGTCATGCAGATTCAGCGCGGATTCATAACCCTCGGGAAAAATCGATTGTGCCATTGTCTTATCCTCCAAAAAGTATAGGTATAAACTTTATGTAACTGTTCAGAGCCCCATTCGCAAAACCGCTGCTGCGCAGCTTTTCTTTTGCTCATGTGGCGTTCTCGCCAAATAAATTTGCAAAAAAGTGCTCCTTCAT
>CAVHZH010000119.1:0-4868 GCA_963640395.1 Oscillospiraceae bacterium
GGTATAATGAGCCTATACCCCTATGGGTATAGAGAGGAGAGACAGTTGAAATGATAGAAAAAATAGAAGAACTGTCAGAGTGGGGCGGCACGAAAAAAGACATTGCATTTCTTGTAATATCCGGTATTTCGCTGCTGCTTAGTATTTTTAAAGTCATTCCGGGACTGCCGTTTGATGTGGCATGGGTGGCGATCATTTTATGCGGTCTGCCGATTATCATGGAGGCGTTCATCGGTCTGGTGACGGCATTTGATATCAAAGCGGATGTGCTTGTGTCGTTGGCACTGATTGCGTCGGTATGCATTCATGAGGATTTTGCTGCCGGGGAAGTCGCATTTATCATGCAGCTCGGAGGACTTTTAGAGGAGCTGACCGTTGCACGTGCGCGTGCCGGTATCGAAAAGCTGGTGCATCTTACACCGACGACTGCGCGCAGACTGCGTGACGGACAGGAAACAGTCATTGCTGCCGAGGAGGTTCGTCCAGACGACATTCTCAAGGTACTTCCGGGTGAGACAGTACCGGTGGATGGTGTGATTGTGAGTGGGCAGACTTCTATCAATCAGGCAGTCATGACGGGAGAATCGCTTCCGGTAGATAAAACTGTCGGTGATGAGGTATCCAGTGGCACGGTCAACCAGTTTGGAGCCTTTGAGATGCGCGCAACAAAGGTCGGCAAGGATTCATCCATCCAACGGATGATCCAGCTTGTGCAGTCGGCAGACGCAGGAAAGGCAAAAATTGTCGGTGTCGCAGACCGTTGGGCGACATGGATCGTCATCATCGCGCTTACGGCTGCGGCTCTCACATGGCTGATTTCCGGTCAGATCATACGTGCGGTGACAATTCTGGTCGTATTCTGTCCCTGTTCACTCGTTCTGGCGACACCGACTGCGATCATGGCGGCGATCGGCAATGCGACCAGACATGGATTTCTTGTGCGCGAGGGTGATGCATTGGAGCGGTTGGCAAAGGTAAAGCGTGTCAGCTTTGACAAAACCGGTACACTGACCGTCGGTGTGCCGAAGGTCGTTGATGTGATTTCCTTAAATGAGGATTTTTCACAGGAACAGATTTATGCCTATGCAGCCGTAGCGGAGCGCAATTCGGAGCATCCGCTTGGCAGGGCAGTCGTGAGCGGTTATCGGCAGCAGCTTGAGAATCAGAAGAAAAAAACAGCAGAGCCGGACATTTTTTTGCAGGAGATAGAAGCGTTTGAAATGATACCCGGACAGGGTGTAAAAGTCTGTGTAGCCGGAAAACATCTGTTAGCGGGAAATGAGCGGCTGCTTGCCGCAGCAGGCATTATGATTCCGCAGAGCGTGGGACAG
This sequence comes from Oscillospiraceae bacterium, assembly GCA_963640395.1. Taxonomy (GTDB): domain Bacteria; phylum Bacillota; class Clostridia; order Lachnospirales; family Lachnospiraceae; genus W0P33-017. The sequence continues at coordinate 1,332 of CAVHZH010000119.1, forward strand.
GCATTGTCGTCACAGCTGGATAAAGGCAGAACGGTGATATTAGTCGCGGTGGACGGGCAGCTGGCAGGTGTGATCGCGTTAGCGGATTCGCTGCGTTCAAAAAGCTACAAGATGGTGAGGGATTTCATCGGGCTTGGCATTGAGCCGGTGCTGCTGACCGGAGACCACGAAGCGGCAGCAAACCAGATTGCCGGAGAGCTTGGCATCCGGGAGGTACATGCGGACTGTCTGCCGGAGGATAAGCTGAATTTGATCGACAGCTACGAGCATCAGGGGCAGCCGGTATGTATGATTGGAGACGGTGTAAATGACGCACCGGCGCTCAAGAAAGCGATGGTTGGTATCGCCATGGGTGGTATTGGCAGTGACATCGCAGTCGATGCGTCTGACATCGCACTGGTTGATGACGATGTCAGTGAGCTGCCGCATCTGTTTGCATTATCCGGACGCATGATGAAAAAAATACACTTTAACCTGTCATTTTCGATGCTGCTCAATTTTGCAGCAATCGTGCTGGCAATGACCGGAATTTTAAATCCGGTCATCGGAGCACTCGTACATAATTGCGGATCGGTATTCGTGATCATCAACTCTGCATTTTTGCTGGGCTGGCAATGACGTTTTGAGTCAAAATATGCGAAAAATGGGATTTTACTTGTATTTTCGGAATATAGATGCAATAATGAAAACCGTGTAGGGAAATTAGACAGACGGGGGATCATTATGTGGCATATAGAGACAGACTATTTTGCAATCGCAGTTTTTATCATCATGCTCATCAAGGAGCATTCTTTGAAAAAAGAGTATCCGGATGTGCAGACGAAAACGTTTTACTGGGTACTGATCGTGAGCATTGTGAATGTCCTGATAGATATCATGGCATCCATTGCGATGAATGATGTGCAAAACTGGTGGATCTATGAGATCCTGATGACTATTTATGTGATCAGTATGCCCTTGCTGGCTGCTGTGTGGGTACAGTATACCTATGTGCTGATCCACCGGGATGAGGATGTGAAGCGGCTGCGGAGAGCGGTGCTGTATCTGATGCTTCCGTATATCGTCTATACATTGTTGGCGGTGACAAATTGCTTTACGGGTCTGTTTTTCCAACTGACGGATGATATCGAGTATACGAGGGGCATGCTGTTTCTGTCGGTCGGAGTGGGTTCGATCATATTTTACTGCCTGATCGGTCTGGTGCTGGTGCTGTACCATTGGAAAATAATCAGAATGCAGTATACACCGGTGCTGCTGGTGACTTTCTTTGTGACGATCGCCGTCATTGTTTTTGCTCAGCTGGCACATCCCGGCTGGCTGATCATCAATGCCGGATATGCCGTCATCTATGTATGCTGTGACATCACGATCGAGGATCAACGCCGGAAAGAGCTCTACCGGCAGATCAACCGCAAAAATGAAGAATTAGAGATCATTGCGAAGCGGGCAGAGTCTGCCGCACATGCCAAGACGGAATTTCTCTCACGCATGAGCCACGACATCCGCACGCCGATGAATGCGATCATCGGGCTCACGCATCTTGCGCGTGAGGAAAAAGATCTCATGGTCATTCAGGAGTATTTGCAAAACATTGAGTCTGCCAGCGATTTTTTGTTGGGACTGATCAATGATATATTGGATATGAGCATGATAGAGAATGGAGATCTCACGTTAAAAGAGTGTTCTTATAGTCAGGCGGAATTTATCAAATCGATTAATACCGTGATTAAGCCATTGATGGAAAAACGCAATCTGACATTTATTTTCAAAATGCCGGATAGCGTAGACTGTATCTGGGTTGACCGTCTGCGGTTCAACCAGATATTTTTTAATCTGCTGTCGAATGCGGCCAAGTTTACGCCAGCGGGCGGCACGGTCGAGTTCATAGCTGAGGCATTGCCGAAGAATGAGGAACAGAAGATTGGCCTGCGTTTCTATATCAGGGATAACGGTATCGGTATCAGCGAGGAGTTTCTGCCGCATTTGTATGATCCGTTTTCGCAGGAGCGGACGGAAATGGGAGATAAAGTCAAGGGCACCGGACTGGGTCTGCCGATCGTAAAGAGTCTGGTAGATATGATGGATGGAACGATAGATGTACATAGCTGTCTTGGAAAGGGAACAGAATTTATAGTGGAGCTGTACGTGCCGCTCGCGGCCGGGTGTGTGCAGACGAATGGCGCGCAGATATCGTTAGATGTATTGAGAAATGTCAAGGTGCTTCTGGTGGAGGACAATGAGATCAATATTTACGTTGCACAGATTCTGCTGGAAAAGGTCGGCTGCGAGGTGGTCATCGCAAAGAACGGAAAGGAAGCGGTCGATCGGTTCGCCGCGTCTGTGATCGGGGATATCGAAGCGATTTTGATGGATGTGCGTATGCCGATCATGGATGGTCTGGAGGCGACCAGACGCATCCGTGCGATGGAGCGTGCGGATGCAGCCACCGTTCCGATTATTGCTATGACGGCGGAAGCCTTTGACGAGGAGCGGCAAAAGACGATCAATGCCGGGATGAATTATCATTTGTCCAAACCGATCAACCCGGATCTGCTGTATCAGGTGCTGGTCGAGCAGTTGCAGGCTGGGGCGTAATGCTATTATTTCACGGTCCCTTTCAAAAGTAGTGTGGAAGATGGGGTGAGCGAGGTCTGGGGGACCTCGGGGTGCGAACCGACCGAGCCGGCAGGCGAGAACAAGAAGCCATGGGCTTCAAGTGACTCGTCTGTCGGATTAAAAAAGAAGCCTCAGGTAAAGCCTGAAGCTTCTTTTTTAATGAATGCGGAAGATGGGGTGAGCGAGGTCCGGGGGACCTCGGGGTGCGAACCGACCGAGCCGGCAGGCGAGAACATGAAGCCATGGGCTTCAAGTGACTCGTCTGTCGGATTAAAAAAGAAGCCTCAGGTAAAGCCTGAAGCTTCTTTTTTAATGAATGCGGAAGATGGGGTGAGCGAGGTCCGGGGGACCTCGGGGTGCGAACCGACCGAGCCGGCAGGCGAGAACATGAAGCCATGGGCTTCAAGTGACTCGTCTGTCGGATTAAAAAAGAAGCCTCAGGTAAAGCCTGAAGCTTCTTTTTTAATGAATGCGGAAGATGGGACTTGAACCCACACGACTGCAATAGCCACAAGATCCTTAGTCTTGCTCGTCTGCCAGTTCCGACACTTCCGCATTTGTCTGACGACCGTATTATAGTAACAAATGTGAACCGAAATGTCAAGGAAAAGTTTGTAAAAAAAATTTTTAAAAAAATTTCAAAATTATGGTTGACAACTCGGCTAAAAAAAGTTAAAATAGCTTTTGTCAGTTCGACATGCAGAAGTGGCGGAATTGGCAGACGCGCAGGCTTCAGGTGCCTGTGGTAGCAATATCGTGTGGGTTCAAGTCCCATCTTCTGCATTACAGATAGGAAGTCAGTTGACTTCCTATTTTTTATGCAATAGGAAATTTCGATGAAATTCCTATTGCATAAAACGCTCCGCGAGGATGCGCTTCTACGTTAGCACTTCGGTCGGAGCAAATCTGAAGTCCACTGGA
>CAVHZH010000120.1:0-4854 GCA_963640395.1 Oscillospiraceae bacterium
GTGCGATCCGCCGGAGGCTGCTAAGGAAATGCTGATTAAATCAGCATTTCCTTAGCAATAAATGATGAAAAATGAAAAGGAGACAACTATGACAGACGAAAATAAATTAAAGGCACTGGATGCGGCGATTGCGCATATTGAGAAGCAGTATGGAAAGGGATCGGTGATGAAGCTGGGAGATCCCGCCGCAGCGATGAATGTAGAGACTGTTTCGACCGGAGCGCTGAGTCTGGATCTGGCGCTGGGGCTCGGAGGACTTCCGAAGGGACGTATTGTCGAGATTTACGGACCGGAATCCAGTGGTAAGACGACGGTGGCACTGCATTGTGTCGCAGAGGTACAAAAAGCGGGCGGTATCGCAGGCTTTATCGATGCGGAGCATGCCTTAGACCCGGTCTATGCCAAAAATATCGGCGTAGACATTGACGATCTGTACATTTCACAGCCGGACAGTGGTGAGCAGGCGCTTGAGATCACAGAGACGATGGTGCGTTCCGGGGCAGTGGATATTGTGATCGTCGATTCCGTGGCAGCGCTTGTGCCGAAGGCAGAGATTGACGGCGAGATGGGAGATTCGCATGTCGGACTGCAGGCGCGTCTGATGTCGCAGGCGCTGCGCAAGCTGACGGCGGTCATCAGCAAGTCAAATTGTATCGTAATCTTTATCAACCAGTTGCGTGAGAAGGTAGGCGTGATGTTCGGCAATCCCGAGACGACGACCGGCGGACGCGCACTCAAGTTCTATTCGTCCGTGCGTCTGGATGTGCGCCGTGTCGAGTCGCTCAAGCAGGCGGGTGAAGTGATCGGAAACCACACGCGTGTAAAGGTAGTAAAGAATAAAGTAGCGCCTCCATTCCGTGAGGCAGAGTTTGATATTATGTTTGGAAAGGGTATCTCAAAGGAGGGCAATATTCTCGATCTGGCGGCAGGCATCGATGTCGTGAACAAGTCCGGTGCATGGTATGCCTATGACGGTGACAAGATCGGTCAGGGACGCGAGAATGCCAAGCAGTTCCTTGCAGAGCATCCGCAGATCTGTGCAGAGATCGAGGCGAAGGTGCGTGCACATTATGGCATCGGAGAGGAAGCTGCATCCGCACCGGAGACAGAACAGACTGAGGAGTAGGCGGCATGTCAGAGGTAGTCATCACATCCGTGGAGCAGCAGACAAAGGGCAGACGGCGGCTGCTGCTGGATAACGGAGAGGTCTGGGTGCTCTATACTGGAGAGCTTCGCACGCTGCATCTGGCGGAGGGCGTGCATATTCCGGAGGAGCAGTACCGGCAAATCCGGCATGAGGTGATCGGAAAACGGGCGAAAAAGCGCGCGATGCATCTGCTGGAACGGATGGATCGCACAGAGCTTGAGCTGCGCCGGAAGCTGGCAGACGGAGAGTATCCCGAGGATTTGATCGACGAAGCGCTCGCCTATGTCAAAAGCTATCATTATATAGACGATGAGCGGTATGCAGACTGCTATGTGCGGCTGCGCGGCACTGCCAAAAGCAGCGGCAGGCTGCGTATGGAATTGCAGCGCAGGGGCGTGGAGCGGGATGTGGCAGAGCGTGTGCTCGCATCCCATGAGGAGGAGCGCGACGAGCGCGCGATGATCCGCGACCTGCTGCAAAAGCGGCATTATGACCCGCAGACAGCCGACCAGAAGGAACAGCGCAGAATGTATGGATATTTACAGCGCAGAGGCTTTTGCAGCGCGGACATTTGCCGGGAACTGCGATTGCCATAAAAAAGAGTCGCTCGCGACTCTTTCGCGCCCGAGCGGTATGCGAAGCATACACTTCAACTCCGCGAGGGAGCATGAAGTCCAGTGGACTTCAGATCTGCTCCGACCGAAGTGCTAACGTAGAAGCGCATCCTTGCGGAGCATCTTGTTTGATAGGAATTTCCTATTACATAAGAAATTACTTGACATAATATACAATAAAGGATAAAATTTATATGTTGTAGTTATGACAGATGTACGAATTTTTTGTTATATGTACAATGAAAACTTAATAAGGAGGTGCTCCTGCGATGGTAAGTATTATTACGATGATAATTGCTATTCTGGTCACCTTAGTAATTTCTGCGGTTGTAACGGTCATCGTTTTGAACCAGCTACAGCAAAAGAAAGCTGATTCAAAGATTGGTTCGGCGGAAGAACGCGCCAGATCCATCATTGACGATGCGGTAAAGACTGCGGAGGCAAAGAAACGTGAATCTCTCTTGGAGGTCAAGGAGGAGTCGATCAAGACAAAGAACGAATTAGACCGCGAGATCAAGGAACGCAGATCGGAGATTCAGCGTGCGGAGCGTCGTGTTGAGCAGAAGGAGTCCAATCTGGACAAGAAGCTCGATGCTATTGAACGGCGTGAGGCAGGCTTTGCAGCTAAGGAAGAAGAAATTAAAAAGCAGAAAGCAGAAGTCGCGAAGCTTAACGAACAGAGAGTACAGGAACTTGAGAGAATTTCAGGTTTAACCTCCGAACAAGCAAAAGAATTTCTTTTAAAAACCGTTGAAGATGATGTAAAACTTGACACTGCAAAACTCATCAAGGAAATGGAAACCCGCGCAAAGGAAGAAGCAGGAAAGAAAGCCAGAGATTATGTGGTGACTGCGATTCAGAAATGCGCAGCAGACCACGTATCAGAGACTACGATTTCCGTAGTTCCGCTTCCCAATGACGAGATGAAGGGAAGAATTATCGGTCGCGAGGGTAGAAATATCCGTACACTGGAGACGCTGACAGGTGTAGATCTGATTATTGATGATACACCCGAGGCGGTCATTCTTTCCGGCTTTGACCCGATCCGCCGTGAGGTAGCGCGGATCGCACTCGAGAAGCTGATCGTGGATGGACGTATCCATCCCGCTAGAATCGAGGAGATGGTAGAAAAAGCACAGAAGGAAGTTGACACCATGATCCGCGAGGAAGGCGAGGCAGCGACCTTAGAGGTTGGTATTCACGGAATCCATCCGGAGCTCGTGCGACTGCTCGGTCGTATGAAATTCAGAACCAGTTATGGTCAGAATGCATTGAAGCATTCGATCGAGGTAGCTCAGATTGCAGGACTGCTGGCTGGTGAGATCGGCGTGGATGTCAGAACCGCAAAGCGTGCAGGTCTGTTACATGATATTGGAAAATCTGTAGATCACGATATGGAAGGTTCACATATTCAGATTGGTGTGGATTTGTGCCGCAAGTACAAGGAATCACCGCTGATTATCAATGCAGTTGAGGCGCATCATGGCGATGTAGAGCCTCAGTCTCTGATTGCATGTCTGGTTCAGGCTGCTGATACGATCAGTGCTGCCCGCCCGGGTGCAAGACGTGAGACAGTCGAAACATATTCTAACCGCTTACAGCAGTTAGAGGATATTACAAACGGTTTTAAGGGAGTTGACAAATCTTTTGCTGTTCAGGCAGGACGCGAAGTTCGTGTAATGGTAGTTCCTGAACAAATCAGTGATGCTGATATGGTTATTCTGGCAAGGGATATTTCAAAGCAGATTGAGTCTGAATTAGAATATCCTGGTCAGATTAAAGTAAATGTGATCCGCGAGTCGCGTGTCACAGATTACGCAAAATAAAATTCGTAAAAGAGACTGATTTGAAGGCGTTAAGATTGCGATCTTAACGCCTTTTTGAATGATGGGAAAAATGGATGGAGGCATACAATGGAAAATCAAATTAAACGAATCAAACGTACCTTAAAATATCAGGGAGCGATCGTGGACTTTTACAGTGACACGATGCAGATGCCGGATGGCAGGACGGCGCAGTGGGATCTGATCCACCACAGAAAGGGAGCGGCTGCGGTCGTTCCGGTACTGCCGGATGGACGGATCGTGATGGTGAGACAGTTCCGTAACGCACTTGACCGTATCACGTTGGAGATACCGGCCGGTGCGCGTGATAACACGGACGAGCAGACAATCGTCTGTGCAGCAAGGGAGCTTGAGGAGGAGACCGGATATCACAGTGATCATCTGGATTTTCTGATCTCGCTGCGCACGACGGTGGCTTACTGCGATGAGTTTATCGATGTGTATGTGGCACATGATCTGAAAAAGCGCAGCCAGCATCTCGATCCCGACGAATTTGTAGAGATCGCGGACTATGATCTCGACGAGCTGTGCAATATGATCTACGCCGGTACGATTCAGGATGCCAAGACGGCAGCGGCGCTCATGGCATACAAAAATAAATATCGCATAGATTAGAGATAAAGAATCGAAAAGGAGACGGACAATCATGCAGACGCGCGAATTATCCGTCAAACAGCAGTTATTTATTATATTTCTCGTCTGTTTTCTGGTCGGTATTGTGGCTGCAAATTTCTGGGGCGCGGAGAGCTTTGAAAAAAGCGGAGCTCTCACGCGCTATTTTCTCAAACAATTTCAATATACCAAAATCAATTTTTATGAGGTACTGTGGCAGGTGTGCTGCAGCCGGATACCGATCTTTTTGTTTCTGCTTCTCGTGGGGCTGATGTGGGGTGACAGATGGTTTTATCTCGCATTTGCGGCGTGGAGCGGATTTGCCTACGGATATTTCTGCGTACTGGCGATCGGTGCATGCGGTATCGGCGGCTTGCTGCTATGCATCGTGGTGCTGTTTCCGCAGTTTTTACTCTATGTGCCGGTGTATCTGGGACTGGTCATCCTGTGCGTGCAGCAGCGCCGCAGGGATGTCTGGCACAGCATTTTTGCATATCTGGTACTTTTTCTGCTCTTGTGCGCAGGGATATTACTGGAATCTTACATAAATCCAATAATTTTACAAAAAATGTTAAAAATCTTGTAACAGTTCAGCCATCATCTGTGAAAATGTGTGAGTCATGCTTGCATGAATGAG
>CAVHZH010000121.1:0-4820 GCA_963640395.1 Oscillospiraceae bacterium
GAATTTGCTGCTTCGCAGCGCAAATCCGGCGCGGGAAACGCTTTAATCAGCGTTCCCTAAGGAAACGCTATAATCAACGTTCCCCTAATTATGCCATACCCGATATGGAATTTCAACCGCTGTCTTTGATCTGACTACATTTTGCCCGAATATCAGTCCGATAAGCCGGTCTTTGCGTCTGGATTGCGAAAACAGCTTGACATTTCCGCTACATATATGCTATTTGTATATGTATAGACAGTCACTGACGGATATGTGAACTGACACAGTGTGGCTGATCGTTTTTTATGCCGACCGTCTGGGCAGCTTTTCAAAGGATTTGAGAGGCTGCCTTTTTTTCGCCAGTTCACACCGGTCAGCGTTCAGGACACTCATTCCAACAAAGGAGGTATTTTGTTATGAAAACAGATATTGAAATCGCACAGGAGGCAGAAATGCTCCACATCCGCGACGTTGCCAAGCCCTACCGCATCGACGAGGATGATCTGGAATTATACGGAAAATACAAGGCAAAATTATCGGATGAGCTGCTAAACAGCATCAAAGACCGTCCGGATGGCAAGCTCGTCCTCGTGACCGCGATCAATCCAACACCCGCAGGCGAGGGAAAAACGACAACAAGCGTAGGGCTTGGCGAGGCTTTCGGCTATCTCGGCAAAAAAGCGCTGCTCGCGCTGCGTGAGCCTTCGCTCGGACCGTGTTTTGGCATCAAGGGCGGTGCCGCAGGCGGCGGATATGCACAGGTCGTTCCGATGGAGGATCTGAACCTTCATTTTACCGGAGATTTTCACGCGATCACCTCTGCAAACAACCTGCTTGCTGCCCTGCTCGACAACCACATCCAGCAGGGAAATGAGCTGCATATCGACACACGCCAGATCGTCTGGAAGCGTTGTCTGGATATGAATGACCGCGTGCTGCGCAACATCGTCGTCGGACTTGGCGCAAAGACAGACGGCTTTGTGCGTGAGGATCACTTTGTCATCACCGTTGCCACAGAGATCATGGCGATCCTGTGTCTGGCTGAGGATATGGAGGATCTGAAGGCGCGCCTTGCAAAGATCATCGTTGCCTACGACTATGACGGCAACCCGGTGACTGCCGGTCAGCTACAGGCTGTCGGCGCGATGGCTGCCCTCTTAAAAGATGCGATCAAGCCGAATATGATCCAGACACTGACGCATACTGGCGCACTCGTACACGGTGGTCCGTTTGCCAATATCGCACACGGCTGTAACAGTGTCCGCGCTACCAAGACCGCGCTCAAGCTCGCTGACATCGTCGTGACAGAAGCTGGATTCGGCGCAGATCTCGGTGCGGAGAAATTCTTTGACATCAAGTGCCGGATGGCTGGCTTAAAGCCCGATGCCGTAGTACTTGTCGCCACCGTGCGCGCCCTCAAATACAACGGCGGTGTCGCAAAGGCAGATCTCGCCGCCGAGAATCTCGATGCGCTGAAAAAAGGCATCTGCAATCTGGAAAAGCACATCGAAAACCTTCAGAAATATCAGGTACCGATCGTGGTAACGCTCAACTCGTTCATCACGGACACCGAGGCGGAGTACGAATTCATCAAAAACTTCTGCGAGGAGCGCGGCTGTGAATTCGCCTTGTCCGAGGTATGGGAAAAGGGTGCCGAGGGCGGTGTCGCACTTGCAAAAAAGGTATTACAGACATTAGAAGAAAAGAAATCGGATTTTGTTCCGCTCTATCCGGATGAGCTTCCGCTGACCGATAAAATCGAAACGGTCGCAAAAGAGATCTACGGCGCAGACGGTGTCACCTATGCACCTGCTGCTGCACGTATGCTGAAAAAGCTCACAGATCTCGGCTTTGGCAATCTGCCTGTGTGCATCGCCAAGACGCAGTATTCGCTTTCCGATGACCAGACAAAGCTCGGCAGACCAAGCGGTTTCAATATCAACGTCCGCGACGTATATGTGAATGCCGGCGCAGGCTTTGTCGTTGTCCTCACCGGCGCGATCATGACGATGCCGGGACTTGGCAAATCACCGGCTGCCTACGGCATTGATGTCACACCGGATGGAAAAATCACCGGGTTATTCTAAGGAAATGCTGATTTAATCAGCGTTTCCCTAAAAAGCATAAAAATAAGAGCCGCTCACGCGGCTCTTATTTTTATGTCTGATATTCATTACTTTTATTAGTCCGGTGTCGGATTCACCGCAGTCGGATCCTGTTTTTTCAGCTCCTTGTAATCGTCCTCGCTGATATAGGAATAGGCGTTGGAAATACGCGCATTCTCTGCTGTCAGATATACCTTTTCACGGTAATATGCCACAACCGGCGTGCCGACCTCCAAGCTCTCATACAGCTTCTTTGCTGCCTCCGGCGGCACATTGATACAGCCGTGCGAGCCGGCAGTCAGATAAATCTGAGCGCCAAACTGACTGCGCCATGACGCATCATGGATACCTACATTGTACGCAAACGGCATGAAATAATCGACCGGTGAGGAATAGCCCTCTCCGACTAACGTCGCATTCCGCTGCTTGTAAACGATCTTGAATACGCCGTCGGGTGAGCCGTTGTTTCTGCTGAGATTGCCCGATACGATATCTGTATCCAGCACAAGGCTGCCATCCTCATAATACCACAGATGCTGGTTCGTATAATCGATCTCTACATAGGTAGAACCAATATCATTTTCCCCGTGCTTTCTTGCTACCTGCTGGTAGACCGGCTCACGCTCAATATGACCGCCCGCTGCCAGATCCTCATAAATCTGCGCCTTTTCCTTTTCCTTATCGATCACCCAGCCGTAATCACCGCCGCCGACCTGCAGCTTATCCCCGAGCGAGGTCTTAAATTCACGCCGGTCTCCATAGGTGTTGTAGGTGGATGCCATCGTCTGGACAAAGCTCGTCACCTTCTCGTCATCCACACTCACCTGATAGTCCTCATCCACATCCAGCCATGACTGGATGACCTCGTTGGTCAGCTCGTAGGGCTCCTGCTTGCCGAAGGTGTACGTGATGCTCGAACCGTAATATTTTTCGATCGTATCCATACATGTATTCAGCGCCTCGTCCGTGCTGTAGACCGTAGGATTTTCATATACATCTTCTAATTCCAGCTCGGTCTCGCCATCCTTCACCGCCTGCACGACAAGCGGCAGAACCTTATCAAATTTCAACGTCGTTCCCATGACCTCAGGAACGAGCTGATAGCCGTCATTCACCCATTCGATCTTTGCGTCCTCCGGTGCGGTCATCTGATCCTCCTGCATACAGGGGAGCTTTGCCAACTCCTGCTCGAGCTTTTTTTCATCAAATGTCGTATCCAGAAGAATCTCCTGTGATTTATCTGTCTTGCGCTGCCTGATCCAGTCCGTCTCATCCTGATCCGCGAGAATCTGTTCGATCTCACCGTCCGGCACATACGCATAATCGATCGACGGTCCGGTAATATTATATTTTTTGTCGTCCCTGCAATAGATCGTCAGCAGATAATCTGCCACGAACTGGGCAACCTTATCATTCGCTTCTTCTGCGGTCAGCTCCGATACATCCACGCCGCTCATCACCGTTCCCGGGAAAAAATGTGTCCGGTAATGCCTGACTCCGGCATAAAAAATACCTCCCAGAGCAATAAGTATCAGAAACGCTCCCGCTACCACTGCTGTAAGTACCCGATGTCTCTTTCTAAATTGTGTCATATTACCACCTGCATTTCCTTATAATTCCTGCGTTGATTCCCCCGGTCGCAGCTCCGCCTTAAATATCTGCTGGTTATTTTTGACCGGATGCTCCTCGATCAGATCTAACAGCATCTTGATCGATGCGCGCGCCATTTCCTCTTTTGGCTGGCAGATCGTCGTCAGTGACGGATGATAATACAGTGCCATATCGATTCCGTCAAAGCCTGCGACCGAATAATCCTCCGGCACACGCTTGCCAGCCTCTAAAAGTGCCTTGCATGCGCCAATCGCTGTCGTATCCGACATCGTAAACAATGCCGTAAACTCCCTGCCCGACTCCAGCAGCTCCTTTGTCACCGCATAGCCGTTTGCCGGAGTAAACGCCTCGATATCGTCCTTCATATACAGCACAAGACCCGGATCGACCTCAATGCCGTGCTTCTTCAGTGCCCGCATATAACCGCTGTACCGCGAGCGTCCGATGCCGCGATCCGAGTAGGTCGAACGGATGATCGCGATCCTTCTGTGACCAAGATTGCACAGATAATCGACGATCCGATAGCTTTCTTCCTCATCATCGATCGAAATGTAATTTACCTCCGGCGTCAGTATCGCCTTATCAGGGGCAAACGTGCAGAGCACATACGGAATACCGAGCGTCCGGAATTCCTTTGCCTCACGGTCTACCCGCCCTCCGAGGAAGATAATCCCCCGCAGGCGTTTTTCTTTTGCAAGCTCCTTTGCGACAGCCAGCTCATCCTCCTCCTGCTGCACACGCTGTAACATAAACGTATAGTCCTGATAGCCAAGCTCCTGCTCAAAGATCTTGAACATCGCCAGAAAAAACGGGTTGTCAATACCCTTGATCAGTATCGCGATCGTATTCGACTCAGTGCGCTTTAGATTGCGTGCACTGTTGTTCGGAATATAATGGTTTTCCTCGATCACCTTCATGATCTTTTCTTTTGTCTCCGGATTGATATCCGGATGGTTATTGATCGCGCGTGATACCGTGCTTACACCGACACCGCACATACGCGCCACATCTTTAATCGTAAATTCACCCATGCTCCGCTCCAATAATCTATCCATCCATGTGCAGCTACCTACTTCAATTCGGATTCCCGTGGTGCTTTTGCCCCACTTCATCCTCATTGAA
>CAVHZH010000122.1:0-4758 GCA_963640395.1 Oscillospiraceae bacterium
TCTAAGGAAATGCTGATTAAATCATCATTTCCTCAGACTCTCTGAGAGATCGCACGGATTTGCAAGAGAATTTACTGCTTTGCAGCGCAAATCCGGCGTAGGAAACGCTTTAATCAGCGTTTCCCTAATGCATGAAAATGCTTCGCAGGGAGCGGAGTGATCACATAGGTTTTTATATTTCTGACGAGGGGCTGTTGTCTACATAGAGCTGAAAACGATTTCGCTCGAAGGACAGCAGTCCCTCATCGCGTAGCCTGCATAATTCATTCGACATGGCGCTGCGGTCAACAGAGAGAAAGTCTGCGAGTTGCTGGCGGTTAAATGGGATCTCAAAGCTGGCACTTTGCTGTTTTTTCGCCTGTTCGGACAGGTAGGACAACAGCTTCTCCCTTGTTGTGCGTCTGGACATATGTCCCAGCTTTTGTACGAGACTGCGGTTTTTGCCGGAAATTGCGTAGAATAGATTCTGGATGACGAGCGAATGAAATCTGCACGCGGAGGAGCAGACCGTCAGGAGCTTGTTCACATCAAAAAAAATGACCGCGCTGTCCTCCGTGGCAATCACATCATTGAGCAGTGCACCGCTGTCCGGTGCGACATATGCTTCTCCAAACATTTCCCCGACACCGATTTTATTGATAATACTCCGGTTTCCCCAGAAGTCGTCCTTCTGGATCAGAAGTGAACCGGCGGCTAACAGCGTGATATGATGCAGATACTCGCCCTGATGCAGAACATACGCGCCCTTTTGGTAGGTGCGCAGCTCCGCACTGAGACAGCCGAGCATTGCCTCCAGCTCAGACTCGCCCACGCCTGCGAATAACTGTGATTTTTTTAAAATGTTGAAATATTTTTTCATAAAATCCTCACTTTGTTGTAAAAACAACGGAATTGTTGTGATCACTATAGTATACTCCAAGTGTAAAGTCAATAAATAAAAACAGTTTACCGAATATACAGAAGGAGAATCCAATCATGCTCAGAAGAATCATTAAAATCGATGAAGAAAAATGTAACGGCTGCGGTGCCTGCGCAGCCGCCTGCCACGAGGGTGCGATCGAAATGATCGACGGCAAGGCAAAGCTGACGAGAGAGGACTACTGCGACGGACTGGGCGACTGCCTGCCGAACTGTCCCGCAGATGCCATCCATTTTGAGGAGCGTGAGGCTCCGGCATATAATGAGGCAGCGGTGCTCGCTGCAAAGGCTGCCAAGAGAGCAAAGGTGATGGGACAGGGAGAAAAAACGAACAAGGCTCCGCTGCCCTGCGGATGCCCCGGCAGCCAGTCAAAGGCGATCCGTCGGGAAGCATCAGAGCCCGCATCACAGGCTGCCGCCAACATCACAAGCCAGTTATCACAGTGGCCGGTACAGATCAAGCTCGTGCCGACAAACGCCCCGTATTTTGATGGAGCAAATCTGCTCATCGCAGCGGATTGTACCGCTTATGCATACGGCAACTTCCATCAGGAATTCATCCGCAACCATATCACGGTGATCGGATGCCCGAAGCTCGATGAGGGCGATTACGCAGATAAGCTGACCGAGATCATAGCCAACAACAATATCAAAAGCGTAACTATCGTGCGTATGGAAGTGCCGTGCTGCGGAGGCATTGAGCAGGCAGCAAAGCGGGCATTGCAGGCGAGCGGCAAATTTATCCCGTGGCGTGTAGTTATCGTTTCCACCGACGGCAGACTGCTGGACATATAAACAGACCGGTTGGTCGTAAAGCCGGAAATCTTATAATTATCATATGAAGGAGGAATTTATCAATGGGTACTTTAGCAAATCAACAGATGTTTTGTTTTCAGTGTGAACAGACCGCGGGTTGCAGCGGCTGTACCGGAGCAGCCGGAGTCTGCGGAAAAAAGGCAGATACAGCAAAATTGCAGGATGAACTGACCGGTGCGCTCATCGGGCTGGCGCGCTCGACCGAGGGCAATACGCATCTGCTCACGGAAGCAACCGATGATCTGGTGATCGAGGGACTGTTTACGACGATCACAAATGTCAATTTTAATAACGAGACGATCCGTGCGCTGATCCAGCGGATCGAGGACGAGAAAAACCGTATCGTGCCGGATTGTACTGCCTGCGGTTCGCCGTGCGGCAGAAATAACGATTATGATATGCAGCAGCTGTGGCTGGCAGATGAGGATATCCGTTCGCTGAAATCGCTGATCCTGTTCGGCATCCGTGGAATGGCAGCTTACGCTTACCACGCAAACGTGCTGGGCTACCGCGATCAGGACGTTAACCGCTTTTTCTACAAGGCGCTGTATGCAATCGGCGAAAAGTCATGGGGAATGGACGAGCTGCTTCCGATCGTACTGGAGGTAGGAGAGGTCAACTTAAAGTGCATGGAGCTGCTTGACCGCGCGAATACGCAGACCTATGGCAATCCTGTCCCGACACAGGTGCCCCTGAAGGTCGAAAAAGGTCCCTTTATCGTGATTTCCGGTCATGATCTGTATGACTTGAAGCAGTTACTCGAACAGACAAAGGATCTCGGCATCAATATCTATACGCACGGCGAGATGCTTCCGGCGCACGGTTATCCCGAGCTGAAAAAATATACACATTTAAAAGGAAATTTCGGAACTGCATGGCAGAACCAGCAGAAAGAATTTGCAGATATCCCGGCTCCGGTTGTATTTACAACCAACTGCCTGATGCCGCCGAAGGCAAGCTACGCAGATCGCGTCTTTACGACAGAGATGGTGTCTTACCCGGAGATCGTGCACATCGAAGATCAGGACGGCAGCAGACACAAGGATTTTACACCTGTCATCAAAAAAGCGCTTGAGCTGGGCGGTTATGAGCAGGATATGGAATTCACAGGTATCAACGGCGGCGACCATGTCATGACCGGATTTGGACGGGATGCGGTGCTGTCGGTAGCAGATACCGTGATCGAGGCAGTGAAATCCGGCGCGTTAAAGCATTTCTTCCTCGTCGGCGGATGTGACGGCGCAAGAGCAGGCAGAAATTATTACACCGAATTTGTAAAGCAGACCCCGGCAGACACTGTGATCCTGACGCTGGCATGTGGAAAATACCGCTTTAACGATCTGGATCTCGGAACGATCGGCGGACTGCCGCGTATTATGGATATGGGTCAGTGTAACGATGCCTACAGTGCGATCCGTGTAGCGCTCGCGCTCGCAGATGCTTTTGACTGTGGTGTGAACGAGCTGCCGTTGTCAATGGTGCTGTCATGGTATGAGCAAAAAGCAGTATGTATTCTGCTCACACTGCTGCATCTGGGTATCCAGAACATTCTGCTCGGACCGACACTGCCTGCATTTATCTCACCGAATGTGTTGAACTTCCTCGTAGAGCATTATCACATTGCTCCGATCGATACACCGGAAAATGACATCAAAAAACTGCTTGGCTAATTTGTTTCCTTTAATGCGGCGCGCATCAGATCCAGATAGTGCGCCGCATTTTTGCGGTTTGCCTGAATCTCCTCATCGCTCATTTGACGCAGGATTCTGGCAGGATTGCCGACAACGATCGAGTTGTCCGGAATGTTCATTTTGCCGGTGACGAGCGCTCCTGCGCCGACGATGCAGTTTCTGCCGACGACCGAGCCGTTTAAAAGAATGCTGCCCATGCCGACGACGGTATTGTCGCCTACCGTGCAGCCGTGGACGATGGCGTTGTGTCCGACCGAGACACCTCTGCCGATGTAAATAGAGTGTCCCTTGTCCGTGTGAAGTGTGCAGTTATCCTGCACATTTGAGCCGTCTCCGATAAAAATACTGCCCATATCGCCGCGCACAACGGCGTTGTACCAGATGCTGACGTCCTTTCCGAGCGTCACATCCCCCACGATATGCGCACCGGGCGCAAGATAAGTCTGTTTTTCCATAAAAAGCTGTCTCCCTTCTGATTGTTTCACAGTTACCTGCATTATAGCATATCTTATAGAAAAATAAAATTTGGAGTATATCGATGGATTTTAACCAGCGGGATTATTTTTTCCAGATGCAGCAACTGCGGCAGATGCCGTATTCGTTTCTGTATCCGTATCAGGATCTATATATGAGTGAGATGGAAACGGAGCGCGACCTGCAATATTTGCAGCAGATGTATCCGGCAGATGCCAAACGGATGCAGCGAAAGGTGGAGGAAGCCTGTGACCGGCTCGAATACGAGGGGAGCATGATGTATGACGAGTATCCGGATCGTGTATCCATGCTATTGATGTGCGACCGCATAGCGGAGGAGCTGCGCAGGGAGGATGCCGGGGAGCAGGCGGCGGATGAGGCACAGAGGCATACAGTAACGGATGAAACCATGCAGACTATGCAGATGGACCGCCCGGGACCGCCACCACCGCAGATGAACCGTCCGGGACCGCCTCCGTTCGATCCGGGCAGGCGCAGTCTGCTGGAGGTGCTGCTGTACAACGAGATGCATAAGAGACGATGCAAACGCCGCCAGTGTCGAAGATTTTGGTAAAGTTCCGGTTGTGATTTTCAAAAAAACGCATTACAATAGGGAGTGTCCAATTTTATTAGGGCACTCTTTATTAATTCATAGGAAATTCCTTTCTATGAATTAATAACGCTCCGCGAGGATGCGCACCTCGCGGAGGGGCAACTAATGCTTCGCATACCGCTCGGGCGCGAAAGAGTCGCGAGCGACTCTTTTTTATGTAATAGGAAATTCCGATGAATTTCCCATTACATAAAAAGCCCTCCGGGCAGGGCGCTCATCGTCCGGGGGACGATGGCTTAGCGCCGA
>CAVHZH010000123.1:0-4677 GCA_963640395.1 Oscillospiraceae bacterium
CGGCTACAGTGTACTGCATTTCCAGCCGTTTGCAAAAGGAACTGCATGGCTTGACCTGTGGGATTTTATCGTGTCAAACAATGTATTGCCACTCGGTTCGCTGTTTCTGGCGCTGTTCTGCTGCTACCGCTTTGGCTGGGGCTGGGACAACTTCATGAAAGAGGCGAACACCGGAAAAGGGCTGAAGGTGCAGCCTTGGATGAGACCGGTTTTCCAATATTTTGTACCTGTTGTGATCGCATTTATCTTTATCTATGGAATGGCGACATTCGCATGGCGTTAGAAAGGAGACTGATCGAATATGTCGGCTGCCATCCGTGCATCAATACGTCCAGCCTGCGCCTGAGATCCGCAGATGTGTTCGGGAAATTTCTGGAGCATGTGCATCACGGGTATCAAGTAGTGAAAATAGAGACTGTGGAGGAATAACCCTATAAGTGAAATGGCGCAATTTTAATTGCGCCACTTCATCTTATATCCTCTATGATTCTTATCTATTTAACAGCTCCTGCACTTCCTGCAAGGTCGGTATCGCCAGAATGCCACCGCGTTTCTGGACACACAGCGCTGCTACCGCATTGCCCTGTAGCGCACAGTCACGGATCTCGTCCCAGCTCAGCTCAGCCGGACGCTTGCCAAGCGCTAACAGTCCGCTCAGAAAGCCGCCCCAGAAGGAATCTCCTGCACCTGTCGTATCTACTGCTTCTACCTTGAAGCCGCTAATGACTTCCTTTTTTTCAGATGCAGCCAACAGTACACCGTCTTTCCCGAGAGTGACTGCCACGAGCTGCGGTCCCATCGCAAGCAACAGATCTGCTGCTGTCTCATAATCCGGCGCACCTGTCAAAAGCAGGGCTTCTTCATCCGACACCTTCATCACATCCACCTGCGGGATGACAGATTTCATGCCCTCTACAGCCGTCTGCCGGTCTTTCCACAAGGGCGCTCTGTAATTCGGGTCGTAGGAGATCAGTGCTCCAGCCTGTTTTGCGATCCGAACCGCCTCAAGGGTCGCTTCGCGTGAGGGGTCAGCCGTCAGTGACAATGATCCGAAATGAAAAATCTTACAATTTTCCAGCAAGCTGCTGTCCAGCTCACTCTTTTTCAACTGCGTGTCCGCACCCGGTTTTCTGGCAAACGAAAATTCTCGTTCCCCATTGTCATTGATCGCCACGAATGCCAATGTCGTAAAATAATTTTCATCCATGATCAACGCATCGGTAGCAATCTGCTCTGCTTCGAGCGTCTGCTTTAGCAATTCGCCATGCATATCGGCACCTACCTTTCCGATAAAAGAGGTCCGGTATCCCATATGGCTTGCTGCCGTGAGCAGGTTTGCGGGTGCTCCGCCCGGGTTCTGTTCAAACAACCGTCTGCCGCCCGCACTGTATCCTGCCTCTGTAAAATCGATCAGCAGTTCTCCCAATGCTACAATGTCAACTGTTTTTGCCATTTTTTATTCCTCCACAATAGCAGTTCAGCCCACGCCATTCGCAAAGACGCCTGACGGCTGAACTGTAGCCCTCCACAATTTCATTGTAACGCTTTTGTTTCGCCAAAACAACTACTCCTGCACGTTAATAATTACTTTCATGGTCGTCTCGCGGTTCTCATCAATATACTGATAAGCCTTCAGGTAATCGTGGAATGCAAAGGTTTTAGAGATCAGCGGTCTTAAGTGTACCTTCTGCTCATTGACAAGACGGATCGCATCTACATAGTCCTCATGCCGGTACATCATGGTACTCTTGATGTCCAGCTCATGATCGTTTGCAACTGCCAGATCGATCTCTGCCATTCCCGCAAACACTGCAACCAACACGATGACGCTGCCTTTTCTCGCATACTTGATCGCCTGTCCCATCGTGATATTGTTGCCTGCACAATCATAGATCACATCTGCTTTGTCAGGACCGAACGCATCGATCATTGCTTCACCGAAATCTGTATTTTTCGTATTCACACATACATCTACGCCGCATTCTTTTGCTTTTTCCAGTCTCAGATCACTGATATCCGTAATCATGACCTTCGCTGCGCCCATGCCCTTTGCTGTCTGTGCAACAAGATTTCCGATCGGTCCTGCGCCGAGCACAGCGATGTTCATTCCGCTGACATCACCCATCTGCTTCACCGCATGTACCGCAACTGCCAGCGGCTCGATCATCGCGCCTTCCTCATAGGACATATCCCCGGGGATTGGTGTGACCTTTGACGCATCTACCGCAAAATATTCTGATGCGGTACCTGTTGTCTGGAATCCCATGACCTTTAATTCTTCACACAGATTATATTTGCCGTGTCTGCACGGGTAGCAATGTCCACAATATACCTGCGGCTCGATCGTGACCTTCTGACCGGTCTTAAACTGTGCCACATTTTTTCCGACTTTTACGACCTCTCCGGACACCTCATGCCCCTGTGTCACCGGATATTTTGTAAACGGATGCTTGCCGTGATAGACATGGATATCCGAACCGCAGATTCCGATATTCATGATTTTTACCAGTACCTGTTCGTCCTTGATTTCAGGAACAGGCACTTCCCGGAAAACAATCTCTCCCGGATTTGTCATCACCTGCTGTACCATATCTTCCCTCCCTGCTATAGCTATGCCATATGATGTCTCGTCAACAGATCCTTTTCATACTTGAGCAAATCCCTTGCTTTCTGGTCAAGACTTGCCTCGGAAACATCATCCTCAAGATTTCTCCATACAAAACAGTCTCTTGCCACTTCACCGCCAGCCTTCACAAACAGCTCTGTGACAATCTGCTCTTTATAGCCAATATCTGACAGCGCTTCTGCAATCTCGTCAAAATCAATATGACCTGTGCCCGGGCAGCGACGGTTATTATCTCCAAAATGCATACCCTTCAGATACGGGGCTGCCCTATGGATCGCATCCGAGAAGCTGTTCTCCTCAATATTCATATGATAGGTATCTAACAGGATACCTACATTCGGTGCCTCCACCTGCTCCACATAAGCTACTGCTTCCTCTGCTGTATTTAACACACAGCCCTCAAAGCGGTTGACAACCTCTACGCAATAGGTAACACCGTAGCCTTCCGCAGTTTTCGCGATTTCTTTCATGGAAGCAATGGAACGATCAACGATTGGTCTTTTATCTCCACTCAGATCATCCTTTGGCATCACACAGCCCCAGCCTGCATAGCTTACACCGGAAATAATGCGGCCGTCCATATATCCCACGCGCTCTACAATCTGTTTCAGATATTCGATACCCTGACGGCGGATCGTCTCATCCGCACTGGATACATCATACTGCGGACTAAGCCCCAGGCTGTATGTCAGCTCTACATTTTTGTCCTTTGCCAGCTTTTTGAGCTCATCCATTTTCGATTTATCCATATTCAGTAACGCCTGAGCCTGAAATTCCACGATATCATATCCTAAATCGCCGATCTTTGTGATATATTTTGCCAGATCGCATTCCCAGTTTTTTTCCCAGAAGTTCACAAAAAGTCCTAACTTATTCATTCCTGCCTGTCCTTTCTGTTTCTATTGAAACCATTTATCGTACTCGTTGCACAGCGGATAAAGCGGAGGCTCGTCCTCCTCAATCTCGGCAAAACGTGCGGTCGGTTCTGCCCAGTAGTTATCTGTGTTATCATCATTTACCTTAGAAACTTCACCGACAACCAGCTCACCGGTACCCGCAACCGTGCCAAATGTGTGGAACACATTCGGTGTCAGGCGGATGCTGTTTCCCTTTGTAATGACAAACGGAACACCTGCTTTTGCGACCTCGCGGACACCATCGCTGTAATATACAACGTCCGATTCACGATCTACGCTGCCGTCTTCTTTCATATTGTAAAGAACAACCTCCATATCTCCTTCTCCGGCTCTGTTGATGATATCCTCTGTTTTCATGACATGGTAATGAACCGGAAGTCTCTGTCCCTCTTTAAAGAGCAGATATTTTTCGCAGTACGGAGAACCGACCCCGGGCTTGTCCAGATTACCGTTTCTTACGGTGAACAGCACACAGCCGATCTCATTGTATCTTCCCGTACCATAGTCCGTAATATCCCATCCTGCCATCACATCGCGGATCGTATCTACTTTATCGATATTCTGCTTCCACTCATCCATTGTCCAGTAAGCAAATCTCGGAAGCGTAATATTATTTTTCTTCAGCAGCTCCACTGCCCATTTTAATTCTGCATTGATTTCTGATCTTTTCATTGTCGCATACTCCTTTATTTAAAAGTGAATTACCAGATCCATCGGCACCCAGAGCTGTCCGGGTGCAGCGCTTTCTACGCCCTCCTGACAAGGATCTGTATGAGTCAGCCATTCCTTATTTTTCGGATTGGCTGCCAATTTTGCCATGTCAGCCTCAAAATCATCACCTACATACTCAAAATATTTAAATAAATATCCGTCTCTGTAAAAAATGCTAAAATTCTCTACATTTGCGGCGTGGATCAAATCCACGATCTCCGGCCAGATATTGTCATGAAGATATTTATATTCTTCATATTTTTCCGGTCTTACCTTTACTACCTGTCCATATCTTTGCATATCTGTTCATCCTTTCTGCCTTGTTTGTTTTAGGAAAACGCTTTGATCAGCGTTTCCCACGCCGGATTTGCGCTGCGAAGCAGTAAATTCCCTTGCAAATCCGTGCGATCTCTCAGAGAGTCT
>CAVHZH010000124.1:0-4652 GCA_963640395.1 Oscillospiraceae bacterium
ATAGAAAGGAAATCATACACATGTCACACAACACACAAATGATACAGCGTCCCCGCAGACTGCGCAGCAGTCAGGTACTGCGCAATATGGTGAGGGAAACACGCATGAGCCCGGAGTCACTGATATATCCTACATTTGTTGTAGAGGGAGAAGCAGTCAGGGAGGAGATCCCTTCCATGCCGGGGCAGTACCGCTACAGCATCGACCGGCTGGACGAATGTCTGGATGAGTTGGAGGCAGCCGGTGTCCATGCAGTCATGTTTTTCGGCATTCCGGATCACAAGGATGAGACCGGAAGCGACGCATATGATCACAACGGCATCGTCCAAAAGGCGCTGCGCCACGCAAAAGAGACACATCCGGATCTGTATCTGGTCGCAGACCTCTGCATGTGCGAATATACATCACACGGACACTGTGGGATTTTGCACGGCACAGAGGTAGATAACGACGCGACACTCGCCTATCTGCAAAAAATCGCGGTCGCACAGGCACAGGCAGGCGCAGATATGATCGCTCCGTCCGATATGATGGACGGCAGGGTGGCGGCGATCCGCGAAGCGCTGGATGCGCACGGATTTACGAATACGCCGGTCATGGCATATTCCGCCAAATTTGCATCTGCATTTTACGGTCCGTTCCGTGATGCCGCGGACTCAGCGCCCAGCTTTGGCGACCGCAAGAGCTACCAGATGGATTTCCATAACCGCAGGGAAGCAATTAAGGAGGCAAAGCTCGATGTAGCAGAGGGCGCGGACATCGTTATGGTAAAGCCTGCCGCCTGCTACGGCGATCTGATCCGCGAGATCAAGGACGCGACAGACGTGCCGATGGCAGCCTACAGCGTGAGCGGCGAATATGCGATGGTCAAGGCGGCAGCCGCTGCCGGATGGATCGACGAGGAGCGCATCATGTGTGAGCTGGCAGTCGGCGCTTACCGTGCGGGGGCAGACATCTATATCACTTATTTTGCAAAAGAACTGGCAGCATGTATGCAGAAAGGACTAATCGGATAATGACAAAATCAGAGCAGCTATTTGAGGAGGCAGTACGGCTCATACCGGGAGGCGTGAATTCCCCGGTGCGGGCATTCGGTTCCATCGGTTCGACACCGCGCATGATCGCACGTGCGTCCGGTGCAAACATGTGGGATGAAGACGGCAATCAATATATCGACTATATCGGTTCATGGGGACCGATGATCTTGGGGCACAACCAGCCGGAAGTATTAGAGGCGGTCGTGGATGCCTGTGCGAGAGGACTCAGCTTTGGCGCAGCGACAAAGATCGAGGTAGACATGGCAAAACTGATCTGCGACAGCATCCCCTCGGTCGATATGATCCGCATGGTCAATTCCGGCACGGAGGCGGTCATGAGTGCGATCCGTGTTGCGCGCGGCTTTACCGGGCGGGATAAAATTATCAAGTTTACCGGCTGCTATCACGGACATTCCGACGGACTGCTCGTAAAGGCAGGCAGCGGGGCGCTGACATCGGGAGTACCGGATTCTGCGGGTGTACCGGCTGGATGCACACAGGACACGCTCACCGCAGATTATAATGATTTAGCGTCCGTAGAGACATTATTTGCGCAGTTTCCGGAGCAGATCGCCTGTGTGATCGTGGAGCCGGTAGCGGCAAACATGGGTGTTGTCCCGGCAGAGGCAGGATTTTTAGAGGGACTGCGGTATCTGTGCACGAAATATGGCGCACTGCTTATTTTTGATGAGGTCATTACCGGATTCCGTCTATCTTTTGGCGGTGCACAGGAATATTTCGGCGTGCGTCCGGATCTGACGACGTTTGGAAAGATCATCGGCGCGGGAATGCCGGTCGGGGCTTACGGCGGCAGGCGTGAGATCATGGAGCTGGTATCTCCGGTCGGTCCGGTGTATCAGGCGGGCACGCTCAGCGGCAATCCGGTCGCGATGGCGGCAGGCTATACGCAGCTTACGATCCTGCGGGAGCATCCGGAATATTACCGCGAGCTGAACGAAAAGGCAGATATCTTTTTTGGCAAGCTGGCGATGGCGGTGGAGGCTGCGGGCAAGCCCTATCAGGTCAACCATGTCGGTTCGCTCGGCTGTCTGTATTTTACAGGGGAAAAGGTACGTGACTACGAGAGTGCCAAAACCGCCGATACAGTGCGTTATGCACATTACTGCAATTATATGCTCAGTCATGGCATCTATCTTGCACCGGCACAGTTTGAGGCGATGTTTGTGTCGATGGCGCATACGCAGCAGCAGTTGGATGAAACGGTCGATCTGGCAACGGAATATTTCATGACAGAGGAAGAATAAGCGTTTGGACGAGCAGGCAATTAAACGAAAACGATATAAAAACAACAGAAGAAAAAGCACTCCGCGCCACATGCGCAGGCGGCGCAGACGATGGGTTTTTCTGGTGGTGCTGGCGGCTGTCTGCCTGTTTGGCGTGTGGGCAATCCACAGACGGGAGATCAAAAAGCGCGCGCTGCTGCGTGAAGTACCGGTCGTAGTGACAGAGACGGAAGATCTGCCGGCGGGCGCACGCGAGGTGACAGAGATGGAGCGCCCGGCGCTCGATGTGCAGCTGCTCACGGTCAATGAGTATTCAAGACCCGGCATCACGCTCGAGCAGGTCAATGGCATTGTCATTCACTATACTGCCAATCCAGGCACATCTGCGATTGAGAACCGGAATTATTTTGAAAATCTCAAAACCTCGCACACGACTAAGGTGAGCAGCCATTTTGTCATTGGGCTGGAGGGCGAGATCGTACAGTGTATTCCGTGCAGCGAGTGGGCATATGCCTCCAATGAGCGCAACAAGGACACGATCTCGATCGAGTGCTGCATTCCGGATGAGAGCGGGAAATTTACGGATCAGACGTATGATTCGCTCGTCGAGCTGGTCTCATGGCTGTGCTTCCGCTACAGCCTCGATGAGACAGACCTGCTGCGTCACTATGATATTACCGGAAAAAACTGCCCGAAATATTTTGTAGAGCATCCGCAGGCGTGGGAAACCTTCTGCGGCGATGTCAAAGCATATATGGAGAAAAAAGCAAATGGATAAATGTTTAGAAGCAATCCGCCGCGGTGAGGATGTCCGCGCCGGTCTGATCGAATTAAAGCTGCGCTGCAAGGAAGATCCGAAGGAGGCGTGGGCGCTGCGCGCAGAGGATGGAGTCCCGGGGGTGTTTGAGGGGCTTTTGTCACATGAGGATGCAAAGGTGCGCAAAAATGCGGCGCTGCTGCTCGGCGAGCTCGGACTCGATGAGAGTGCGCAGGCACTCTTTGCCGCGTATGAGGCAGAGCAGACGCGTTTTGTAAAAAGTGCCTATTTACAGGCGTTAAAGGAACTGGATGTGACACCGTATCTGGATGAACTGCGTGAGCGGTATGCTGAGCTTCTGGCGTATGAGCCCGCTGCGGAGGAGCAGAAGCATGTGGCACAGGAGCGAAGCCTCCTCCAGCAGCTCCTAGCCGAAAATGATGTCTTAAAAAAGCACACATTCAGCGGCTGGCGCAGGACGAATGATGTCATATTTACGACCGAATATGCGCTGCGTGAGCCATTGCAAAAGCAACTCGAGACGCGCAGCAGGGAAGAAGTGCGGACGGCATTGCATCCGTTCGGGGTGCGTGTGCGGACGACCGAATTATCCCAGCTTTGCAGGCTGCATACGTACCGGGAGCTGCTCTTTACACTGCGTATCCGTGGAACGGTTCGCGGCACAGCGGACGAGCTCACGCAGGCATTGCTGGACGGCGGACTGATCACACTGCTGGAACACACCCACACAGAGGACGCACCGTTTTATTTTCGTATCGAAATGCGTGGCATGGAGGATGCGGAACAAAAGACCGCGCTCGCAAAGGAGCTGGCGGCGGCACTCGAGCAGGGAAGTGGCGGAAAATTATTAAATTCCACAACGGATTATGAGGTAGAGGTGCGCCTGACGCGCACGAAAGACGGCAGCTTTTATCCGTGCCTGAAGCTCTATACGATCGGGGACGACCGGTTTGCATGGAGAAAACAGACGATTTCTGCATCCATGCATCCGTCGCTGGCAGCGGCGCTCATTGAGCTGTCCCGTCCGTATCTGAGTGAACAGGCGGTAGTGCTCGATGCGCTGTGCGGCGTCGGAACATTTGTGATCGAGCGCAATCTGCGCATGAAGGCATATGACAATTATGCGGTAGATCTGTACGGACAGGCGGTCGCAGGCGCAAAGCAGAATGCCGCCGCCGCAGGTGTGACATGCAATTTCATCACGAAGGATTTCACGCAGTTTACCTCAAAGCACCGGATGACGGAGATCTTTGCGGATATGCCGAAGCGCGGGAAAAAGACGAAGGAGGAGCTGGACGAGCTCTACAGCGGCTGCTTCCGGCGGTTTTCACAGCTTCTCGCAGCGCACGGGCATCTGTTTTTATATGCCGGGGAGGAAGGCTTTGTGAAGAAAAATCTGCGGCTGAACAAGGAGCTTGCGCTGATCCATGAGATCAGGATCCGCCCGAAGGAGGACGGTGTTTTTTACATCATCGAAAAGCGTTCTTAGACAAAATACGAACGAATGTTCTAAAAAATATAAAAACCCCTTTACTTAAAACAAATGGTTGTGCTATAATCTGCTAATAGCACGACATCTGGAAAGAGGGGCAG
>CAVHZH010000125.1:0-4611 GCA_963640395.1 Oscillospiraceae bacterium
AGGGTACAGTCCCGCGTCAGCGAGTACCATCCTCGCAAACTATACCACCTTTTGGGGAAATTGTAAACCTCGAATCCCTCTGCGCGGACAGCCAGTTACCGGTCAACCGTCCTCTGTTCCGGTCATGGCAGCCACACCCGGCATCAGACCTGTAAAATGTCAAGCGTATGTGAGCTCGCGCCGAGCAGCTCCCGCCGCTCACAGTTTTTTAGCTGATACTGCAAAAACAATTCAAAGGTCTCCTCATCCATCGCATTGAGCATCGGACGGATATAATCAGCGGCTCCGTCAGGCGCGATCATAAGCTCCCGCGAGAGTCCTGCTGCCGCATTCCATGCGTCGATCTGCTCCAATCTCGCATAATCATATAATTCCTCCTCATTGTGGAGAATCTGAAAATCGTCGGTCAGTTCACCGCGTTTCACGCGCTCCGCAATGTGATTTTCCATAAATCCGTATTTGATCACGCTGTAATCGTTCATCACGTATGCGACCATCAGATACCCGCCGGGTCTGACCACGCGCTTTGCCTCAGCCAACGCCTGCACGTGCTCCTCGTCGCTGTGCAGATGGTACATCGGTCCAAACAACAATGCCAGATCAAAGCTGTTGTCCGCAAACCGCTTGAGCTTCAACGCATTCCCCTGATACGCTTTCACGTTTGCCCCTTTTTGCTTTAAAATGCCGAGATTATATTTCACCAGCTCGACCGCTGTCACATCATATCCCTCATCTGCCAGCGCCACGCTGTAACGTCCCGTGCCTGCACCGATATCGATGATGCGGAGGGGGCTGAGAACAGGAGGCTGTCCGGCATTTCCGCGCTGGGATGTTTCCCCGCACGAAACTGATGCACCACGCATGTCTGCTCCGGCTTCTTGTACTATCAGATTTTTTTGTTCATCCTGCAATAGCTCCAGATAACGGTGAATATAGTGCATCGTCGTGTGATACTCGACCTGTCCATGGCGGCTCTGCAGACGTTTTTCCTCATTAAATTTATTATAATACTGTTCTAATTCTGTCAAAACAGCCTCCTTTTTCTGCTTGCGCTTATAGCAATCGTGTTGTCCACTGTGAGCAGTCCCACACATCTGTCGCCAGCCCCTCATAAAACTCCGGCTCATGGCAGACCATGAGAATACTGCCCTTGTAGGCAGACAGCGCGCGCTTTAATTCATCCTTTGCCTCGACATCCAGATGATTGGTCGGCTCGTCCAACAGTAGAATATTCGTCGCACGGTTCATCAGCTTGCACAGGCGCACCTTCGCCTGCTGTCCGCCGCTCAGATCGGTCACATCCTTATCCAGCCCCAGATCCAGAATGCCAAGTGCCCTTGCAACCTCCTCCACCTTTGCATCGATCATATAAAAATCATGCATCGTGAGCAGATTCTGTATCGTACCTGCCTCCGCCATCAGCTCGTCCATCTCCTCCGGCGATGCCTCGCCGAGCTTTTCATAGATGCCATTCATCGTCGTTTCCATCTCGAATAAATAGTCAAACGCTGATTTCAGCACCGATGCGATCGTCATTCCCTTTTCCAGTGCCGTATGCTGATCCAGATAACCGACCCGGACATTTTTCGCCCACTCGATCTTGCCCTCATCCGGCATCAGCTTTCCGGTGATGATATTCATAAACGTGGATTTGCCCTCTCCGTTGGCACCCACCAGACCGATATGTTCGCCTTTCAGCAGGCGGAACGATACGTCCTCAAAAATCGCACGATCACCGAAACCGTGTGATAAGTGTTCGACATTTAAGATACTCATGTTAGTTCTCCTGATTTTATTGTTCTAGTACAGCGTTTCATAAATAACTAGACCAAAAACGTAGAATGTTTTTTTGAATGTGCATATCAAAAAACGCAGGCGTAGTGGGCTACGGCGAGGCTTTTTGGTATGTGCAGTCGGAAAAACAGGCAAGTTATTGGGATAGTTATTTAGAAAGCGCTGTACTAGTCAATGATATTCGCAATCCGCTTCGCTACTTGCTCATATAAAAGCGGCACTACGTGCCTTACGAGGTACTGGGCTTGAAACCCAGCACCTCGTTCAAGAGCACCCACCGCCTAAAGGCAGTGGGTTTTCTTGTGTAATAGGAAATTCCGATGAATTTCCTATTACACAAAAAGCCCTCCGGGCAGGATCGCACTGCGGCGGATAAGAAGTATGTCGCAAAAGCGACCCGCCGCAGGCGGAGAATCCTGCAAAGCAGGATTCTTTCTTGAGCTTTTATAAATAGGCGAGCAATCCCTCGCAGCCCGCTGCAATATCCTGATAAGTCGCCTCAAAATCCCCTGTATACCACGGATCAGCGACATCGCGCGCCTCTTTTAATTTCCGGTTCTTCTCATAATCTGCAAACGAGAGCATCTTATAGATCTTCCCTGCCGGATCCGAGCCCCCGGCGATCCGCGTCATATTGCGGATATTGGCACTATCCATGCCGATCAGATAATCATAATACAGATAGTCCTCTCTCGTCATTTGTCTCGCCCGGTGCGGTATGACCGGAATCCCCGCCTGCATAAGCCTGCGCACCGTGCCATTATGCGGTCCGTTGCCGATCTCCTCCCGGCTCGTCGCCGCCGAATCAATCTCAAACAGAGATTCCAGATTAGCACGATTTACCATATATGTAAATACACTTTCTGCCATTGTGGAGCGGCAGATGTTGCCGTGGCAAACGAATAATACTCTAGTCATAAATTTCTCCTATCTTAAAATGCCCCAGAATGCTGAGTTTTGCGTTGGTTTCTTATCAAGCAAATTTTCTTATATATTTTATCACATTATCTGAATTTACTCCACCTAAAAAAGCACACTCAAGCCAATAGGAGCATGCGGATTCTGTTATGACTATTCTCTTATCTAAAATGCTGCTTCATCCCCCGTCCAAGCATGGAACCAGCACGACTATTTATTGACAATCCCATATTTTGTATGTATATATAATACTAGGGAAATGCTGATTTAATCAGCGTTTCCCTAGATATATAAAACCTTTCCCTTGCTTCTGCTGACGGCAAGTGCAACAGTTCCCATCAGATGCGACGCTTGTCCGACGAAGCGCGAGCTTGTAAACAAAGCCAACGGCACTTGGCAAAATAAAGCGAGACACCGCCGGGCAATTGGAGCAGCCTGATCGGGATGCTGTTGTGATTGCCGCCAACTAACACATTGAAAAATAGTTTCCCAATTACCTAAAACCCAGAAAGTGCGAGGTGTAACTATATGTATGTTTCCGAGACTGTAAAACAGAACTTCACAGAGCGAAAAAATGCCTGCCTGCAGCTTTTCCGTGCCGCAAATATCCCGGATGCGAGGATTGGGGTTTTTGGCAGCTTTGCGCGTGGCGAATACAAAGCAACCAGCGATATTGACTTTTGTGTAATTACAGACCACAGACCACCACGCAGCGTTGTTGGCGGGTTGAAAGAGGATTTTGACATGCATGGAGCAGATATTGTTTTTGTAGATAATGACTACTTTGACAATGATCCATCTGACTTTGCCATGCAGCTACGTCGTGATTTTCAGGAGGTTGCATATGAATAATGGATACTATGAGATCGCGTGTAATGACTTTTATTTTTTTCGTGATTGCGTGAATATCAATTACTGTAATCAATTTACAGTTCAAGCGCAGCAGATTGCAGAAAAGATGTTAAAATCGGTAGCAGAGCTGACCTGTACCGGAATTGAAAAGCTAATGAACTCACATAATCTAAAGGCATTATACGGTGAAATCGCAAAAATCGAGCCGTCTATTGTGTTGTCGCGGGCTGCATTAGCAGAACTGAAGGATTATTACTTCGATGCAAAATATCCGGGTGTAAATTACACCACCGTCACAATTGAAGAACTCCGTGATGCGACAGATACGATGTTAAATATCGTCTGCGCAGTAAATGACTGGCGGCAGTCACACGGGCTTCCTATTATGCCAGAAGCCCCGCGGGAAGAACTGCGATTTTTATTTGAAGAGATAGACGAGAAACTTGCGAAATAGAACAAAGAGCGGCTGACACGGGGAGGGTCTGACCCTTAAATGCTCCAGTGGAGCATTTATCACGGGGGATTCGACTCTTCGCTCCGCTCCGGTCGGCGCTGAACAGACGTCCACCGGACGTCTAGCGCCCCCCGACAACGCGTTGTCGTTGTTTCTTCGTCACCTGTTTGATCAAAAAAATACGAGATAAGGAAAATCCTATCTCGTATTTTTTTAATGAGACACGGGGGATTCGAACCCCCGACAACTTGATTAAAAGTCAAGTGCTCTACCAACTGAGCTAGTATCCCATATGCTATTGAATTGTGTGATTACTCACTAACCTGGGCTAACCAGATTCGAACTGGTGAATGCAGGAGTCAAAGTCCTGTGCCTTACCGCTTGGCGATAGCCCATCATAAAACTGCCAGACACTAACACCGCATTCCAGCTACCAAAACTGATTGCTCAGAAGGTGGATACAGGGATTCGAACCCTGGGCCTCCAGAGCCACAATCTGGCGCGCTAACCAACTGCGCTATACCCACCATAGAACCGTGCCTGAAGGGATTCGAACCCCCGACCCACGGCTTAGAAGGCCGTTGCTCTATCCA
>CAVHZH010000126.1:0-4446 GCA_963640395.1 Oscillospiraceae bacterium
GCAGCGCGAGCAACTGTGCATCTGTTTGCTGCTTTTGCACGATGGAGATGAGACTCCAAATTGTGGAAGCCTTTGCTGACACAATTTTGTTTTGCGGAGGCTCATCGGAATGGTTCGTGCAATAAAGCAAACCAGATGCACTTGCGGGAGCTGCAAATACGAAATCGCGTGCTCACATGACTCAAAATACCACATAGATTACGATAACAGGAGAACCAATGGGACAGAATTTATACAAGCAGGCAGAACACATATGGAAGCGTAAGGGCAGCCGCCCGGTGCTCACAGAATATGATCATGAGCTGACGGCAGGAGAGATCCTGCCACTTTTACAATTTCCACTGCTGTCACAGTGCAAGGGAATCCGGCATGGATTCACGACACGCTACGGAGGCGTGAGCAGGGGTGAGTGGAGCAGCCTGAATCTGAGCTTCACGAGAGGCGATGACGAGGCTGCCGTGCGGGAAAATTTCGCGCGCGTGGCAGCAGCGTTTGGGGTGTCACCGGAGCAGATCGTCTGCTCCAGCCAGACACATACGACCAATGTGCGACGTGTGTATGCAGCGGATGGTGGTACGGGCGTGACACGCGAACTGCCGTGGGATGATGTCGATGGACTGATCACGGACGAGCCGGGCGTGCTGCTCGGTACATTTTATGCGGATTGTGTGCCACTGTATTTTGTCGATCCTGTGCATCGGGCGATCGGTCTGTCACATTCCGGCTGGCGGGGAACGGTTGCGCGCATGGGTGCAGTGACGCTGCAGGCGATGGCAGACGCGTTCGGCACGCAGCCGGCGGATGTGCGCTGCGCCATCGGACCGAGCATCTGTGTGGACTGCTATGAAGTCAGCGAGGATGTAGCGGAACAGTTTTGTGCTGCATTTCCGGAACATACAGGCGAGATGCTGCATGCGAAGGGCGGCGGCAAATACCAGCTCGATCTGTGGGCGGCAAATCGTCAGGTGCTGCTCGATGCAGGCGTAACGCTCTCGCATTTACAGATCACGGACATCTGTACCTGCTGCAATCCCAAGCATCTGTTTTCGCACCGCTATACCGGCGGCAGACGGGGAAATCTCGGGGCGTTTTTGATGCTGGAGGATTGACATGATGCATTGCCCGAATGTATGATAAGATCAGAAACGGGAGTGAATGGAACATCCGGATGTAATTTTGGGTCGGGGGTTATTTTGCGCAGACAAAACAACAGACAGATTGGTGATGAAAAAGAGGCATTTGTATGTGAATGGCTTGAAAAACAGGGCTATCGGATCGTGGAGCGCAATTTCCGCTGCCGCAGCGGTGAGGTCGATATTGTGGCGCGGGAGAACGGGTATCTTGTTTTTATAGAAGTAAAATACCGCAGAGGGACGGAATGCGGCGATCCGTCTGAGGCGGTAGACTACCGCAAACAGCAGACGATCTCAAGGGTAGCATTGTTTTATCTGCGCTACCACGGATATACGGAAACCACACCGGTGCGGTTTGATGTGGTATCGGTGAGCGGCGGCAGTGAGCCGGAGGTGGTGCTGTACCGGAATGCGTTCGAGTATTGCGGATGAGGTTTGATTTCCGGTTGAGCATAGACTTTTCAAATAAAAGCGATGATAAATGTTATAAAAGGTGGACGAAAATAAAATGAAACAGACAAAGGAAATGGATATGCTGCATGGAGGGATCGCGGGCAAGCTGATTGTTTTTGCGATTCCTTTGGCGTGCAGCAGTATTTTGCAGCAGTTGTTCAACTCGGCGGATGTGGCGGTTGTCGGGCGGTTCGCGGGCGATCAGGCATTGGCGGCGGTAGGCAGTTGTGTCGCGCTCGTAGGCATTTTTGTGAATCTGATCGTCGGGCTGTCCGTCGGACCGAATGCGGTTGTGGCAAATCTGATCGGGCAGAAAAAGCGCGAACAGATCCACGGCGTGCTGCATACGATCATGGCGTTCGGTATGCTGCTTGGGCTGGTACTCATGCTGCTCGGCATGCTGTCGGCGCGCGTGATTCTGGAGGTGTCCGGCACACCGGAGAGCGTGCTTACTATGGCGCTGCTGTATATCCGGATCTATTTTCTCAGCATACCGTTTATGCTCGTT
Source organism: Oscillospiraceae bacterium (assembly GCA_963640395.1). Classification (GTDB taxonomy): domain Bacteria; phylum Bacillota; class Clostridia; order Lachnospirales; family Lachnospiraceae; genus W0P33-017. Next base: position 2,095 of record CAVHZH010000126.1, read on the forward strand.
TACAATTTCGGCTCTGCGATCCTGCGAAGCTATGGAGATTCCAAAAGACCGATGTACTATCTGCTGTTGTCGGGAACTGTCAACGTGATATTGAATCTGGTGCTGGTGATCTGCTTTCATCTGGGCGTGGCAGGCGTTGCGATCGCGACCTTTATTTCCAATATATTGAGCGCGTCCCTCACTCTGCTGCATCTGTATCGCAGAAACGATGAATTTCAGTTCCGCTTCCACGAACTGCGGATTCGATGGGATGAGCTGAAAAATGTGCTGATTATCGGCATCCCGGCGGGCATTCAGGGGGCGATTTTTTCGGTTTCCAACGTATTTATCCAGAGCGGTATCAATTCCTTTGGGGAAAATGCGATCGCCGGATCTTCGCTGGCGTTGAATTTTGAATATTTTACCTATGATATTGCGGCGGCGTTTGCGCAGGCGGCAGTCACCTTTACGAGCCAGAACTACGGCGCGGGAAATCTGAAACGGTGCAAAAAGGTGTTCTGGGAATGTATGCTGTTCGGCATTGTATTTACCGAGATCCTGTGTGCGGTTTTTATGGTCTGGGACGACTTTTTTGTCAGCATCTATACGACCAGCAGCGCGGTAGCTGTCTATGCGATCAGCCGCATGCATCATGTGTGTTCACTGGAGGGGCTGTGTGCGACCTATGAGGTGGAGAGTGCTGCGCTGCGCGGCATGGGCAGATCATTGGCGCCCTCGATCATCACAGTCATCGGAACCGTGGTCTTTCGGCTGGTATGGATGGGCACGGTATTCCGGTGGTTTCCGACCTATGAGATGCTCATGGATGTGTATGTCGCATCATGGATCTTTACAGGCGGCGCGATCTTTGCCGTATACGCGATGGTTCAGAAAAAATTGGAAAAGTATGCTCTGATAAAATAAGTCTTGCATTGTATGGGGCGTAGGACGTATACTTTTTAAGGAATGCACAGTGCGTTTCCCTAATGCTCCAACAAAATATATGCTGGCTGCAGTGGCGTTTCGATTCTTCCCAAATACACTTTATAGATTGCTTGCCCACAACAAGGCGCAGCAGTGAGCATACGTCGATAGGCGTCTCCTCGAATGCGAGGGCTGAACCGTTACAAAATGTGATCAGGAAACTAGGAATAAATGAAGCTGATAAAAATAATAAAAAAAATCGTAGTACTTACAATTGAAGTGGCAGCTGTTGCAGGAATGATAGCCGGTGTGACAGATCAGATAGCGCAGAGAAAAGAGCGCGTTTCCGCCGGAAGAGATGGCAGGGTACGAAAAATGGGTCTGTATGAACGCTTTATCAAACGACCGCTTGATGCGTTTCTCTCTGTGGGAGCACTGATTGTCTTTTCACCGATTCTGGTTGTAACAGCAATACTCGTCAGGATCAAGCTTGGAAGCCCTGTATTGTTTTGTCAGGAGCGTCCGGGGAAAGATGAAAAGATTTTTAGATTATATAAGTTCCGAACAATGACAGATGAAAGAGATGAAAACGGGGAGCTGCTGCCTGATGAGGTCAGGTTGACAAAGTTCGGCAGGATTCTTCGGAGTACGAGTCTGGATGAGCTCCCGGAACTGATCAATATTATAAAGGGCGATATGAGCGTGATAGGACCGAGACCGCTGTTAGTGAGTTACCTTCCGTATTATACAGAAGAAGAACGACACAGGCATGATGTGAGACCGGGGCTTTCCGGACTTGCGCAAGTACATGGACGCAATTGTGTGACATGGGATGAAAAGTTTTCTTGGGACTTGAAATATGTGAAGAAAATCACCTTTTTGCAGGATGTCAAAATCGTTCTGGACACTGTGAAAAAGGCGTTTATCAAGGTTGAGGGTGTTGAGCTGAACCACGAGGGCAATCTGGCCGTACTGCGTCAAAATGAATTGAAATAAAAGGTGGCACATACGTAAGAACTTCTGGATAAGGCAATTGCTGATATGAAATTTATGACAAGAAAATATATATAATGAAGTGCAATGAAATAAAAGTGTTTGGGGTGATAAATCATGGGACATCAGATGAACAGATATAAAAGATACATACACTACCTTTTTCAGTGGATTTTCCTTGAGAAAGTTCATGGGCTCGACTTTACCATGCGTAAAATATCAAATCATGATGAAGGAACAAGTCGATACAATGGATATTCAAAGACGGATGAAAAGCATCTGGATGCTATATTTGACAGTTTTGAAATAGCGAACACTGATTGTATTTTAGATATAGGTTGTGGCAAGGGGGGGGTACTTCGCCAACTTGTTGACTATGGATTTGGTCAGATTGATGGAATAGAATATGACACCGAATTGTGTCGTATTGCTGAAAAGAATTTTAGAGTATTAAAG
>CAVHZH010000127.1:0-4365 GCA_963640395.1 Oscillospiraceae bacterium
CCTGCCCGGAGGGCTTTTTATGTAATGGGAAATTCATCGGAATTTCCTATTACATAAAAAAGTGTGGTTTCCAAACGGGAACCACACTTTTTTGTTGCACATTTTTTAGGGAAATGCTGATCTGATCAGCATTTCCTTAGATATTCGTCAAGGTCTTGCCAACCGGGATCGTATAGGTCATCGTGATATTCCGGTTTCCTGCAATGGTGTAGGTCGCTACCACTGTTACAGATTTGATATTGATCTGATCGCCGGCTTTGACAGCTACTTTGGAACCGGGATTTGTCTCACCGGTCACTACGCACTCGGTAATCGTACCATTCGCGGTAATCAGACAGTTCTGTGCCAGCTCCAATGCCGTCGCGCAGCTTTTGCTGGCAGTGACACGCTCAACCGTGACCTCCGGCTGATCCTGTGTATCTGTCAGTGTGAGCGCTGATGACAATGTCACATAGCCCTTGCTGTCCTGTGAATAATATTGCAAGGTAATCGTATAAGTTCCGGTCGATGCCTTGCGTACTGTATCGGATGTGACATCCAGTGTCTTTAATGACAGGCGGGTAGATGCGCCGAGCGTCTGTTTGGTAGTTGTGCCTGCCACCGTCAGATCCGTGCTGTAATACTCGCTGCCCTTTGTCACGGTTGCAGACGAGAACATTGCATAGTTTGTAAATACACCGCCTTTATATTGTGCCAGACGTACATTGACATACCGATTGCCGCTCACATCGGTCGTGAGTGACAGGTCATCGCTTAGCTTGTCCATCTCAATCGCATAGGTCGTCGCTGCATTGGAAGGAATCGTCCGATAATCCACAATCACGACCGTGAATGCCGCTGATACCTTTTCCGTGCCGCTGGTTAATGTCAGCGTATAATTATAAGTACCTGCTACCGCGCCGGAGGCATTGATGACAATCCTGTCATTCGCTGCATCATAGCTTGCCACGCTTGTATTGATGAGACTGGTCGTTGTGTTCGTCACGCTCGCGTTTTCTCCGGTCAGCGCAAAATGCTCTTTGTACTGATCGAGCGCGCTCACATCGATATACTTGCGGTATTCGGAGTTATATACATTAGAAACCGTCACGCTGCTCGTGCTCAGGCTGATGGATGCCAGCTTCGGTGCTTCCGCCACCGTAACCGCATAGCTGTATGCATACTCCTCGCCCGCATATGTTGCCGTCACGATGATATTCACCTGTCCGCTGCGGATTGGGGTGACTTTGCCATCCTTTGTGATGATCAGCGAATCGGGGTCTGAGGACTCATATGTTACGGATGTATATTTGATCTCTCCCTTATCGGTATCCAGTGCGCGGAAATGTGCATAATAGGTTTTTCCAAGAGCTACGCGGCGGTTATCCTTGTAGCTGGACGCCGTATAATCGGGAGCCGTTGTCGCCGTTGTCAATGTAAAATTCGTGTCAGCGGATGTCGTTGCCGCCTCACAGGTAATAACACCGACAGCGCTCAGTACCAGACTTGCATCCGCCTTGCTCGTATATTTTACAGTCACGGTCGCGGTCTTGCCAACGGTCGTCATGTACAGCTTTTTATTTTCTGTGATATAACCGTTCATCACCTCTGCGTCGTAGTCAAATGTGCCGGGATATGCTGCTGCCACGTTCACACCGTTCTGGTCATACAATGCACATTCGATCGTAGATTCCTTAGCAACAGTGACCTTTTTCGTGAGAATCTCCAGCTTCACGGGAGTTCCAACGCTCGCCTGAAAGGACTTGGAGGTCTGACCGTCACTGACCTTATATTCCGTAGCATCACGCAGGTTGGTGAGCAGTGTCAGCGTTGCTGTCTCACCGTCCTCGGAAAAGGTCATGCTCTTTATGACGGATGCTGCCCCTGCCGCACTCGTTACCGAAAAATCATCCTTTTCAACCTCGCTGCTCATATCCCCGGAATAATTCACTTCGATCTTATTGGCATCTGTCTGTTTTACAGATACGATATAGTCAGCCACTTCCACGGTCGTAGACGCAGATTTTATCACGCTGGTGCCGATCTTCGCACTCAGCTTGATCGTATAAATACCCTTTTTCATCGGCTTAAATGTGCCGTCGTTGCTTATATAAGAGGAATAATCCTGCTTATCCTCACCTGTGACCGTCCACGTATTCGTGCAGGTCGCATTTACCGGGGTCAGCGTATAGCCGAACTTGTAGCTGCTGCCGACATACATCACATCGTCTCCCACATCGGGGTATGTCAGTGCCACCTTTGTAGGCTTGATCTTGATTTTGGCGCTGGTCGTCGTCTTATATAAAAACGATGTTCCGGAATAGACCTCTGCCTGTAAGGTGACCTTTTTATTTTTTGCAGCCATCGCACCGTTTGTCTTTACGGTCAATGTGTTGCCCGCATTCTTACCGGTCGCTTTCGTGCTCGCCTTTTTCCACTTCACATATGATTTTCCGGGACCTGTGACTGTCCATTTGACCGTCTGTCCCTTCTTCAGATTCACAAGTGTATATGTGTACTTTCCTTTGGTACTGCCATTCTGGTACAGATTCGCATACACCTTTTTAAATTTGGGAACCGCCGTCGCTGCCTTTGCGGGCACAGCCGGTATCGCAGTAAACACCAGCGCAAACACGCACAGCGCTGCCAGCAGTTTTTTCACCTTCTGATACATGATTCATTCCTCCTTCTTTGCGGACAGCTCAGATCCATTCGCAAGACCGCTGTTTTTCGGTTATTTTTCCGACTCTGAGCTTCCTATTATTGTATCACACCCGGGACGGCAACCGCAAGGGCTGCCCCTTGAATGACCTCTTATTTTGTAACAGTTCAGCCCGCGCCATTCGCAAAGACGCCTAACGTAACATTTTGAAAAGGTTTTTATCCTTTATAAAATTGCTCATTTCGTAGCACACGAGTATCTCGTCCCAGTCCTGTGCGGTGAGCTGTGATACCGATTCATTATAATAGCGCAGATCGATCATCGTAATCTGTGCATAGCCGTCGATCAGATAAGGCACCATACTGTTCGCATAGGAATCCTTGAATATGAGCAGATGCCGGTTGGTCTGCGCATTTGGATTTTTGATCGTCAGCGAGCCGTAGTTGCCGCCGAAATAGACCGCATACTGATCCTTTACATCCAGCTTGCTCAGATCATAGATCCCGCTCAGCTGTGGCATTTCATGCGTGCCGTTTGTGCTGAGTGCATCTGCGGGCGCACCGCTTGTCTCGATGCTGATGCCCTGCGGCAGATTCATCGGCAGATCGAGCTCCTCCGGCTTTTCCCCCGGCAGTCCGGCTACCTTAGAATAGAGTGTGCCTAAAAACCGGGTACTCTTCGTCTGCACATCATAGTTCTCCTGCGAAATAGGTGTGATCCCATGCGACTGCAGATAGAGCGATGCCCCTACATAAGCACCATTTGTCGTCCAATGGTGATCGGTTTTAAAATACAACGTCTGGTCGCCATCCTGTGCAGCGCGCACGATCTCATCCCTGATCGAGAGCCAGTGCACGGAATCCGCCTCACACAGCTCCTCGCCCAGCGTGTCATATGGTGTCGGATCATAGAGCACTGCCCGCTTAGGCAGTTGATCTGTCAGAACTGTTCCCGGTGTCGGCACGAGCATGACAGATACCTCTGTATCCGCATTTTGCCGCAACGCTGTGATAAATCCGATATTTTTTCTATAATTTTCCTCCGAGAGATCACTGTCTACGACTTTTTCAAATAAATGGCCGTTCTTGCCGATATAAACGCCGTTGATCTCCCTGTGATACAGCAGATACTGGCTCGTCGTGGCGGTCTCCATCCACAGCTCACGCCCCGGAAACTGGTCGTTTGCCGCGTTTGTCAGATCCTTTTGCACCTCGCCGGAAAAGATCCCGTCTACACTGATCTGCGGGCGGGTTGTCAGATATCGGTTTTCCTGTGCGGAATATGTCTGCTGCGGCAGGGCGAAAATACAGATGCCGCCCACCGCAAGAGCGCCGATGACGAGGCTGATGTATAGTAAACCGCGCTTGTCACGCTTTACATTTTTCTTCTCCATACTGCATTCTCCTTTTCACTACTTGTCGGCATTTAAACATCACGAGATACTTTCATGAGATCGCAGCCGCCAGAAGCCATATGTTATGTTTTTGGTCATGCGCGCACATGTATCGCGCAGGCACGCTCTCGCTACTTGTCGCTGGCAGTGGTACATAAGCGACCAAACCACGGTCGCTAAGTACCAGCCGCTCCAAAGTGCCTGCCGGATACATGTGAACGCGCATTCCCTATCCACGTTATGAACACTTCGTAAACGTAGCAGCGCGAGCAAAGCCATGTCTGATTTTGCTGCCTTTGCACGATGGAGATGAGACTCCAAATTGTGGAAG
>CAVHZH010000128.1:0-4179 GCA_963640395.1 Oscillospiraceae bacterium
AGGTGCGCATCCTGCCCGGAGGGCTTTTATTTCATAGGACGCAATTTCCTATGAAATAAAATGCGATCCTCTCGGAGCGTTTTCTGTGACAGAAATTTCCTGTCACAGAAAGACAGCCGGTGGATTGCTCCACCGGCTGTCTCACGGTTCTTCTATCAACTGCTCCAGAATCCGGTCTACGCGCCTGCTGCACGCCAGACTTTCCTCCGAAGCTACATCCTTTAAAATCGCCTCATTCAGTTTTTTTCGTTCCCTCTCCAGTTGACGCATCAGTGTCTCCCGTTCCTCTGTCGTTTTGGATGCCATCTATCCTTTGAATTCCTCCACTTTTCGCTATTTTTGAACGAACAGCCACAATCCAGATGACAGCGGTCACTGCCATGACTGCACCGACAACCATCGATACAGGCACTCCGATCACCGGGACAAGCAGTTGATCGGTCCGCAGGCTCTCCACCCAGAATCTGCCGACGCCATAACCGCACAGATACATGAGAAATACCTCGCCGTCAAATTTTTTGTGGCGGATATACCAGACCAGAAACAGCAGCAGTGCCAGATTCCACAGTGATTCATACAAAAATGTGGGATGCACCTGTATGTACTCGACCCCATCGACTACCACCTTATGGGATGCGATCGACTCTGTGATCTCGCCCTGACGCACCGCGTTGACCGGAAGCTGCATTGCGAGCAGATTATTCGTATATTCCCCGAAACACTCACGGTTGAAAAAATTGCCCCAGCGTCCGATGACCTGCCCGGTGACAAGTCCGAGTCCTGCCGTATCACAGACGAGCGGAAATTTTAGTTTTCTCTTTTTGCAAAAACAAAACGTCGTGATGATTGCTGCGATCACTCCGCCGTAGATCGCCAGACCGCCCTGCCGCAGATTAAACACCTGAAGCAGATTGTCCTTGTACCGGTTCCACGCAAACACAACATAATAAATGCGTGCGCCGATCAAAGAACAGATGATCGCGATAATTGCCAGATCGAAATAATCATCCTCCTTCTGCCCGCTGCGCTTCGCCTCGCGCAGAGCAACGAGCAGTCCCATCATCATCGCAAATGCGAGTGTCAATCCATAAAAAGCGATCTCAAAGCTGCCTATATGGATGCTCTTTCCGACATGGTTCAGATAAATGTGAAGATTCGGAAAATTGATGTTCATATTCATACGTTTCTACCCTTTTTCCATGATTTTCTATTAAAGGAACAATATTCCCCCGCATCTGTCTCCCAGACACGGGGGATACATCGTCTGCACTGTGTCCCTACTGCTTACAGCGGAAACTTGCGCACTCTGTCTCTGCGACAACACACGCATTCGCACCGCTGATACCGATATGGTCTGCCTGACACTTCTCATTGTTGTTAAAGGTGCAGTTCGTCGCCTTGCACCTGACATCCAGTGAAGCCTTCGGCTCGCCTACCGCATTTTTGCTGCAGCCGCAGCTCTGCTCGCGGAAGCTGGAACAACAGGTCTCATGCGGCATGGATGCCTCGCTGCCGTCGATGAGAATATCATTCTTGGAACACTTTTTGTCTGCATGATACATACAACTTGAAACATTACAGTCTAACTTTGTCATGATCGCTCATTCCTTTCCATAAATCATAAAAGTGATACGCAACTGCTCGCTACCCTTGCAGTTACGATGCAAAATCTATTCCAAACCGACTTTGCCGATGGGATTTTGCATGTACGATTAGTATGATCTATGTGCGAAAATTTATGCGATTATTTTTGTTCCTGTTCTACCTCCACGCGGATCTCCTTTGTGCGGATCTCCTCGCAGATCTGATCGATAAATGCTGCCAGCGGCTTTACGCCCTCATCGCCTGCAAAACGGCTTCTGACAGATACCGTACCGTCTGCCTCCTCCTGCTGTCCAACAACAAGCATATACGGCAGCTTGTCCAGTCTCGCCTCACGGATCTTGTAGCCGATCTTCTCGGAACGGCTGTCAACCGTGACATCGACATGGTTTTTCTTGAGCTCTGCGGCAACCTGATTTGCATAGTCCAGATATTTATCGGAGATCGGAAGTACACGAACCTGCTCAGAGCACAGCCATGTCGGGAATTTTCCTGCATAATGCTCAATGAGCCATGCCAGTGTACGCTCATAGCATCCCATCGATGTACGGTGGATGATCCACGGCAGCACCTTCTCTCCCTTTTCATCGATATAGTACATACCGAACTTCTCCGCGCTTGCGCAGTCGAGCTGGATCGTCACCATCGTGTCCTCTTTTCCGTAGACATTCTTTGCCTGAATATCGATCTTCGGACCGTAGAAAGCAGCCTCGCCGTCAGCCTCGGTATACGGAATGTGGTTCTTATCCATGACATCGCGCAGATACTGCTGGGTGTTGTTCCAATATGCGTCATCGCCAAGATATTTTTCTTTATTTTCCGGATCCCACTTAGACAGACGGTAAGTCACATCGCCGTCGATTCCGAGCGTTTTCATGACATAATGGCACAGCTCTGTACATCTGGTCAACTCCTCCTCCGCCTGATCCGGACGCAGGATAATATGAGCCTCTGTGATCGTAAACTGTCTGACACGGGTCAGTCCGTGCATCTCACCGGAATCCTCGTTGCGGAACAGTGTGGAAGTCTCTGCCATACGGTAGGGCAGATCTCTGTAGGAATGCTGTTCATTCATATATACATAATACTGGAACGGACAGGTCATCGGGCGCAGTGCCATTGTCTCTTTATCATCGGAATCCTTATTTAAAATAAACATACCATCCATGTAATGATCCCAGTGTCCGGAAATCTTATAAAGATCTGCCTTCGCCATGAGCGGTGTACGTGTTCGCACATAACCCCACTCATTATCCTCGAGATCCTCGATCCAGCGCTGCAGCTTCATGATCATTTTGGTTCCCTTCGGTGTGAAAAGGGGCAGACCCTGACCGATGACATCGACAGTCGTAAACAGACCCATCTCACGTCCGAGCTTATTGTGGTCACGCATCTTTGCATCCTCCAGCTTTGCAAGATGCTCCTTCAATTCGTCCTTCTTATTAAATGCGGTACCGTAAATACGCTGCAGGCGCGCCCTGTCTGAATCGCCCCGCCAGTACGCCATCGAAGAAGAAATCAGCTTGTAGGCTTTGACACCCTTTGTGCTCATCAGATGCGGTCCTGCACACAGATCGACAAATCCGCCCTGATCGTAAAAGCTGATCTCGGCATCCTCCGGCAGATCCTCGATCAGCTCTACCTTGTAAGGCTCGCCCTTTTCCTGCATGAATTTGATCGCCTCTGCCCTCGGCAATGTAAAGCGTGTGATCTCGTGACCTTCCTTGATGATCTTTTTCATTTCTGACTCTAAGCTGTCAAGATCCTCTCTTGAAAACGGTGCATGATCGAAATCATAGTAAAATCCATCGTCGATCGCAGGCCCGATCGTGATCTTTGCATCGGGGAACAGGCGCTTGACAGCCTCTGCCAGCACATGTGAAGCGGTGTGGCGGATGACACGCAGACCCTCCGGATCACTTGCAGTCACGATATTCAATTCGCAATCCTCGCTGATCTCAGTACGCAGGTCAACGATCTCTCCGTTTACCTCTCCGGCACATGCCACGCGTGCCAGTCCCTCACTGATATCCTGTGCAATCTCATACACTGTTTTTGCCTGATCGTATTCCTTTACGGAACCATCCTTTAATGTGATTTTCATGTCAATTCTCCTTTCTCTGTTAGGAAATTCATCGAAATTTCCTGTGAAATAAAAAATCCCCGATGCCAGATCACTGACACCAGGGACGATTGCTCGCGGTTCCACCCCAGTTACCGGACAGCATACTGTCCCGGTCACTTTTGTGATGATAACGGTATCACCGGCCCGGATTAGGGGCACTCAGAGTTGGTTAGTCTCTTCAACGTATTATACATATTTCGTATTGATTATGATTAGACATTCTAACGCTTTTCCTGCATCATGTAAAGCAAATTCATGTACTTATTTAATACAATTAAGCGTTTTTTCCGCAGCACTGCTTATATTTCTTGCCGCTTCCGCAGGGACACGGATCGTTTCTGCCGATCTTCTTTCCCTCGCGGCGGATCGTACCTGACTTTTTCTGCTCTAAGTACAATGCCTTTTTCTTCTCTGCATCAAAGATCTGATCCCACTGCGGCAGCTCATACAGC
>CAVHZH010000129.1:0-4058 GCA_963640395.1 Oscillospiraceae bacterium
AATTTCCCATGCAAATCCGTGCGATCCGCCGGAGGCTGCTAAGGAAATGCTGATTTAAGCAGCATTTCCCTAAAGACGGCCGGATATTCGGTAAACCTTGTTATCTTATAATTATACAATACATTCTTTTTCAAGGCTACATGTTTTTGTAACTATTCGCTGCATGGTGTTACAGTTCCACATCATTGAGCAGCCCGCCGCCGTCCGCAGCCCCCGTTGCAAGCTGGTCACAGCGCTCATTTTCCGGATGCCCGTCGTGCCCCTTGACCCAGATATATTTCACCTGATGCGGCTGCATCGCTGCGAGCAGCGCTTTCCACAGATCCACGTTTTTGACCGGCTTTTTGTCGGATTTGACCCAGCCTTTTTTCTGCCAGCTGTCAATCCAATGCTGGTTGAACGCATCCGTGAGATATTTTGAGTCCGAATACAGCTCCACCTCGCAGGGGCGGTTGAGCTGCTGAAGCCCACGGATCGCCGCCATGAGCTCCATGCGGTTGTTCGTCGTCTTTTTATATCCGGCAGACAGCTCTTTTTCATGCACTCCGCCGCGGCTGTCCACATAGCGCAGGATCGCGCCGTAGCCGCCGGGTCCGTCCGGGTTGCCGCGCGCCGCTCCGTCTGTAAATATCGTTACCTTCATCCTTCCTCTCTTTCCTCAGAATCCCGATGCAAAATTCTCAATCCAAATCCTCAAAATACTGGTTTTCCTGCGTGATGCGCATGATGCGCCCGGTAAAGGTCGGATTTGCGATCCGGCTCAGATACTCATCGATCACACCGAACTCCTGCCAGCAGTGCATCGGAAAGACATATTTCGCAGAGACATTTTTCAAAAAATAGTCAAAGCCCTTGAACTTATGCTGCGCGAGTCTCGGATCGAGCACGACAAATGCCGCGTCAAAATAAGTGTCCGACATCAGGTTGATCTGGTGCTTGTAAACGCGTTCAATCTTGCCGTTGACCAGATCGCCTGCGCCCTCCCATTTCCAGTTGTTCAGATCGCCCGCATGATAGATATGTTTTCCGTCTGCCTCGACCGCAAAAGCCACGCCCGCATCTGTCGAGAGGTATGTGTGCAGCTTGATGTCATCGACCAGATAGTCCTCACCATGCGTCACATAGGTGATCTTTTCGCGGATGGCAGGGTCGATCCCATGCTTTTTCAAAAAATTGGAGCCAAGCTTCGCATCCTTTGAGATAATATAATGGATGTTCTCGTAGCGCTCGGCGAACCGGTAAATATCCATGTCAAAATGATCCTGATGCTTGTGGCTCGCGAAAAAATACATCGGCGTGTCCGCATCGTAGATCGGCAGCTTGCCGCCAAAATGATAGCCGTTCACACGGTCGCCGTTAAAATAATCGAACACGAGCACCTTTGTGTCGAGTTCCACCACAAAACAACTGTGGTGAATAAATAATACATTCATATTTTCCTAACCTCTTATTTCATTCTGCCAATGACCGCATTTGCCTTCGCATAGATCTCCTTCGGGTCAAAACCGATGGCAAAGCTGCCGTCCTCATAGAGAATCCGCCCGTTGACCATCGTCAGCACAACGTTCTGCTTGCTGCCGCTGTAAACGATATTTTTCATCAGATTATTCTCCGGCTGCATGTTCGGCTGCATCAGGTCAATCAGGATCAGATCCGCCTTTTTGCCGACTGCCAGATCATCGCAGTCATCCAGCCCCATCGCACGTGCACCGGCTGTCGTCGCCATATAGAGCACTTCGTTCGCGGGCACTGCTGCAGCATCCATATCCCTGACCTTTGCCAGTGCAGTCGTCAGAAACATCTCGCGGAACATGTCCAGACAGTTGTTGCTCGCAGGTCCGTCTGTACCAATCGCCACCGGAATGCCCTCTGCGACATAACGGCTGATCGGCGCGATGCCGCTCGCCAGCTTCAGATTTGATGCCGGGTTGGTCACTGCCGTGAGACCGCGCTTTTTGAAAATCTCAAAATCGGTATCCTCCATCCATACACAGTGATAACCGCCGCCGCCGTATTCATACATGCCAAGCGCATCCGTGAGCTGCGTCGGGGTCTTGCCGTATCGTCCGATGCACTCCTCCACCTCCAGCTTTGTCTCGGAATTGTGCAGAAATACCGGCGATTTTAATTTCTGTGCGAGTGCTGCGACTCCCTCCATCAGCTCCATCGAGGTCGTATATTCTGCATGGAATCCGACGATAAAGCTCGTCAGGTCACTCATTTCATTCACGATATGATAGTTTTCCTCCATAAGCTCTACCGTACCGCCATAGTTGTTGAGCCCGCTCGTCTGCACGGTACGGAATCCAGTATCCACCGATGCTTTCGCATCCACCGGCGGAAAAAAGTACATATCAAAATTGGAGGTGATACCGCTCGTCAGATACTCCATGATTCCTAAAATATTCAGCCAGTAACAATCATCCTCCGTGAGCTGTCCCTCACGCGGAAATACCTGCTCATTCAGCCAGTTCTGCAGCGGCAGATCGTCCGCATAGGAACGCAGAAATGTCATCGCCGTATGCGTATGTGCATTCTTAAAGCCGGACATGATGAGCTTGCCCGCAGCATCGATCTCGCGATCCCACAAAATCACTTCACCGGGCTGCAGCACGTGGCTTGTATCACTGCCGTCACCGATATAGGCGATCTCTTTGCTACGCACCCACAGCTCGCCCTCTATGATCTGGTATTCATGTGCCGCATCATCCTTCAGGCACAAAATTTTCGCGTTATAAAAGCGTACATTCATCGAATCGTAGTCTCCTTTGCTTTTACAATGTTTTTGCAATATTTTTGATCGTCTCTGTCAGAAGCCGCTTGAACATCGGAGCGACCACCTCTGCAGTCTCCGTAATCTCCTCATGTGTCAGCGGCTTCGGTGAGATACCTGCTGCCAGATTGGAAATGCAGGATACTCCTACAATCTTCATACCCATATGCTTTGCTGCCTGTGCCTCACATGCCGTAGACATACCGACTGCATCTGCGCCCATCGCGCGGCACATATGGATCTCTGCCGGAGTCTCGTAAGCCGGTCCGGTAAGCTGGATATATACACCCTCCTTCAAGGGAATGTCCAGATCGCAGGCTGCCTTTTTCACAATCTGCTGCAGATCCTCATCATAGACATGGCTCATATCGGGGAATCTCGTTCCCAGCTCCTCGATGTTCGCACCGATCAGTGGCGACGGAACAAAACTGGAAATCTGATCCCTGATCAGCATGAAATCTCCCGCATGGAAGCCCTGTCTGATACCTCCGGATGCATTCGTCAGAAACAGCACCTTTGCGCCCATCATTTTCATGAGTCTGGTCGGCAGCACGACATCGGTCATCGAATAGCCCTCATAATAATGCACGCGCCCCTGCATGATCACAACCGGCACGCCCTCTACATATCCGAATACGAACCTGCCCCTGTGCAGCGGCACGGTCGATACCGGAAATCCCTCAATATCCTTGTAATCGAGTGTCGCTACGACCTCGATCTGATCCGCATAATCGCCGAGACCAGAGCCTAAAATCAATGCCACCTCGGGTGTAAAATCAATCTTTGCCCTGACGCTCTCATAACATTTCAACAGTTTTTCATATACTTCATTCATTGTGATTCTCCTTTGCCTGTCTTTCTTTTTATCTTGATCTTATCTGTTTTGATTTTCTATTCCAGATGCCCTTATTTCAATGTCAGATCTTCCACATTGACACCCATGGAAGAAAGCATTCTTCCATCGCCTTTCTTTGATTAGTATAGCGGATTTATGTAATAGTTACAAGTCAATCGTTTTGTACCGCCTTATTTCCATTTACATTCAATATTCAACACCGATGTCGGCATGCCAATAAACTGCACATCAAATTTTAAACTTGGTTCAACCCTTGTACTTGCATTATGAATTCTGAAGCTTAATTGCCATCCATTATCTAAAAACATTTCTACTGTATTAGTGCTTTCAGGCTTAAACTTAAGTGCCACAAGTCTTGTAGGCAGCTCTACTACTGGCACAGTAATTGCAGACACCTTATTTTCGCTTGGTTTATTTAAAGTATCATGC
>CAVHZH010000130.1:0-4035 GCA_963640395.1 Oscillospiraceae bacterium
AATTTCCCATGCAAATCCGTGCGATCCGCCGGAGGCTGCTAAGGAAATGCTGATTTAATCAGCATTTCCCTAGAAATAGAAGCTGAAAATAGAGGATGTTTCAGATCAAAGCCTGATCGCTGCGATCGCAAGAAAGGGAAAATATGATTTTCGAGACACATGCTCATTATGATGATGAGCAATTTGCCGGGGATCGGGGGGAGCTGCTTGCACAGCTCCCTTCTCTTGGTATAAGAAAAATTATTGATGTGGCATCCACGATCGAATCGATTGATCAGTGTGTCGGACTGGCACGCACCTATGACCATGTCTATGCAGCAGTCGGTGTCCATCCGAGTGAGCTGACAGGCATGGATAAGTCTGTCATTGACCATATGCGTGAGCTGGCGGCATGGGAAAAAACGGTTGCGATCGGAGAGATCGGGCTGGACTATTACTGGGAAAAGGATGCAGACGCTCGGCAAAACCAAAGAGACTGGTTTGTAAGGCAGATGGAGCTGGCGCGCGAGGTATCACTTCCGGTCATTATCCACTCCAGAGACGCTGCGGAGGATACTTATTCACTGATGCGGGACATCCGTGCACAGGAAATCCCCGGCGTGATCCACTGTTATTCTTATTCACCGGAAATGGCGCGTGAATATGTAAAAATGGGATATTATATCGGTGTGGGCGGTGTCGTTACATTCAAAAACGCGAAAAAGCTCGTGCAGACTGTGGCAGAGACGCCGATCGAGCGCATGTTACTCGAAACAGACAGTCCCTATCTCGCACCGGAGCCGCACAGGGGCAGGAGAAATGATTCGCGCGAGCTGGTCTATGTGGTAGAAAAAATCGCGCAGATTAAGGAGCTGACACCAGACGAGGTAGAGGCTGCGACATGGGAGAATGCCCTGAGATTATTTTCTAAGGCAGCAAAGGAGCAATAGCTGTCATTGGGCAGTTATGTGGATAAAACAGCAATCATCGGAGGAACTATGGCATATTTAGGCGAACCACAGCACACGATCGCGGTGCTGCAGAAATATAATTTTCATTTTCAGAAGAAATTCGGGCAGAATTTTCTGATCGATACACATGTACTCGAGCGCATCATTGACGAGGCGGGGATCACAAAGGATGATTTTGTCGTAGAGATCGGTCCCGGTATCGGCACGATGACGCAGTATCTGTGTGAGGCAGCAGGATCTGTGGCAGCGGTGGAGATCGACAAAAACCTGATTCCGATACTGGCGGATACGCTCAGCGCATACGATAATGTAGAGGTTATCAACAAGGACATTTTAAAGGTCGATATCGCTGCACTGGCAAATGAGAAAAACGGCGGCAGACCGATCAAAGTCGTGGCAAATCTGCCTTATTACATCACGACACCAATTATCATGGGCTTGTTTGAGAGCCATGTGCCGATCGAGAGCATTACGGTTATGGTGCAGAAGGAGGTTGCTGACCGTATGCAGTGCGGACCCGGCAGCAAGGACTATGGCGCGTTGTCGCTGGCGGTGCAGTATTATGCGAAGCCGGAGATCGTGGCGATCGTACCTCCGAACTGTTTTATGCCGCGCCCGAATGTCGGCAGCGCAGTTATCCGGCTGACGAGACATGAGCATGCGCCGGTCGATGTCGCAGACGAACGCCTGATGTTCCGTCTGATCCGTGCATCGTTTAACCAGCGCAGAAAAACACTTGTCAATGGACTGAAAAATGCATCGGATCTGCCTTTTACAAAAGAACAGATTGAGGCAGCGATCACAGCGATCGGACAGCCGCTCACCATCCGCGGCGAGGCGCTGACACTCGGACAATTCGCAGGGCTTTCCAATGAACTCGGAGCACTTTCATAAAAGTGCTCCTTTTTTCATATACTTGTACAGGTATTTGGGAGACTATTTCACAATATATTGGCCGGCGGCAAGCGCGGCAGTATCCAAATCAGACTCTGCTCCAATTGCCCGGCGGTGTCTCGCTTTGTTTTGCCAAGTACCGCTGGCTTTGTTTACAAGCTCGCACTCGCCGGACAAACGTCGCATCTGATGGGAACAGCCGCGCTTGCCGCCAGCAACTTAGGGGGGGGGAGGTACAGTATGGCTGAAAAGCTCAAGACGGGAGTCGCCGTCTTTTTAATCATCATCATTCTTCCATATATTATTACATATGCGCTGCAGGGCAGGCAGTTATTTGATATTACAGCCGCGGAAGAACCGGGCGAAACCGGTGAATTGGTGCAGGCACAGGAGCCGATCGAGGTGTTGGCAGGGATTTTAGCGGGTCAGATACGGATGGATCTGCCGGAGGCTGTGCTCCGGGCGCAGGCTGTACTCGTGCGCACAGAATATGTGCGCAGGGAACAGGCGGGTGAACAGCAGGAGCAGAGCCGTTCGTTCGACGAGCTCACAGCGCTCTGGGGCAGCGGTCACGTGAGGGAATATTATGAAATCGCAAAAGCCGCCGTCACAGATACGGCAGGCGAGGTCCTCACCTACGGCGGAAAGCCGATACAGACTGCCTATCATCAGGTCAGCGCGGGCGCGACGCGTGCTGTGCAGGAATTAAACGGAGAAGCCACACCGTATCTACAGTCGGCTGCATGCGGCATGGACATCACATCGCCGGATTATCTCACGGTACGTTTTTTTCCATATGAGGATCTGATGCAGGCGCTTGACATCGCGCATGAGGACGATTTGAAAACGATCACACAGACGGCGGATGATACCGGCTATGTCTCATCGGTACAGATCGGCGAAAAAGAATATACCGGCGATGTGTTCCGGCGGCTACTCGATCTGCCGTCGCCCTGCTTTTATATCAAAGACGTAGAGGGACAGATACGCATTGTCGTCAAAGGAAAAGGACATGGCATCGGTATGAGCCAGTATGCGGCGGAAAAACAGGCACAGGATGGCGCATCCTATCAGGATATTTTAAGTTATTTTTTCCCGGATACAACACTTGAAAAGAACAATTAAAAAACAGGCTTCCACATTTTCAAAACCACTGCATAATCTCTGAAAATCCGGCAATACTAGGACTATCGTAACAATGAAGATACGAACAGATCATAAAGAGAGAAAGATGGTGGTAAGGGATGAAGGAGAGAAAAACAAGTGGAATGACCAGCCAGAAGCAGATTTTGATCGCTGGCTGCCTGATGCTCATTTTTGTCACATGTCTCACAGGGCTGTACATCGCCAGAAGCATGCAGCAGCCGGACCGTGAAACCCAGATCGCAGAAAACAATGACAAGGTCAGCGAGGATGCAGATATAGAGCCGATCGAGAGCGTGGATTCGGTCATTCTGCCCGAAACATGGGATGAAAATGAAGTAGAGGAGGTGCCGCAGGTCGAGCCAAAGGAGGACGCGGCAGAAAACAACGATATGGATGTCGCCGCAGAGGAGTCGGAAGAATCGCAGCCCGTCACACCGGTAGGCGGTTCTGCCGTCAAGGTCGAACCGGCAGCGCCCGCATTACAGTTTTGCGGAGAACTGCAATGGCCGGTGGAAGGAAGTGTGCTGATGAACTACAGTATGGATCAGTCGATCTATTTTGCGACACTGGATCAGTACAAGTATAACCCTGCAATGATTATCGATGCGCAGAGCGGGGATACAGTCATGGCGGCGGCAGCAGGTACGATCACACAGATCAAAGAGGACGCACAGACAGGGCTCACCGTCACAATGGATATCGGCGATGGATATGAGGTGTCCTATGGACAATTGCAGGATCTCAATTTTAAGGAGGGCTCGTATCTGGATGCAGGAGATGCGATCGGAACGGTTGCATCCACGACAAAATACTATTCCCTCGAGGGGGATAACCTGTATTTTGCCCTGACCAAAGACGGCACACCGGCAGATCCGACGTCCCTGCTCACTCGTACATCGGTTCAGTAACACGGCGTAAACCTTGATTTTTGCGGTGATGCTCTGTATACTAAAACGAGTAAGATACTAGTACAGCGATTTCTAAGGAAATACTGATTTAATCAGCATTTCCTTAGCAGCCTCCGGCGGATCGCACGGATTTGCAT
>CAVHZH010000131.1:0-3927 GCA_963640395.1 Oscillospiraceae bacterium
GGATAAATAAAAAAATTGTATAAGAAAAGATTACGTGGAGATGGACATGTGTGTCATGGCTTAAAAAATAGCCGCTGATGGAAAGGCGGCGCTGGAGGATAAAAGTATGTTACAGAAAAAAGATCGAACCATTGATGAATATAAACGGGCTGGTGCCGAGATGCGGCTTTTTAAGGAGTTAAGTGCAAAGCTTATGGTTGATTTGTCTAAGGTGCTATCCGCACCGGACACCGACAAAATGTATCGCGCATTAAGACGCATTGATGAAGTATGCAGCCGTGCCGAGGACAATATGTTTCACGACTATCCGAAACTTGGGAATGAATATCTGTCCGTGTTTTATGGCAGTACAAGTGATGAACCACGGAATGTCGTTGATGAAGAAATAATTACAACGGCAAAGAAAATGGCAGGAGGTCTCTTTGAGAGAAAAGGTAATTGAGCAACAGCTCGTGAAAGCCGTCAAAGGCAGAGGTGGGATGTGTCCCAAGTTCACATCTCCCGGTATGGACGGAATGCCAGATCGATTGGTTCTTTTGTCACAGGGCTGCATAGGCTTTGTGGAGGTCAAGGCTCCAGGGGAAAAGCCGCGACCTTTACAAATTCACCGGCATGAACAGCTGCGTCGATTAGGCTTTCGTGTTTTTATTCTGGATCATCCAGAACAGATTGGAGGCATTTTAGATGATATACAATCCACATGATTATCAGAAACACGCTACAGAGTTTATCCTGACGCATCCGATAGCTGCTGTTATTTTAGAAATGGGGCTTGGCAAAACCGTATGCACCTTGGATGCGATTAATCAGCTAATGTATGACAGCTTTGAAATAAGCAAAGTACTGGTAATTGCACCGCTTCGAGTAGCGAAGGTTACATGGGCTGACGAAATAAAAAAATGGGATAATTTCTCCCACCTCAGATACAGCATAGCGGTCGGAAGCGAAAAGGAAAGACTGGAAGCTTTGAAAGCTGATGCTGATATTTACATCATCAATCGAGAGAATATCCAGTGGCTTGTGGAAAAGAGCAAAATCCCATTTGAATTCGATATGGTCGTGATCGATGAGCTGAGTTCCTTTAAGAACTGGAATTCTAAACGGTTTAAATCTTTTATGCAGGTGCGGCCTCGTGTAAAGAGAGTCGTTGGCCTTACCGGAACACCGAGTCCAAATGGCATGATGGATTTATTTGCCCAGTTCAAGTGTCTGGATATGGGAGCAAGGCTGGGAAGATTTATTACGCAGTATCGTAATGCTTACTTTGTACCCGACAGGATGAACGGACAAATTGTTTATTCCTATGCACTTAGACCGGAGGCAGAGGAGCAGATCTACGATAAGATTGTGGATATCACGATATCCATGAAGGCCATGGACTATCTTCAGATGCCGGAGCTGGTTGAGACGAGATATCCGGTGTACATGGATGAAAAGGAAGACGCGCAGTATGAGCAGCTGAAAACAGATATGATTCTTGCCTACAAGGAAGATGATGACATCACCGCTGCAAATGCTGCAGCTCTTTCAGGGAAGCTGTGTCAGATGGCAAACGGAGCCGTCTACTCTGAATCCGGTGAGTCTGTTCATATTCACGATAGGAAGCTGGATGCCTTGGAGGATATCATAGAAGCAGCAAATGGCAAGCCTATTTTGGTGGCCTATTGGTTTAAGCACGATCTTGAGAGAATCTGCAAGAGATTGGATGCATTAAAGATTGAGTACGCAAGGATATCCTCTCCCGGCAGCATAGAGATGTGGAACAAGGGTGAGTTTGCGGTAGGACTTATCCATCCGGCAGCAGCTGGTCATGGACTGAATCTTCAAAGCGGAGGCAGCCACATTGTCTGGTTTGGACTTACCTGGTCTTTGGAATTATATCAGCAGACCAATGCAAGACTTTGGAGACAGGGACAAAAGAATAAAACCGTTGTGGTACAGCACATTGTGACAGCCGGTACCATTGATGAAGATATTCTGGATGCACTTACAAGTAAAGATGACAGCCAGAAGCGTCTGATCAATGCGGTGAAGGCACATCTGTAAATGAGCCTGTAATAGGCCGAGTCAATCAGAGTCAATCCGAGGGAAATCATATTTTCGGAGGTTAGACTATGACAGCAAAAGAATATCTGCAGCAGGCATACAGGCTGAATGAACTGATCGATTCCGATGCACAGGAGCTGGAGCGATTACGCGAGCTTGCTGGCAAGGTTGGTGGATCCAATTTCGGAGAGAGAGTCCAGACAAGTAGAAATGCAGATCCGCCATTTGTGAAATATCTGGGAGACATCATCGAGATGGAGGAAAAGCTGCAAAAGGAACTGTATGAGCTTGTGATGCTAAAGAAACAGATGTTGTCCGCACTGGAGAAGATGAATAACCGTGACGAGCGTCTCCTGCTTACATATCGCTACATGGATAATGTGAGCTGGGAGGAGATCGCCGGGAACCTGTCGGTATCCATGAGGACGGTGCACCGGATTCATTCATCGGCACTACAAAATTTTCAGGTGCCAGAATAAAGTTGACACACTTTGCCATAGATTGGCACAGAGCATCTGCGTATAATGGTAGTATAGAAAATTGCGTAGAGCACGAGCCTTCATGGGAGCAATCCTGTGGGGGCTTTTCTTATGCTCAGAAAGTGAGGTGAAGGAAGTGCCAAGGAAACCAAAGCAGCCCTGTGCGTATCCGGGATGCGCTAAGCTGTCGGACGGCAGATACTGCGAGGAGCATGCAAAGCTGGTGGCGAGACAGTACGAAAAGTACAGCCGTGATCCGGACAGCAAGAAGAAGTACGGCAGAGCGTGGAAACGCATCCGTGACAGCTATGTGCAGACGCATCCCTTCTGCGAGAAGTGCTTCGAGCAAGGCATCCTCACTCCCGTGGATGAGGTGCATCACATCGTGCCGATATCGAAAGGTGGAACACATGCGAGGAGCAATCTCATGAGCCTTTGCCGCTCGTGCCACAACAAAATACACCATGAGATTGGGGATCGATAAATATGATGAAAGAAATACCAGGCTATCCGTTGCAGTACGTAACAACGGATGGCTTTATTTATTCTATGCGTACAGGAGAAATGCGACAAAAGCCTATGCGTATGCACAATGGCTATTACAGAGTTAATCTTCGTGACAACGGATGTCCAGTAAGAACCCATCCGATACCAGTTCATAAAATCGTACTGGATACTTTTGTTGGACCGCGTCCGGCTGGATATGTTTGCAGACATTTGAACGGTGACCCGCTCGACAATAGACTCGGGAATCTTTGCTGGGGAACGCCAAAAGAAAATGCGCAAGATGCAATGAGACATGGAACTGCGGTTTGTCTGCGTCATGGTGAGAATGCTATTGCTGCAAAGCTCAGCAACGAGGACGTGAGGGAACTACGAAAACGATACGAAGAAGGACAGTCACGAAGTGAACTTGCAAGGTTCTATAACATAAGTTGGCGTCATGCGTCAGATATTGTGAGTATGAAAACAAGGAAATGCGGATGACCAGGGCCGGGTTTAATCTCTGTGGCTTTAGGTCCCGGGGAACGGCGCGGGGTCTTGTGTGCGAAAAATGCGAAATCAAAAGGGTAATAAAGGAAGGTGAGGAAAATGCCCACAAAATCAAATAATATCGGCGGTCGTGGCGGCGCAAGACCGGGAGCTGGCCGTAAGAAATCTGCCGTAAAGGAGAAAGCTGCAAGCGGCAACCCTGGCGGCAGAAAATTGGAAATTCTCGATATCCCGGAAGTGGAGGGTGTCGAGATGCCAAAGCCGCATGATTTTCTCTCAGCCGAGCAGCGTGACGGAAATCCATTGCAGGCTGCAGAAATTTATGAGGAGACCTGGGAGTGGCTTAGAAAAATCGGATGCTCCGGCAAGGTATCGCCGCAGCTTCTTGAGAGGTATGCGATGGCAAGTG
>CAVHZH010000132.1:0-3845 GCA_963640395.1 Oscillospiraceae bacterium
TTCAATCTGCTTTTGCACTTCCGACCGCAGATAAAGTAAATCAGGAACAACGAGGACTTTTGAGTATTCCGGATTTTTTTAGAAAAATCGTTGTCGTTGGGGATACTATGAAAGTGCGCCGCGATGAAAACGGAATTATTACAATCGGACTGAGGAATTTCCTGTTGGACGAAAATAGTCTGAAGCTGTAATCAGTAAATTTATAGAGCATTGGACTGTATAAACGCATTTACACACAAAATGAACAAGATACAATCCGCAATAAGATGACAAAACGCAAGGAACTGTTACGTTGATTTTTGGACTGCTGCTGTGCTAGAATCAAGATAGTATGTAAAAATGATAGGGGCTTGTGAAACTATTTTTGCAGCCTGACTGGGATACTGCTGTAACTGTCGTCGGGCATTAAGTGAAAATAGTTTCACACCCCACGGTAAAATAACCCAATGAGGTGAAATGCGATGAAAGAGATTAAATGCCCCAAATGCGGAGAAATATTTGCAGTAGATGAAACAGGATATGCACAGATCGCAAGACAGGTGCGTGATATTGAATTTGACAAGGAGCTCAGGCGCCGGGAGGGTGAATATGAACAGCGCAAAGCAGGAGAGCTGAAGCTGGCGCAGCTAGAGCAGAAGGAAGTGTATGACCGGGAGCTGGCGGCGAAGGATGTGCAGCTTGTGCAGAAGGAACGCGAGGTGGAACAGCTAAAGGCGCAGATTCTGGGACAGGAGACCGAAAAAAAGCTCGCAATGACGCAGATCGCACAGGAGAAGGAAAAGGAGCTGTCGGAAAAGACCGCGCAGATTCTGGAGCTGCAGAGCCGGCTTGCCGGTAAAGAGACAGAGGACGAGCTCAAACAGCAGTCACTTGTCCGGGAGTATGAGGCGCAGCTAAAGCAAAAGGACGAGCAGATCGAATATTATAAGGACTTTAAGGCGCGCCAATCGACCAAGATGGTAGGCGAGAGTCTGGAGCAGCACTGCTTAAACCAGTTCAATGCGTTGCGCATGAGTGCATTTCCGAATGCCTATTTTGAGAAGGATAATGATGCGCGATCCGGCAGCAAGGGCGATTTCATTTTCCGTGAGGAGTCGGACGGCGTAGAGTACATTTCCATCATGTTTGAGATGAAAAATGAGATGGATGAGACTGCGACCAAGCACAAAAATGAGGATTTTTTAAAGGAGCTCGATAAGGACCGGCGCGAGAAAAAATGCGAGTATGCCGTACTTGTTTCCCTACTCGAGATCGACAACGAACTGTACAATAACGGCATTGTGGATGTCTCCTATAGATATGAAAAAATGTATGTGATCCGCCCGCAGTTTTTCATTCCGATGATCACGCTGCTGCGCAACGCGGCGCTCAACTCGCTCGGCTATCGCAGGGAACTGGAGCTGGCGCGCCACCAGCAGGTAGATATTTTGCATTTTGAGGAAAATATGAATGCGTTCAAGGATGGCTTTGCGCGCAATTACCGGATCGCCAGCGATAAATTCAAGACGGCGATCGATGAGATCGACAAGACGATCACGCATCTGCAAAAGACGAAGGAGGCGCTGTTGTCGTCCGAGAATAACCTGCGTCTGGCGAATAATAAGGCGGAGGATCTGACCATCAAGAAGCTGACAAAGAACGCGCCAGCGGTCAGGGAAATGTTTGATGGGCTGAACAAGTGCGACGAGTGAAAAATAGGACTTCCTATTTTAGAAGAAATGGTATATAATACTTATATCTATTTTCAAATCATTGTTTTCCCCATTCGTAAGAACGTGATATGTTATTAGGAGAATTTAAACATGGATAATATGCGAGAGAAGTATGAGTCGCTCAGCGTGGCGGCACTCAAGGATCTGGCGAAGGCGCGCGGATTAAAAAGTATTTCAGGCTTAAAAAAGGCAGAGGTTGTGGAGGTAATGCTGGCAGAGGACCAGCGGCTCAAGCAGATCAAAAAGCGTGAGGATGAAGCCACACAGACGAGAGAAAAGACAAAAAGAGAACGTAACACACAGACAGAACAGATAACGGAGCATACCGAAAGGAATGTGGATCAGGGGGAAATGCCCAATCCAAATCTGGACAGCGGCATCACGGCGAACGGTATCCTCGAGGTGATGCAGGAGGGCTACGGCTTTATCCGCAGCGAAAACTATCTGCCCGGCGAGAATGATGTATATGTATCACCGTCGCAGATCCGCAGATTCCGCCTCAAGACAGGCGATATCGTATGCGGCAATACGAGGATCAAGACACAGGGCGAAAAGTTCTCGGCTTTGTTATATATTACAACGATCAACGGTTATCCGCCGTCAGTGGCATCCAGACGCAAGAATTTTGAGGATCTGACACCGATTTTCCCGAATGAGCGCCTGCGTTTAGAGACAGAGCGCGGCGGACTTGCGATGCGTATCGTGGATCTGGTATCACCGATCGGAAAAGGACAGCGTGGTATGATCGTATCACCGCCGAAGGCAGGAAAAACGACACTTTTGAAGGAGGTTGCCCGTTCCGTCAAGCAGAACAATCCGGAGATGCATCTGATCATATTACTGATCGATGAGCGCCCGGAGGAAGTCACGGATATTAAAGAGGCGATCGAGGGCGATAACGTCGAGGTGATCTATTCGACCTTCGACGAGCAGCCGGAGCACCATAAGCGTGTGGCAGAGATGGTCGTGGAGCGTGCAAAGCGTCTGGTGGAGCACAGCAAGGATGTCATGATTTTGCTCGACAGCATCACAAGACTGGCGCGTGCCTACAATCTGACCGTGCCGCCGAGTGGACGTACACTTTCCGGTGGTCTGGATCCTGCGGCACTGCATATGCCGAAGCGTTTCTTTGGTGCAGCCCGCAATATGCGTGAGGGTGGCAGCCTTACGATACTGGCGACCGCGCTCGTGGATACCGGCAGCAAGATGGACGATGTTGTCTATGAGGAGTTCAAGGGAACCGGTAATATGGAGCTGGTGTTAGACCGCAAGCTCTCCGAGCGCAGGGTATTCCCGGCGCTGGACATCACCAAATCGAGCACCAGACGCGAGGATCTGCTGCTTGACCGCGAGGAGCGCGAGGCGGTTACGATCATGCGCCGTGCGATCAACGGTATGAAAACAGATGAGGCGGTCGAAACGATCTTAAATATGTTCGCGCATACGCGGAATAATCGCGAATATGTGCAGCAGGTCATTAAAAAGAAATTTTTGTAAAAACGCTTGCATTACATAAATCGTTATGCTACAATAAATAAGCTGTTGTGAGATTGCAACAGACATAGAACGTTCATTTACAGATATGAACATAGATAGATTGTAACTGTTCAGGACAGCCCGAAGCACTCGCTGCTGAGGGCGTGTGAACATGATGCAAGAGTGCAAAATCCCATCGGCGTAGCCGATTCTCATGGATTTTGCAATCGTAACTGTGAAGGTACTGAACAGTTACGATAGATTTTCGATAAAATTTCGAGTAGTGAGGTGAAAAAGATGCAGACAGAGATCCAGCCCGAATACTATGAGGCAACCGTTACATGCAACTGTGGCAACACATTTGTAACAGGTTCTACAAAGAAGGAAATCCATGTTGAGATTTGTTCTAAGTGCCATCCGTTCTACACAGGACAGCAGAAAGCGAACCAGGCACGCGGACGTATTGAGCAGTTCAACAAGAAATACGGCATGAAATAATCACATGGAAACTAAGGTTGAAGTTGCTACAGCTTCAACCTTTTTTATGTAATAGGAAATTCCGATGAATTTCCTATTACACAAAAAGCCCTCCGGGCAGGGCGCTCATCGTCCGGGGGACGATGGCTTAGCGCCGACCGAAACGAAGTGCAGAATCGC
>CAVHZH010000133.1:0-3793 GCA_963640395.1 Oscillospiraceae bacterium
CGAAACAATCCGTGTAACCGGAGGTTCGGGTGTTTTGACACCCGAACCAATATTGTAGCAAAATGAGAATTTTATTATCTATGGAGGAAGCTATCATGTCCGTAAAATACGTATTTGTCACTGGTGGCGTTGTTTCCGGTCTCGGAAAAGGAATCACTGCCGCTTCACTCGGCCGTCTGCTCAAGGCACGCGGCTACACTGTAACGATGCAGAAATTCGATCCTTATATTAATATCGACCCCGGAACAATGAATCCTATTCAGCACGGCGAGGTATTCGTCACCGACGATGGTACGGAAACAGACCTCGATCTCGGGCATTATGAGCGCTTCATTGATGAGAGTTTAACCAAAAATTCAAATGTTACTACCGGTAAAATTTACTGGTCTGTCCTGCAAAAAGAGCGGCGCGGCGATTACGGCGGCGGCACGGTGCAGGTCATCCCGCATATTACCAACGAGATCAAGAGCCGTTTTTACCGCAACTACACCTCCGACGATACACATATCGCGATCATCGAGGTGGGCGGTACAGTCGGCGATATCGAAAGCCAGCCGTTTTTAGAGTCCATCCGTCAGTTCCAGCATGAGGTCGGCCGTGAAAATGCCATGCTGATCCATGTGACGCTGATTCCCTATATCCGAGCTTCGGGCGAGCTGAAAACCAAGCCGACGCAATCCTCCGTCAAGGAGCTGCAGGGAATGGGTATCCAGCCGGATGTCATCGTCTGCCGCAGCGAGCAGCCGCTCGATCAGGGCTTGAAGGATAAGATCGCCCTGTTTTGTAACGTTCCCAGCAGCCATGTACTGCAGAATCTGGATGTGGAATATCTGTATGAGGCTCCGCTGGCAATGGAGCGCGAAAATCTGGCGAGGGTAGCCTGCGAATGTCTCGAGCTGGACTGCCCCGAACCGGATCTGAAGGACTGGGAGGATATGGTAGATGCCCTGCGTCATCCGGACAAGGAGGTGACAGTCGCTCTTGTCGGAAAGTATACACAGCTGCATGACGCCTATATCTCTGTTGTAGAGGCACTCAAGCATGGCGGCATCGCGAGCCGTTGTACCGTAAATATCAAATGGGTCGATTCCGAGCTCGTGACGGAGGAAACGGTAGACAGCCTGCTCTCGGATGTCAGCGGCGTTCTCGTACCCGGCGGCTTCGGCACACGCGGCGTAGAGGGCATGATCACCGCCTGCCAGTATGCACGTGAGCATCAGATTCCCTATCTTGGCTTATGTCTCGGTATGCAGGTTGCGATCATCGAATTTGCACGCCATGTCTGCGATCTGCACGATGCGCACAGCATCGAGTTAGATCCCCAGACGACCCATCCGGTCATCGCCTTGATGCCGGATCAGGACGCAGACGGCGATATCGGCGGCACACTGCGTCTCGGCTCTTACCCGTGTGAGCTGGATGCATCCTCCAAGGCATACGCGCTCTACGGCAGCAAGACGATCCACGAGCGCCATCGCCACCGCTACGAGGTCAACAATGATTACCGCACGGTACTCACAGAAAACGGCATGCTGCTCTCCGGTCTGTCCCCCGACGGACATATCGTGGAAATGATCGAGGAGCCCGCACATCCGTGGTTTGTAGCGACGCAGGCACATCCGGAGCTCAAATCACGCCCGAACCGCCCGCATCCGCTGTTCCGCGGATTTGTGGAGGCAGCCATCAATTACCAGAAATAAAGATCAATAGCGAAAAAAGACCAGCGGCTCGACCGAGCCACCGGTCTTTTTTTTAACCGTAAGCATCTATTTTGCTGGGTCTGGTCGTTGCGATACTCCATCCGCCAGAGGTACTTTCAAAACGCGAATCTGTCAATGCCGCAATGTCAGACGCTGCCACATAATACTTTCCATTGATCTTGTATAAGGGTACTCCAACTACTTCGCCATCCCACACAAAGCTGGTAGTGGAAACGATCACTTTATGCTTTTTACCGTTGCCTTTTTTCAAGGCCGTGGTTTTCCCTTTATACGGCGTCATACTGTCAATGATAAGTGCATCGTATTTTTTATTATATGTCACGTTAAAGGATTTATTTGTTCCGGACATCAGGGATGCGATATCATCCAGTTTATAGTAGCAATAGCCATCATCCATTTCATAGCATTCCACGTTTCCGCCTCCGCTATTTTTATTACAATAGATCCAAAGCAGCTTCGTGTTCGCAGTCACCTTCTTTGAATATTTATTACCGTCGTAATAGTTAATGGTCTGATGCCCCAGATCCATCGTATAGCACACTTTTCCATCATACAGTATTTTATATATGGTCACTGTTTCCTTATAATCCGGGAAGTCCTTTGAATAATAGCTATATTTACTGATTCCATACACGACGGCACTGGCGCCATCCTCCATATGATAAGAACCATTAACGTCAGCGATTTTCTGCGCTGCTCCATACTCATCCATTTTGTTTTTCTTTAGAATTTTCAGACCCGCCGCTGTATATGCCGTGTTGCCATAAGCGGACCACGGTGCATTGAGGACGAGCGTTCCCTTTGGTTTGCCCAGCTTCTTGATGTCTGCGAGCGAATAATACTCTTCAAATCCGCCCAGATACTTTGTCGGAATGTAGCACTTCTTTGAATTAAACCATACCTGTGAATAACCGCTACCGGCGTTTTTCTTAACGACCTGAAGCTTGGCATCTTTTTTCACAGTTCCCTCTACAGTCGAAGATGCATTTGCCTTTGCGGTGATGTCAACCGGGTCACCGGCTGTGACAACCGCATTGTATTGTATCTCGGGTTTGTTTTCGTCTGACATCCTTAGATTTACATATTTGGCATTGACATAGTAGAGTCCCTGCTTATAATAAATCTGATAATGTCCATTGATCGGTGTTGTCTTTGTCACCTGAAACAGCTGGTTCGTCTCGATCAGTCCCGCAGCTACATAATTATCACTCGCCGGGGTCGTTTTTACATAAATATTGCAGGTCGCCGTTCCCGACGCTGTGATTTTCGGTATCTCAAACTGCTGATTTCTTGCATCAGTGATGTAAACATACTTGCGCGGCATAAAATACACACCCGGTTTCCAACTGGCGTACTGCTCTGTGCCGAGTCCTCCACAGGTGCTTGAGAGTCCCTGACCGACATCGATTCCACCCGGACTCCAGATAGCGACCCAGTTTTCATCGTATGCAACGACCTTGAACTCACTCGTCTCCGCACAATAAAAAGCGAGATTTGCCTGACCTTCGGGATGGCTTCCCAGAAAGCGATAGGCGGTCTGGTTCAGCTCCTGAATCCGCTTTGAATGATAGTCGATCGGTGGCGTGCCGGGATAGAAATACGCCTTTGCTACCGTGGTATGTACTACAGCCTTACCCCAGTAACTGCTCTGAAGGCTGGGCGGCATCTCGCGGGGTATCCATTCCTTCGGAACTTCTCTCGCATAAGTTGCATATACTTTACCCTTTGTGTTTTCCTCACTGCCATACAGATAGTTCGACAGGAAATCCATGTCTAACGGAAATGGATAGAGCTCGGCATTCGGATCTTCCGTCAGATAGGCAACTGATGCGGCAAATGTATCCGTGGGGATCAGCGTGATCAGCATCGTCAGAATCAGAGTGAAGATTACGGTGCCTTTTAAAAATTTTGTCTTTCTTTGACTCGTATCTCTCATAACATACCTCCTCGTGTCAAAAATGTCCTTCACCTTGTAGATCCTGCAAGGTTGGTTCGGGTGTCAAAACACCCGAACCAACGGTTACACGGATTGTTTCGTGCTTCGCACTCCCACAATCCTACTTCAATTCGGA
>CAVHZH010000134.1:0-3621 GCA_963640395.1 Oscillospiraceae bacterium
AGGATTCTCCGCCTGCGGCGGGTCGCTTTTGCGACATACTTCTTATCCGCCGCAGTGCGATCCTGCCCGGAGGGCTTTTTGTGTAATAGGAAATTCATCGGAATTTCCTATTACACAGGAATGAGCCGCACCTTGCGTGCGGCTCTTTTCTACCCTATATGAATTATGATACTGCCTGCGATTGCAGCATTTTTTCGGATTTCAGGATCTCTAAGATCATGGTATCCCGTACCTTTTCCTCGTTTTCAAGATCCTGTTCGCCATATTCATAAAATCCGGCTCCGGTAGAAATGCCGTTTTTTCCCTCGGATACCAGCTCGTCCAGCAGATAATTTTCTGTCTTTTCGTCAGCCAGATCCGGATAAAGATATTTTGCTACGGAATTAAATACCGACAATCCGCCGAGATCTGCGATCTTAAACGGACCGGAGCATGTGTAACGCAGACCGTTGCCGTATTTGATCGTGCGGTCAATATCCTCCGGGTCAGCGATGCCCTGCTCCACCAGATAAGTAGCCTCCCGCAACAGCGCAAACTGCAGCCGGTTAGACAAAAAGCCCTTGACATCCTTTTTCAGCAATACCGGCTCCTTACCCATCTTTTTTAACAGCTCATACAGAAATTCGCAGACCGCCTGATCTGTCTGATCGCCCTTTGTGATCTCTACCAGCGGTATAATATGCGGCGGGTTCAGAAAATGCGTCCCGCAGAACCGCTCCGGATGTGTCACATACGCACTGAGCTGGTTGACGGATATCGCAGACGTATTGCTCGTCAGGATCGCATCTGCCGGAACAAGCTGTGAGATCTCCTCATAAAAGCTCTTTTTGATATCGATCCGTTCAGGGATCGCTTCGATGACAAGATCTGCCTGTGCAAAACAGCTCTTATCTGTCGTAAATTGAATCTCCTGTCTGATCCGGGATGCCTCCTCCCGTTCCAGACGTCCATTTTCAACGAGCGCCTCCAGACTCTTTTCAATCACCTCGTCTGCCTTTTTGAAATCTGATCCCGCGACAGAATACAGCACCGTCTCCATTCCATATTCCGGAAACATCAGGCTGATACCGGCTCCCATCAGTCCACCGCCCGCAATGACTACTTTTTTTATTTCTTTCATTTGCATATACATCTCCTCTACATGAGTGAACGATACATCTCCAGTATCGTTTCGTATGTCAGTGTCGTATATTTGTTCCGCATCAGACGCTCCTGCTTTGTGCTTACGTTTAATGCAAAATCCGGCAGTTCCTCTGCTCTCACTCCATAGTCAGCGAGGCACTTCTTTTTGATCAGATGATCAAACAACCGTTCCAGCTTCTCATACACTTCATTGACACCGCAGCCGAGCATATCTGCCAGCAATCTGTTTAGCTGGCGGATCTTTCCATCCGGCTGCAGCTGCTGATACTTTTTGAACACAGTCGTCAAAAATACATAATTTGCCTCACCGTGTGCGACATGATAACCTCCGCTGAGTGGATAACTCATCGCATGCACCGGTCCTGTGCCCGAATTGCCGAATGCGATCCCGGCATAGCAGCTTGCGATCAGAAATGTCTTTGCCAGCTCCGGTGTCAGCTTCTTATCGTTTTGTAAAACCTGCGGATAAGCCTGCAGAATCATCTGCATCGCCAGCTTTGAATATTCTTCCGAAAAGAATGTCGCCCTCGGTGAAATATAAGATTCAATCGCGTGCACAAACGCATCGATCGAGCTCGTTGCAAATACGGAAAACGGCAGCTTATCCAGCAACTCCGGTATGAGTATCGCATGATCCGCATAAAGCGCATTCACTGCCAGTCCAAATTTCGAGCGTCTTTCCACAAACTCCAGAATCGACACATTTGTCACCTCACTTCCCGTTCCGCATGTGGTCGGGATGAGAATCAGCTCCCTGCATTTTTCAGCGGGTATTGTCCGGTCAAACAGATCATTGACCGGCTGGATCGTGCGCAGCGCAAGCAGCTTCGCCACATCCAGAATCGTTCCCCCGCCGATCGCAATAATCCGGTCGTAATCTTCTAGCGAAATATCCTCTAATATGGCATTCACAAAATGGTCTGACGGCTCTCCTGAACCATAATCCGTGTGAAAGATCACATTCGCATGCTTACATTTACCGCAGAGATGATTCTGGTAAACCCGTCTGCCCGTAAAGATCAAATCCTTTTTTGTCAAAGGAAAGTCCTTTAAAAATTCATCTACATGATCAAACAAATGGATCTGCGGTCGAATTTGAAATGTGTTCATCAGGCACACCTCCCTGTTATGCTTCGTCAAAAGCCTTTAACGCGTAATTGAAGTCAGCAATCAGATCCTCTGCGCTCTCGATACCGGTAGATACACGCATCAGACCACCGGTAATGTGCATCTTCTTGCAATCTTCCTCCGGCACATGCATGTGTGAAGAAAGCAACGGATAAGATAATGTCGTGCGGATACCGCCCAATGTCGGTGCGTAGTGTGCGATATGCAAGCGATCCATGAATTCGTTGATCTTCGCACGATCGTTCGGCATCTCAAAGGAGAACATTCCGGTTGCCTGATACGGAGATTTGAACAGCTTTTTGCCAAGCTCATACTGCGGATGGCTGCTCACAGCCGGATGGTTGACACAGGATACATGCGGATTTTCGGCTAATGCCAATGCCAGCTTTGCAGCATTCTCACACTGCTTCTTAATACGCAGATCTGCCGTATGGATGCCTCTGAATACCATCCATGATGCAAACGGACAGCCTGAGGTTCCGGTCAGCATACGCACCGTATGGATTTTCTCATACAGATCCATATCCTTTACCGTGATAGATCCTGCCAGTGCATCGGAATGTCCGTTGATGAATTTAGTCAGGCTGTTGATCACAATATCAGCTCCAAGCGTCAGGGGCTTGATACAGATCGGTGTCGTGAATGTATTGTCGACCATCAGCAATGCACCCGCTTCATGTGCGATGTTTGCGATCTCCCCGATATCACACAGTCGGTCGGTCGGATTGCTTGCTACCTCTGTATAGAGCATCTTTGTATTGGGTCGGATTGCTGCACGCACCGCATCAAGATCGTTGAACGGAACAAAATCCGCTTCTACGCCCCAGTTGCTGAGCAGTGATGTGATCGAATCAAAAGTCTCTCCATAAATATTCTCATTACACAGGAAATGATCTCCTCTATGCAGCAATGAGAAATAGGTCGTTGTGATCGCTCCCATTCCGGATGAAAAAATCAGTGTATCTGTTCCCTGCTCCAGATAGGTCAACACATCTGCCAATGCCTTTCTGTTCGGGTTTCTTGTCCGGATATAAGTATACTTCTTCTCGGCGTAGCTTTTTTCCACGTCATCGAGATTACCCATATTAAATGCACTGGTCATAAACAGCGGGAATGCTTCCGGTGCCAGATCCATTCCGTTTACATGATGTCCCTCATACAGCAGTCTTGTTTCCTCATCAAAAGTAATTTCATCAAATTCAAATTTTTCCATACCAATCAACTTCCTTTCCTGAAATATTTCCACAGTTCCAGCTACAAGTGCTTTGACCTGTTCTAAGGAAATGCTGATTTAATCAGCATTTCCTTAGAAGCCTCCGACGTGGAAAACGTTTTAATCAGCGTTTCCCT
>CAVHZH010000135.1:0-3600 GCA_963640395.1 Oscillospiraceae bacterium
TGCTTCGCAGCGCAAATCCGGCGCGGGAAACGCTTTAATCAGCGTTTCCTTAAATATAATCAGGTTTATGAACAAAATTAAACCAGAGGATACACATGATATGAGGTATTCTCTGGTTTTTTTAATGCATTGCTGTGTGCAGCAGCCGCAGTACCGTATGCAGATCCTCCACCTGCATCTGACCGGGTGCCGAAGTCTGTCCCACAGCGCCAAACGTCAATGCAGAGCCGAACACCTCGCCGCACATCCGGCTGAGCACACCTACGCCTCCCATCGACATTGTGATGACCGGGCGCTTTGCATACAGGCGGTTCATCTCCTCGGTCGCATCGAGCAGCGTCAGCAGATCCCTCGTACTGTGCGGCATGACTGCGAGTTTTAACAGATCTGCCCCCATCTGCTGCATTTTCTTTAGCCTGCCAATCATATCAGCCTTGTCCGGTGTTTTGTCAAAATCATGGTTGGACGCGATCACCGCAACACCTGCGGTGTGTGCTCCCTCAATGATCCTGCCTACCACAGCATCACCGGTAAAGATCTCCACATCGATCAGATCCGCAGCACCCGAACGAGCGACTGCGAGATTCAATGCCTCATAAGCATCCGCTGCTATCGCGTGCTCTCCTCCCTCCTTCGAGGTGCGGAACGTCACGAGAAGTACCGTCTCACCCAATGCTGCGCGCAATTCTGTGAGCACATCAAGCACCGACTGTATATCGTCTGCGTACTCATACCAGTCTACGCGCCATTCCACGACATCTGTCAACATCCCGTCAAGAGCGCGTGCGCCTTCTAATATGTCCTCCTTTGTGACCCCGACGAGCGGTACACAGATCTTTGGTAAGCCCTCGCCGATCGTAATCGTTCTGATTGTTAATGGTTTCATTTTCTGTCTATCCCTCCATAGCTCCGGTCACACACGCGGATGTGCCTGCTTATATACTTCGCGGATCGTGTGGTCGGATAACTGCATATATATCTGTGTCGTTGAAATATCCGAATGCCCCATCAGTTCCTGCACCGACTTGAGATCCGCACCATTCTTCAACAGATGCGCCGCAAACGAATGCCTAAGCGTATGCGGTGTGATCTCCTCTGTAAGCCCCGCCTGTCTGCCATAATGCTTTAACAGCTTCCAGAATCCCTGTCTGCTCATCGGTTCCCCGCTGCAATTGGTAAACAATAGCTGGCAGTCACAATCGGCTACGAGTTTTGGACGACTGCGCTTTAAATAGACCTCCAATGCCTCCCGCGCCGTCGAACCGAATGGCACTGTGCGCTCCTTGCGCCCATCCCGGCAGGTCACATACTCGAGTTTTAAATTCACATCCTGCAGCCGCAGGGCGAGCAATTCCGACACGCGGATGCCCGTTGCGTACAACAACTCCATCATCGCCTTGTCCCGTAGCTCCTTCGGTGCGCCGGAGGATGGCTGGTCAAGCAGCCTTACGATCTGCGCCTGCGTGAGTATCTCCGGCAGTTTCTTCTCGATTCTCGGCGGCTTCAAGCCCCTTGCAGGATCATCCGCACGCAG
This sequence comes from Oscillospiraceae bacterium, assembly GCA_963640395.1. Taxonomy (GTDB): domain Bacteria; phylum Bacillota; class Clostridia; order Lachnospirales; family Lachnospiraceae; genus W0P33-017. The sequence continues at coordinate 1,535 of CAVHZH010000135.1, forward strand.
TCCCGCTCCGAGCTGCCAAGCAAAAAATGCTTTCATGCTGGCGATCACCCGCGAGACCGTCGCTGCCTTGCGCCCCTGCGCCTCCAGACTGTGCAGATATACCTGCAGCATCCCGGTATCTACCTGTACGAAATCATCCATTCCCAAACCACGCACATATTCCGCCAGCTTGAACAGGTCTCTGGTGTAAGCCGCTGCCGTGTTATCGGATATCTGTTTTTGTTCCCGCATGTAACTGATAAATGCATCAATTTCATTCTTCATGTAAAAACCCCACAATCACTGTGCAATTCTCCTATTCCGTCCACAGTGCAAATATATATCTATTATAGCAAATTGTTACACGGAATGCAATTATTATGCAATTTTGGTTACAGTGTCAAAACTCATCTTCCACGACATGCTTGCATGTCGGTGGGAGATGGAGTTTATGACACGCCCTTCAATGAGGATGAAGTGGGGCGAAAGCACCACGGGAATCCGAATTGAAGTAGGATTGTGGGAGTGCAAAGCACGAAACGGGTCTTCGACACTTGCTCAACCTTAAAATCCCTGCAAGCCGCAGAAATGCGGTATTTTTATGTCAAATTTCCGCAAATTACACGTTGTATGGCGTTGTGTTATATATTATAATAAAGTATGAAGATTTGGTATGACAGAAAATCCAAGGATCCCACCTACTTTATTCAGATGGGCATCCGCAACGGAAAGAAGACTACAACTAAAAATGTTGCCCGTATCGGAAAGCATTCTGAACTTCTAAAGATTACCGATGACCCTCTTGCTTATGCGAAAGAACAGGTCAAAAAATATAATGAGGAGTATAAAAATAAGAACTGCGTATTTTTAGAAATAAAAGTTGATTTTGCTGAAAAGATCAAGGCAACCGGAGACACTGCTTCACATAGTACCCTCTTAAATATCGGTTACTTTTTCCTGCAGCAGTTTTATCATGATCTGAAAATTGATTCCTTTTTTGAATCCGCTACAGCAGATATAAAAAACGAGTTTGACCCAAACCTGATCAACCGTTTTCTCATTTACTCGCGCATTCTGTATCCGGAATTTTAACTCAATGGGTGGAAGGGCTTTTATCGTTACCCAGTCCATCAAAAAACTTTCGAGACCTTTACAACAGGCTGTATTCAGCGACACGGATTACCGTCTGCTATCTTCCGATGCCCCGGCAACCATAAAGGACATGAAGGAATTCGACCGGCATGATCCACAACACAGGGATCTGTATAATGACAGGATCTACAAAATCATACCCGCAGACAAAGCGTTCGATCTGGGATTGTATGAAGAAAAGATATGTAAGAACGGTTCTGTCCGGAAAGTAAAATCAAAGGCAATTATTCCGCAGAAAATAATTGTTTCTTTTTCCAGAAAAATGATGGAATATCAGCGGTATATCCGCAACAGACAGATTGAGCGTGCAAAGAAACTTTTGAAAAATCTGGATCCGGAGACTTACAAAAAAGGACCGCATGATGTCACACGTTTTATCAAACGTACTTCATCCACAAAATCAGGTGAAAAGGTTACCGATCAATATACAATTGATCAGACCATCATTGAGGAAGAAGAAAAATACGATGGGTTTTATGCCGTTGCAACAAATCTGGATGATTCTGCCAAAGATATTTTAGAAGTCAGTGCAAACCGATACAAGATCGAAGACTGTTTCCGGGTGATGAAGACAAACTTCTCAGCACGTCCGATTTTCCATCAGAAACGAGAACGAATCATTGCTCATTTCATGATCTGCTACACAGCACTGCTCATTTACAGGCTGATGGAGAAAAAGTTGGATCTACAAGGAACCCATTACACAGCAGATGCACTGATAGAGACCATGAAAAGTATGGATGTGGCAAACATCGAGGATATGTGCTATATGTCAACCTATACCAGTTCTGAAGCTTGCACCGCTTTGAACGCGATAACCGGACTTGGTCTGGACAAAAAATACTACCAGCCAAAAGAACTGAATAAAAAAATCAAAAATATTTTGAAGTAGTATTTCCATACAACATATTTAAAAACAATGAAAGTGGCAGAAC
>CAVHZH010000136.1:0-3512 GCA_963640395.1 Oscillospiraceae bacterium
ACTGTTCAGAGCCCATTCGCAAAATCGCTGCTTTGCAGCTTTTCTTTTGCTCATGAGGCGTTCCCGCCAAATAAATTTGCAAAGATGTGCTCGTTAATGCAATCATTACTCGAGCATTTTATGCAAATTTGCCTGGCTCTGAACAGTTGCCAAAATCTTTAAATTGGAAGGAGAAGGTTATGAACACAGAAACTGGTAAAAGGAGCTCCTTTTCCGGCAAGATCGGTTTTGTCCTATCTGCCGCCGGCGCATCCGTCGGACTCGGAAATATCTGGAGATTTCCTTATCTTGCAGCAAAGTATGGCGGAGGAATTTTTCTTCTTGTCTACATCATTCTGGCACTCACATTCGGCTACAGTATGATCATCGCCGAGACAGCCATCGGACGTATGACCGGCAAAAGCCCGGTCGGTGCTTTCAGTGCTTTTGGCAAAGCAAAATGGATCACCGCAGGCGGCTGGATCAATGCGATCATTCCCCTGCTGATCGTTCCTTATTACTCTGTAATTGGCGGATGGGTCATCAAATATCTGTTTGAGTATGTATTGGGACAAGGCAGTGCGCTCGCTACCGACGGATATTTCTCGGATTTTATTTCCAACGGTGTCTCTACGGAAGTATGCTTTATCATCTTCGCGTTACTCACACTTATCATCATTTTCGCCGGTGTGCAAAACGGTATTGAGCGTGTATCTAAGGTGATGATGCCGATTCTGGTCGTTTTATCTGTCCTGATCGCGATCTATTCCATTACACGTCCCGGCGCTATGAGCGGTGTAAAATACCTGCTGGTTCCGAATTTCGAGAACTTTTCACTGATGACAGTCGTATCTGCGATGGGGCAGATGTTCTATTCGCTTTCCATCGCGATGGGTATTCTCATCACCTTCGGCTCTTATATGAAAAAAGATATCTCCATCGAGGATTCAACCAGAAATGTAGAGATCTTTGATACCGGAATCGCGATCATGGCAGGTCTGATGATCATTCCCGCAATCTTCGCATTTTCCGGCGGAGATCCGGACATTTTAGCAGCCGGACCTTCACTCATGTTTATCACGATCCCGAAGGTATTTGACAGCATGGGATTCGGCACGGTCGTTGGCATCCTGTTTTTCCTGCTGGTACTGTTCGCAGCGATCACCAGCTCCATTGCCCTGACCGAGAGTGCAGTATCTACCTTTGAGGATGAGCTCGGCTGGAATCGACGCAAATCAACCATACTTGCCGGAGCGATCATGCTAATATTAGGCACCCTGTCCTCTCTGGGATATGGACCACTTGCCTCTGTCAAGATCATCGGAATGCAGTTTTTAGACTTTTTTGATTTCCTGACCAACTCTGTCATGATGCCGATCGCAGCGTTTACTACATGTCTGCTCGTATCTAAGGTGATTGGTCTGAAGGCAATCGAGGAGGAGGTTCTGCTCGGCGAGAGCAATTTCCGCAGAAAAGTGATCTTTAATTTCATGATCAAATACCTCTGCCCGATCTTCACGGCAATTATTCTGATCAGCTCGGTTGCAAATGCTTTTGGCTGGATTTCTATGTAACGTAACCGTTCAGCCGGAGATATTCTATATAAAAGGAGTTTATTATTTATGGAAAAAAAAGAGAACAGTTTTTCCGGACAGCTCGGCTTTGTGCTGGCTGCCGCAGGAAGTGCAGTTGGAGTCGGTAATCTGTGGCGTTTCCCTTACCTTGCTGCAAAGGACGGAGGCGGACTATTCCTGCTTATTTATCTGATCCTCGTCGTGACCTTTGGCTTTACGATGCTGACCTCTGATATCGCGCTTGGCCGCAAAACCAAGCAGAGTGCGATCGGTGCCTATACGCAGCTACATCCCAAATGGAAGTTTTTAGGTATCCTGACGTTCCTCGTACCGGTGCTGATCATGACCTACTATGCGGTCATCGGTGGCTGGATCACCAAATATGCCGTCATTTATCTGACTGGTCACGCACAGGCCGCTGCCGAGGACAGCTACTTTACTAGCTTTATCACGTCACCGGTGTCACCGGTCATCTACGCACTCATCTTCATGGGTGTTACCGCACTCATTGTATATAACGGTGTAGAGGGCGGTATCGAGCGCGTGTCCAAATACATGATGCCGGTTCTGCTCGTGCTGGTTGTCGTCATTGCAGTCTACTCGCTGACACTCAGCCACACAGATGCGGATGGCAATGTAACCACCGGTATGCAGGGATTCCTGTACTATATCACACCTCATTTTGAGGGGCTGACGATCCAACGGTTTTTACAGATCCTGTTGGATGCCATGAGCCAGTTGTTCTTCTCACTCAGTGTATCCATGGGCATCATGATCACTTATGGTTCCTATGTAAAGCCAGAAGTTGATCTGACGAAAGCAGTCAACCAGATTGAGATCTTTGATACCGGCGTTGCCCTGTTAGCAGGTGCCATGATCATCCCTGCTGTATTCGTATTCTCAGGCACAGACGGCATGGGCGCAGGTCCGAGCCTGATGTTTATCTCACTGCCGAAGGTATTTGCCGCTATGGGTAAGGCAGGCGTGTTTGTCGGTATCCTGTTCTTTGTGACAGCTATTTTTGCAACACTGACATCCTGCATCTCCGTATTGGAATCGATCGTAGCGAACTGCATGGAGATCTTCCACAGCGGGCGTAAAAAAACCGTATTGATCTTATCTGCGATCTATCTGATTATGACAGCGATCATCGCACTCGGCTACAGTATCTTCTATTTTGAGGTTCAATTGCCTAACGGTTCGACCGGACAACTGCTCGACATCATGGATTACATCAGCAACAGCGTCATGATGCCGTTCATCGCCTTGCTGTCTACGATCCTGATCGGCTGGATCACGACACCGGACATTATTATCAACGAAATGGAACGCAACGGCGAAAAGTTCCGCCGTAAAAAGATGTACATCATTATGATCCGCTACGTCGCACCGGTCATGATGTTTGTGCTCTTCCTCCAGTCAACCGGAATCTTATCGTAATAATACATAGGACACTGATATTAGCAGAACAGGAGCTGCAATTTGCAACTCCTGTTTTTATACCTCTTTCCCATTTTCCTAAAAGAAAGAATCCTGCAAAGCAGGATTCTCCGCCTGCGGCGGGTCGCTTTTGGGACATCTACACTTCCGCCGCTGTGCGATTCTGCACTTCGTTTCGGTCGGCGCTAAGCCATCGTCCCCCCTCGGACGATGACCACCCTGCCCAGAGGGCTTTTTGTGTAATAGGAAATTCATCGGAATTTCCTATTATATAAAAAAGACAGGAGCACTTGCGTTTACAAGCATTCCTGTCTTTCTTAGAGCAGGGGATGAGAGAATCGAACTCCCGCCAAAGGTTTTGGAGACCCCTATCATACCATTTGACCAATCCCCTATATAAAATATTATGAGAGCTATGCTCTCATATATTATACATAATTTAAATTTCTATTTCAATACTTTTTTTGTATGTACCTTCAAAACTTCACACAGATTATTTTCCTTCAAACCTTTCCACTT
>CAVHZH010000137.1:0-3418 GCA_963640395.1 Oscillospiraceae bacterium
CCACCGACATGCAAGCATGTCGTGGAAGATGAGTTTTGACACTGTAACCAAATTTCATTAATCATAAAGCGAAATATGATACTTCACTGCCCGGTAAATCTTGTAGCCCAGAACAGCAAACAATGAAACGATGATATAGAGTGTTGTTCCCACTCCTGCTACACTTCCTACGATAACTAATAACCACATTAACGGATTCATACTTTATTCCTCCACGTTCTGAATTTATTTGTAATTGTTCAGTACCTTCACAGTTACATTTATTTTTCTTTTTTCTCATCCGCGTCCGGCAGATTTTCAATACGCCAGCACCAGACTGCCGCACCTACCATCAATACTGCCATTATCGCTACAACTGCTATCTGCATATAGATTCCCCCTTTTTTGGTATCTAAAAAAAGCCTATGCGATTTTGGCATACGCAAACAAACCTATGCTGCAAATGCATCACACAGGCCGCGAAATTATTTGTTTTCTAAGGAAATGCTGATTAAATCATCATTTCCTCAGACTCTCTGAGAGATCGCACGGATTTGCAAGGGAATTTACTGCTTCGCAGTGCAAATCCGGCGTGGGAAACGCTTTAATCAGCGTTTCCCTAATGCTTGTTGTTTCGTTTTGTTTGATTATGCGGATTTTTTGCCATCCAGATCATGGATATATTGGATCGTCGCCACGAGTCCCCGTGCCAGCTCCGGCAGCCGGTACTCTCCCCGACGCATAAAGATACCGGGTTCTGCTGCAAAAAATGTCGCTCCTACAGCCAACTCGGTCAAAAGCGCGCGAAATACGCGCCTGTTCTGACGAATCGAACGGATCTCGGGCAGACGCGAACGCGCATCGATCAGCTTTTCGGTGCATGCCTCATCAGAAAATAAATAATCCGGGACCCCACGATAGACAGCATCCGTTTTCGTGGCTGCTGCCTGAAAATGAGCAGAAAATACCCGTGATTCGCCGGAGCATACTCCGACAACCAGCATCCAGACTGCGAGCAGATATATAAGCATACGCTTTTTGTGTGATATTGTCTGTCTCATTTGATTCATCGTTTCGTACCTCTCGCTTATCATAACACTTCACGTGCCAAATCGCAAGTCATCACAGAGGATTCTCTGTAGCCAAGGTAAGTTCAGGTTACTGTTCACTCAGCAGTAAAACACTTGCTGTTTTACTGCTACACTTCATTTCGGTCCGAGCTAAACAGACATCCCCCGGATGTCTAGATCCGTAAGAAAGTGATTCAGGAGTGAGCAGTAACAAGTTCAGCCCGCCGGCATTTTTCCACCACTGTGCAGACCCAGCGGCTCATTCATGCTGCCCGTGCGGTAGCCCTGCAGATCCAGCGCCACATAAGAAAAGCCGTAGGAGCGGAATGCCTGATTGACCTGCGTCCTGACTGCATCCTCCATGAGCTTGGGAAATTCCTGCGGAAGCAGCTCAATGCGGGCAACTGTTCCGTGAATACGCACACGCACCTGTGAAAATCCCAGATCCAGCAATAGCTGCTCTGCCTGATCGACCATATGCAGCTTTTCCTCGGAAATAGTCTCGCCGTATGGGAAACGGCTGCTCAGGCACGCAAAGGACTGTTTCTCCCATGTCGGCAGCCCGAACTGCCGCGAAAGTGCGCGGATCTCCTGCTTGCAAAGCTGTGCCTTTCGCAGTGGGCTTTTGATGTCCAGTTCCGCAACTGCCTGCAACCCGGGGCGATAATCACCGTTGTCATCCAGATTCGAGCCCTCCGCGACTGCGGCAATGCCCTCTTTTTTTGCGATCGCGAGTATTTTTTCAAATAACTCATGCTTGCACAGATAGCATCTGTTCGGCGGGTTCTGCGAAAAGCCCTCGATGCTCAATTCCTCCGACTCCACAATGAAATGCCGGATACCATTATTTTCACAGTAGGCTGCCGCTTCCTTTAATTCACGCTGCGGAAACGAACAGGATTTTGCTGTGACCGCGATCACACGCTCTCCCAACGCCTCCTTTGCGGCATATAATAAAAATGTTGAATCCACACCGCTCGAGAATGCGACTGCCACGCTGCCGAGCGAGCGAAGATACTCCAGCAAATGCTCATATTTTTTCTCTAATTCCATAAAGCTACGCCTCCCCTCCGCGCGGTGCGCTCAGATCCTTTACAACCTCACCCGCAAGTATCAGCCCCGCTGCTGCCGGGACAAATGCGGTGCTGCCCGGAATATCGCGCCGTTCGGTGCATTTGTGTGCTGCGCCCGGCGGACAGATGCAGTTCGTTCTGCAGCTGATCGCCATATCCTCGATCGGGCGTGTCGGTTTTTCATCTGAGTAGACGACCTTCAGCTTTTTGACCCCGCGCTTTTTCAACTCCCGACGCATGACCTTCGCGAGCGGATCCATGTGCGTCTTGTAAATATCGGCAACCATGAAGCGGCTCGCATCGAGCTTGTTTCCGGCTCCCATCGCACTGATCACCGGAACGCCCATCTGCTGTGCGCGCATGATGATCTCGAGCTTTGCCGTAACTGTATCCACGGCATCTACGACATAATCATATTCCTCAAACGGAAACTGATCCGCATTTTCCGGAAGGAAAAAACACTGATGCGTGCGCACATCCACGTCCGGATTGATACTTTGCATCCGTTCCTTCATCACTTCTACCTTATATTTTCCGACCGTCTGGCGTGTCGCGATGATCTGGCGGTTGAGGTTCGTCAGGCATACCTTGTCATCATCGATCAGGTCAAATGCACCGACGCCGCTGCGCACGAGCGCCTCACATACATATCCGCCGACACCTCCGATGCCGAATACTGCGACCCTTGACTGCGCGAGCTGCTGCATCGCCTGTGCCCCGAGCAGCAGCTGTGTTCTCGAAAACTGATTTAACATGTTCTTCCTCTTTTCCTAATTTTATAACTCCCGAAACAGCTCATCAACTGATATGTGGAAAATCCTTGCAATCGCATAAATCTCCTTATCCGTTGCGATCCGCACCTGCCCCTCGAGCTTGGAAAGCGATGACAGATTGATGTCAATACCCATAAGCTGCATATTGATAGCAAGCTCCTTCTGGGAGATATGCTTTAATTTGCGCAGCTTTGTGACAGATGCACCTACCATATTCTTATCTCCCAACGGCTTTTGACGCGGTTTCACCGGTTCTTCCTCCCTTTGATGTGTAAAATGTTTATCTTTTGAGACCCATTCTACCACAGTTTTCAAACCGCTTCTACCCATGATGGTAAAAACTTGCCGCATTTCCTGCATACCCCGTTCCGGTACCCATTGGAAATCCCGCATGCTTGTGTTAAAATGAACGTAACTATTCGGAGCCAAGCAAATTTGCGCAAAATGTGCGAGTCATGCTTGCATAAAGGAGCACATTTTTGCAAATTTATTTGGCGAGAACGCCACATGAGCAAAAGGAAAG
>CAVHZH010000138.1:0-3239 GCA_963640395.1 Oscillospiraceae bacterium
GTGCGATCCGCCGGAGGCTGCTAAGGAAATGCTGATTAAATCAGCATTTCCTTAGGGCTTTCAGAGTCGGTGACCGGCTATCCGTATGTGGCGGTAAGTAGCGTACTAATCATGACTGATTATGACTGATGTTTTTGCAAAAAGAGGATTTCACGATCAAATACGACCGAAATTGTGCAAACTATCCAAAAACGGTCAATCATATTTGTGAATTAGTTTGATTGATTTTGAACGAGTATGACGGTATAATGGCATTATCAAATAGAACGGAGGAAAAAACATGATCTATACAGTCACATTTAATCCGTCACTGGATTACATTGTTTCGGTAGACGATTTCCAGTTGGGGATGACAAACCGCACGAGCTTTGAACTCATGCTGCCGGGTGGAAAGGGAATCAACGTCTCGACGGTGCTCGGCAATCTGGGAATCCCGAACACGGCGCTCGGCTTTGCGGCAGGCTTTGTCGGCGATGAGATCGTGCGCAGGGTGGAACAGATGCATATCAAGTCGGAGTTTATCTACAGCGAAACCGGCTGCTCACGCATCAATGTCAAACTCAAGTCCATTGAGGGCACCGAGATCAACGGAAACGGTCCGGAGATTAGCGAGGAAATGACCGCACAGCTTTTGGAGCGGCTGGACCGGCTGCAGGAGGGCGACATCCTTGTGCTGGCAGGCAGTATCCCATCTTCGATGCCGGATGACATTTACAGTACGATCATGGAACGGCTGTCGGGCAGAGGGATCATGACTGTCGTGGATGCGACACAGGATCTGCTGCTGAATGTGCTGCCGTATCATCCGTTTTTGATTAAGCCGAATAATCACGAGCTGGCAGAGATCTTTGGAGCAGAGCCAAAGACGAGGGAGGCATGCGTGCCGTTTGCGAAAAAGCTGCAGGAGATGGGCGCACAGAACGTGCTCGTATCGATGGCAGGCGAGGGAGCGATACTCGTCACCGCAGACGGACAGGTCTTTAGCTCACCCGCGCCGAAGGGAACACTGGTCAACGGTGTGGGAGCAGGAGATTCGATGGTAGCGGGCTTTGTCGCCGGATGGATGGAACAGACTGCATATAAACATGCATTTTATATGGGAGTCGCGGCAGGCAGTGCGAGTGCATTTTCGGAATATCTGGCAACCCGGCAGGAGGTAGATGCCGTATACAAATCACTGATGGAGAACATGGAGGGGTAAGATTATGAGAATCACAGATTTACTCGACCGACGCAGTATTTCGTTGGATGGAGCACCTACAGGGAAAAATGATGCGCTGGATCAGATGGTGGAGCTGATGGCGCGCAGCGGAAAAATCGACGATATCGAGAGCTACCGCAAGCAGGTTTATGCGAGAGAGGAAGAAAGCACGACTGGAATCGGAGAGGGAATTGCGATTCCACACGGCAAGTGCGACGCAGTCAACAAGCCCGGACTGGCTGCAATGGTCGTGAAAAATGGTGTGGATTTCGATTCGCTGGACGGCGAGCCGGTCACATTGATCTTTTTGATCGCGGCACCGAACACAGAGGACAACGTACATCTGGATGTACTGAGCAAACTGTCGGTGCTCATGATGGACGAGGATTTTTCAAATGCACTGCGGAATGCGTCTACGGTCGATGAGTTCTTAGAGATCATTGACAAGGCAGATGCAGAGAAAAACGGGATCGATGAGCGTCTGGCAGACACCGGAGAGGTGGCAGATGCGGTATGCAAGCTGCTCGCAGTCACCTCCTGCCCGACCGGTATTGCGCATACCTATATGGCAGCAGAGGGTATTGAGAAGGCTGCAAAGGCGAAAAACTGCTATATCAAGGTAGAGACCAGAGGCTCCGGCGGTGCGAAAAATGTGCTGACGGCAAAGGAGATCGAGGAAGCAGACTGCATCATCATCGCAGCCGATGCACAGGTGCCGATGGGACGTTTTAATGGAAAAAAGGTCATCATCCGTCAGGTATCCGACGGTATCAGCAAGGCGGATGAGCTGGTCGCACAAGCAATTTCGGGAGATGTGCCGGTTTATCAGGATGCGTCTGCGGGCGCAGAGAGTCAGACAAGTAATAAGGGCGGCGGAGTCGGACATCAGATCTATACATGGCTGATGAACGGTGTGTCACACATGCTGCCGTTTGTCGTAGGCGGCGGTATCCTGATCGCACTTGCATTTTTGATCGATGGCTTGAACGTGGATCTGGCGGCGCTGCCCGCAGACCAGAGAGGCAATTTCGGAACGATCACACCGGTAGCTGCGCTGCTCAAGGGCATCGGCGAAACGGCATTCGGATTTATGCTGCCGGTACTGGCAGGCTTTATCGGTATGGCGATCGGCGATCGCCCGGCACTGCTGCTCGGCTTTGTCGGCGGTATGATGGCTTACAACGGAAAATCCGGATTTCTGGGCGCACTTGTGGCAGGTTTTGCGGCAGGCTTTATCATCCGTATGCTGCGCAAGGCATTTGAAAAGCTTCCCGAGGCAATCGAAAAAATCGCTCCGGTTTTACTGTATCCGGTGTTTGGTGTCCTGTTGATCGGTCTGCTCATGACCTTTATCGTTGAACCGGTCATGGGTGGTATCAATACCGGACTGAACACAATGCTTACAAATATGGGACAGACGAGCAAGGTCGTATTGGGACTCGTGCTCGGCGGCATGATGGCGATCGATATGGGTGGTCCGTTCAACAAGGCAGCGTATGTATTCGGTGTCGGCGCGATCGCCGCAGGCAACTATGACATTATGGCGGCAGTTATGGTCGGCGGAATGACACCGCCCTGTGCAATCGCTCTGGCAACACTGCTGTTTAAAAACAAATTTACCAAGCAGGAGCGCGAGGCGGGGCCGACGAACTTTATTATGGGACTTGCGTTTATCACAGAGGGAGCGATTCCTTTTGCGGCAGCAGATCCGCTGCGTGTACTTCCGGCATGTATCGCGGGTTCGGCAGTTGCAGGTGCGATCTCTATGGCATCCCAGTGTACACTGATGGCACCGCACGGCGGCATCTTTGTATTTATGGTAGTCGGCAACCCGTGGATGTATGTGGTAGCTTTGCTGGTAGGTACGGCAGTCTCTACATTGTTACTTGGCTTGCTGAAGAAGAATGTGGTATATTAATAAATAATGAAAAAGGTAGCTGCCGCCAGCAGGCTGTGTGACGTACCATATGACTGCTGGCGGCGGTCACGGCAGTAGTCCGATCAGGCTGCTCCAATTGCCCGGCGGTGTCTCGCTTTG
>CAVHZH010000139.1:0-3204 GCA_963640395.1 Oscillospiraceae bacterium
CGTTCAGATCGTATTCAAAAAGATGTCTTTTGGAAATCGCACGGCATATTTTATGGAGTCCCAGTTCATAATAAATATCCTGAAGAAAAAGATATCCGCCATTAAAGCGTCGCTGTTCATTCATAACGAGATCTGTTCCAGCGCAAAGCTCTATATTGAATTTTGCATGATCTTCTTTCTCTGCCTCGTTCATTAAGCGTACCTGCTCTTTAGCCCATGCTTTGGCATCTGTTACACCGTAGGTTTCACAGATATATTTTTCGGAACCAAAAGATTTAACGATCAAAGTTTTATTCTTTCCATTCATCCGAACCGTTTTGACAGCCCTATATGTGATTGAGTATTTGCTGGTTGTCCATCCTAAGCGCATAAAACACCTCCTGTATCTATTATAATGGAATGGAGTGGGACGTGCAAGTAAAAAAGCAAATCCGTGCGATCCGCCGGAGGCGGAGAATCCTGCGGCGCGTGCCATCGAAACGCCGGTTAGCGCTTGACAAATGCGGGAGTGACCGATAATATAAATAATTGCGGATATATTATAGTAAGTAACGAATGCTGATCATGTGCCGGATTTGCACATGATCAATCAACATGTAATAGTTCAGCCCGCGCCATTCGCACAGACGCCTGACGGCGTTTTACCATGTGATAGGAAACTCCTATCACATAAAACGCTCCGCGTGGATCGCATTGCGGCGGTTATGAGGCATGTCGCAGAGGCGACCCGCTGCAAGCGGAGAATCCTGCACGCAGGATTCTATTGCGCAGTTAACTTTGCTCATGATCGGGCGCTCACCTCATCACCTGCAAAATGTGCTCATTCATGCAAGCATGATTCACACATTTTTGTAGGTGATGGCTGAACTAATACATAAACATAGCGATTTGGAGGAAGCTCTTGTGGCAGATCATACAGCAAATATCAGAAAAAAAGAAATAGAAAAAAGACGCACCTTTGCGATCATTTCCCACCCGGATGCAGGAAAAACCACCCTGACAGAAAAATTTCTGCTCTACGGAGGTGCCATCAATGAGGCTGGCTCTGTAAAAGGAAAGGCAACGGCAAAGCATGCGGTGTCCGACTGGATGGAGATCGAGAAGCAGAGAGGTATTTCTGTCACCTCATCTGTTCTTCAGTTCCATTATGACGATTATTGTATCAACATTCTGGACACGCCGGGACATCAGGATTTCTCGGAGGACACATACCGTACACTGATGGCGGCGGATTCGGCGGTCATGGTGATCGACGGATCAAAGGGTGTCGAGGCACAGACAAGAAAATTATTCAAGGTATGTGTGATGCGCCACATCCCGATTTTTACATTTATCAATAAGATGGATCGCGATGCAAATGATACGTTTGAGCTGCTCGACGAGATCGAAAACGAGCTGGGTATTGCGACCTGTCCGGTCAACTGGCCGATCGGCTCAGGCAAGGGCTTTAAGGGTGTTTATGACCGAAATACGCGCAGCGTGCGTATTTTCTCCGATACCAGAAAGGGAACAAAAGAGGGTGAGGAGCAGATCATTCCGATCGATGCGCCTGAATTGGAATCCGTGATCGGGGCAGAATATAAACAGCAGCTTTTAGACGAGGTGGAGTTGCTCGACGGCGCAAGTGCAGAGTTTGATCAGGAGCTTGTCACAAAGGGCAAATTATCTCCGGTATTTTTTGGGTCTGCGCTCACAAACTTTGGCGTAGAGACCTTTTTGCAGCATTTTTTACAGATGACCTATGCACCGCTGCCGAGACAGTCAAATATCGGATCGATCGATCCGTTTGCCGAGGATTTCAGCGGATTTATCTTTAAAATTCAGGCAAATATGAATAAAAATCATCGTGACCGTGTCGCATTTATGCGTATTGTGTCAGGAAAATTCGATGCTGGCATGGAGGTCTATCATGTGCAGGGCGGCAAGCAGATCAAGCTGTCACAGCCGCAGCAGATGATGGCGCAGGAGCGCAAGATCGTCGATGAGGCGTATGCGGGAGATATTATCGGACTGTTTGATCCCGGTATTTTTTCAATTGGTGACACACTCACGACTGCGAAAGAAAAGTTTGAATTTGAGGGAATTCCGACATTTGCACCGGAGCATTTTGCGCGTGTGCGCCTGATCGATTCGATGAAGCGCAAGCAGTTTGTAAAGGGTGTCAACCAGATCGCACAGGAGGGCGCGATCCAGATTTTTCAGGAGTACAAGGGCGGCATGGAGGAGATCATCGTCGGCGTAGTCGGTGTCCTGCAGTTTGATGTCTTGAAATTCAGACTGGAAAACGAGTATAATGTAGATATCCGGCTGGAGACGCTGCCGTATGAGCATATCCGCTGGATTGAAAATAAGGAGGAGGTCGATATGGACAGGCTGACCGGTACCTCCGATATGAAAAAGATCATGGATCTCAAGGGAAATCCCTTGCTCTTGTTTGTAAATGCATGGAGCGTGGGTATGACACTGGATCGAAATGAGGGATTAAAGCTGTCCGAATTTGGCAGGAACTAATGAGTACAGGAAAGGAGGGCTTTTTTATGGCAGTTATTCAGATTACAGAGGACAATTTTGATGAAATCGTAATGAAGAGCGAAAAACCGGTGCTGCTGGATTTTTATGCAGACTGGTGCGGACCGTGCAAGATGCTCAGCCCCATTGTGGAGCAGATCTCTGAGCAGTATGCGGATGAATATCTGGTAGGAAAGATCAATGTCGATGAGCAGCCGGGACTTGCGCTGAAGTACCGTGTGATGAGTATTCCGATGCTTGTGACGATGAATCTTGGCATGTTTGCGGCAAAGAGCATCGGCGTGATCACAAAGGAGGAAGTGCTGGATCTTTTACAGCAGGCGGCAGCGATGCGTGACCGGAAAATCGAGTCATAAAAGTGAGAACAGACAGCTGGAAGCAGCGGCATGCGCTTGACGCATGGCGGACAACAGGCTATAATGAGGACACCCGTTCTTCGGGTGTTCTTTTTTTCCTTTAGAAAGTAGTTTTCCCTGTTGACATTTGATGCGAAGTGTATTATGATAGCCATAGACGCGAACAAATGTTCGCTAATGAGCGTGAAATCTACGAAGCTATTAGGGAAACGCTGATTAAAGCGTTTCCGCGCCGGATTTGCGCTGCGAAGCAGAAAATTCCCAGGCAAATCCGTGCGATCCGCCGGAGGCTGCTAAGGAAATGCTGATTAAATCAGCA
>CAVHZH010000140.1:0-2777 GCA_963640395.1 Oscillospiraceae bacterium
GGGACGAATTATCTGATCCGCGGTACCACCCGTTTTGAAAGATATGCATATGCATAATCATTCCACTCTGCGGGCTTAACGCGCCTCCTGTACGTGCTGCCCTAATAAAGCACCGTCATGTCTCCATGTCTGTCTGCTGTTTCGACCAGCCTGCTCCGGAGTGTTCCCATCATCTGCTCTCCCAAACAGCGCTCTCAGTCGGTGACGCTGTATTCCTGTCGGTGTCTGCAAATGCGAGTCTCCTTCACTGCATTTACGCCTGCTCAGAATGGCTCTGAACAGTTTTATACTATGTTTACAGATATTAGCACGTTTTATGCACGCCTGCAAGGTTTTTTTTATTTTCCTAATTATATTAAGTGCTTGCCTTTGCCCGCAAATCTATAACGGCGCGGTCACCTCCGCCAGCCATTTGCGCTCGTCACCCGCAAAATAGGGCTGCAGCGTTTCGTATACGCGCGCATGGTACGCATTGAGTATCTGACGCTCCGGCGGTGTGAGCATCGCCACATCGATCGCATCTCTATCAAACGGCACCATCGTAAGCGGCTCAAACCGCAGAAACTGTCCATATTCGTTCGCCTCAGCCCTGCGGCAGAGCAGCAGGTTCTCATGGCGGATGCCAAATTTTCCCTCGATATACAGTCCCGGCTCATCGGAAACGATCATGCCCTCCTCAAACGGGATCACCTCCTGCCCGGGGCGCAGCCGCCAGTGAATGCGCTGCGGTCCTTCGTGCACACTGAGCAGATAACCCACGCCGTGTCCGGTTCCGTGGTTAAAGTCCAGCCCCTGCTCCCACAGCGGCATCCGTGCCAGAATATCGAGATTCTGACCACAGACCCCCTCCGGGAAACGCGCAGCTGCCAGATTCAGATGTCCGCGCAGCACGCTTGTAAAAGCGCGGATCTCCTCCTCTGTCAGTGCGCCGAGTGCGATCGTGCGCGTAATGTCTGTCGTGCCCTCCAGATAATGTCCGCCCGTATCTGCCAGGCACAGTCCGTGCGCCTCCAATGTGACATCGGTCTGCGCCGTCGCCTCATAGTGGACGATCGCACCGTGTGCGCCATAGGCGATGATCGGTGCAAAACTCTCGTACAGATAATTTCCCTGCTCCCTGCGGAAGCGTTCCAGCTGTTCGGCAGCCTTTATCTCTGTGATCTGCCCGCCTGCAACGTTGTGCTTGAGCCAGTAGATAAAGCGTGTCACCGCCACGCCATCACGGACATGCGCCACGCGTTCATGCTCCATCTCCTGCGCGTTTTTGACCGCCTTTCTGCGGGTAACAGGACTCATTGCAGGTATGCACCGGACATGCTCCGGTATGCTTTGTAGAAGCCGTTCACTGATCCCCTGTGCATCGATGATCAGCGTACGCTCCACAGGCAATCCTCCCAGCAGCGCCTCTATCGATTCATAGGGCGCTGGTGTGACACCTGCCTCAGCCAATTTTCCAATGAGCTCCTCCGACAAAATCTCACGGTGTACACAGAGCACGGCGCGCTCCGGCTCTACGAGCAGATACGCGAGAAATACCGGCGTATAAGCGATGTCCGCTCCGCGCAGGTTGAGCAGCCACGCGATCTCATCGAGCGCACTGATGAGACACGAATCCGCGCCCAGCTCTGCGAGATCACTGCGAAGCTGCGCCAGTTTTTCCTCCCGGCTCATGCCCGCATAGCAGACCGGCAGCTCAAATACCGGCTGCTTTGACATTGGCGGGCGGTCTGTCCAGATGCTGTCCACGAGATCTACGCCGCCCTCATAGAGGATCTGCTGTCCATCCAGCGCGCGGTGCAGGTGTTCCACAAAGCTATGGCTGACGGTGCGCCCGTCAAAACCGACCACAGCGCCCTCCGGCAGCTTTTGTGCCAGATAGTCCGGAATGTCCGGCACGCCGGGCTGCCCGCTTTTCATCAACGTGATCCCGCTGTCCGTCAGCTGGTCTGCCGCCTGTAAAAAATATCTGCCATCCGTCCAGAGCGCAGCTTCCTCTCCGAGCACAACCAATGTGCCCGCCGAACCGGTAAAGCCGGAC
Organism: Oscillospiraceae bacterium; assembly: GCA_963640395.1. GTDB lineage: Bacteria > Bacillota > Clostridia > Lachnospirales > Lachnospiraceae > W0P33-017. The sequence continues at coordinate 2,039 of CAVHZH010000140.1, forward strand.
AGATATTCCCTTGCCTTAAAATAGTCTCCGACATATTCCGACGCATGGTAATCATCCGTCGGCACGATGTATGCCTGTATCTGATGTTGCCGCATCTGCGCACGCAGCGCATCTAATTTCTGTCTCGTTGTCATAGCTATCCTTCTCTCTATTATAAAATTAATCAGTGTTTGCGAAACTATTTATGTAATGCCTCGATTTATGTTTTTTTGGTCATGCGCGCACATGTATCGCGCAGGCACGCTCCCGCTACTTGTCGCTGGCAGTGGTACATAAGCGACCAGAATACGGTCGCTAAGTACCAGCCGCTCCAAAGTGCCTGTCGGATACATGTGAACGCGCATTCCCTATCCACGTTATGAACACTTCGTAAACGTAGCAGCGCGAGCAAAGCCATGTCTGATTTTGCTGCCTTTGCACGATGGAGATGAGACTCCAAATTGTGGAAGCCATTGCTGACACAATTTTGCTTTGCGGAGGCTCATCGGAATGGGTCGTGCAACGAAAGCAAAACAGGCATGCTTGCGGGAGCTGCGATCATGTATCAAAGTGATCACCGCCAGCCAACAGTTCAAGTGTAGCATTTCCTGTTTCGCGTTGTCAATTCGCCCAATTCTTGCTATAATAAAGTTGTAACTGTTCAGAGCCAAGCAAATTTGCACAAAATGAGCGAGTCATGCTTGCATGAAGGAGCACTTTTTTGCAAATTTATTTGGCGAGAACGCCACATGAGCAAAAG
>CAVHZH010000141.1:0-2738 GCA_963640395.1 Oscillospiraceae bacterium
TGCGATCCGCCGGAGGCTGCTAAGGAAATGCTGATTAAATCAGCATTTCCTTAGACATTCTAACGCTTTTCCTGCATCGTGTAAAGTATATTCGTGTACTTATTTAATACAATGTAACAGTCCAGCCATCCCCTGCAAAAATGTGTGAATCATGCTTGCATGAATGAGCACAATTTGTAGGGGATGAGGTGAGCGCCCGATTATGAGCAAAGTTAGCTGCGCAGCAGCGGTAAAACGCCGTTAGGCGTCGTTGCGAATGGCGCGGCTGAACTGTTACCAGCCATCACCTGCAAAAGCATATTTAAACGTTTTTTCCGCAGCACTGCTTATATTTCTTGCCGCTTCCGCAAGGACACGGATCGTTTCTGCCGATCTTCTTTCCCTCGCGGCGGATCGTGCCTGACTTTTTCTGCTCTAAGTACAGTGCCTTTTTCTTCTCTGCATCAAAGATCTGATCCCACTGCGGCAGCTCATACAGCCAGTCAGCCTTCGCATCTACCATGTTCTTGTAGAGCTTTTCCTTATCGAAAATGAGGTTGACCTTTGTATCCTCCTCCATCGTCTCGATCGGGTTTGCCTCTACGAGCGACTCATTGATACCATCGAGGAAACCGGTCATCTCCATGATACTGATCTGATATTTTTCTGCGAGTTCCTTGACTGTACCCTCGACCTTCTCGTCCGGATTGTTAAGAAGCTGCTCATAGATACCTTTTTCTAATAAAAAATAGTTGTTCCAGAATCTCTGGAGCTTTCCCTTGTCTGCTTTTTCATTATAGGCAACCTTCTGCCATTCCTGTAATAATGCCATATTTCATCCGTCCTTTAGTAAAATAATTTAAGCACAATCCATGTGCACCTACATAGTATAACTCATATGCACATATTTTTCAAAGTATTTTTTGTATAACACCCGAAAAAACGGATATACTACGATTAACCGGAGCATTTGTTACCCCCAGATCTCCGGTCGTGCGAAAGATACAAAAATACTTTATCCTCCCCTAGAGAGAGACCTGCCAGCAGCAGGTCTTTCTTTTTCCTACACCAATCCCTGAATGAGAATAATCAAGATCAGCAGCGGCAGCACAAACTGGAAATACGGTCTGAGCCATTTTGCTATTTTCAGACCCGATCCGGTATTTGCCTCCTCGATATAACGGTCAAAGCCCCATCCGAATCTGGTCACACAGAACAGCAGATAGATCAGCGAACCGATCGGAAGCAGCAGGTTACTTACAATGAAATCCTCGCTGTCGAGCACATCACGGCCGCCGATCAGATGCAGGTCACTCCACACATTGTAGCCGAGCACACAGGGCAGGCTCGCGATCAGGACAATTGCACAGTTGATAAGCGCCGTCTTATTTCTGCTCCAGCCAAACATATCCATACAAAATGACATGATATTTTCAAATACCGCAATGACCGTAGAAAAGCTCGCAAACGTCATAAACAGGAAAAACAGTGTGCCCCACAGCCTGCCACCCTCCATATTGACAAATACATTCGGCAGCGTGACAAAGATCAGCTTCGGTCCCGCAGTAACCTCTACTCCGTAGCTAAAGCATGCCGGGAAAATGATCAGTCCTGACATGATCGCCACGAACGTATCCAGCACACAGATCCGTGCGCCTTCCCCTGCCAGCGAATGTTCCCTGTCCATATAACTGCCGAAAATCTCCATCGCCGCAACGCCCAGACTCAGCGTGAAAAATGACTGGTTCATCGCAGCCGCGATCACATTGCCGAGCCCGACCTCACGCACAGTCCCGGCATTCGGCACAAGATAAAAGGAAATACCCTCCCCCGCGCCGGACAGTGTAAAGCTGTGGACTGCGAGCACAACGATCAGTACCAGCAGCGCACACATCATGACCTTGCTGACCTTTTCCAATCCATTCTGAAGCCCGCGGCTGCACACGAGAAATCCCGCCAGCACGGTCACGACCATCCAGAATCCCATCTGCACAGGGTCTGCCAGCAGATCTGCGAACACTGATCCTACCGTATCTGCATCCATCCCGGCCTGAAAGGTTCCTGTCAGGAACTTATAGAAATAAGTGACCATCCAGCCGGAAACTGTCGTATAATACATCATCAGCATATAGCAGCCAAAGATCGCCACCCAGCCATGCAGATGCCATTTGCTGCCCGGCTTTTCCAAAGCCTCGTATGCCTGCACCGCACTTTTGCGGCTGGCGCGTCCGACTGCCAGCTCCATCGTGAGCACGGGAAGTCCCATGATCACAAGAAATATCAGGTAAAACAGCACAAACCATCCGCCACCGTTTTGTCCCACTACATAAGGGAAACGCCACACGTTTCCGATTCCGATTGCACATCCCGCACTCACAAGCAAAAATCCGAGCCGGGATTTAAAAGATTCACGTTTCATAACTACATAACTCCATTTCTTTTATTTACTCTTACATTCCCTGATCATAAGATGCTCTCTATGTCTTTTTCACGATATTTAAAAATTCCTCGCCTCCTTTTATAATACTATAACATACCAAAATTCTAACCGCAATTCATTTATTTCAGAAGTTTGACAATGTAACTCCCGCTAAAATATTGCAAATTTTCATTGATTTAATTCTGGAAACTCGCTATAATCAAGGCAGCAAACAAATTTAAGGAAACGCTGATTAAAGCGTTTCCCGCGCCGGATTTGCGCTGTAAAGCAGCAAATTCCCATGCAAATCCGTGCGATCCGCCGGAGGCTGCTAAGGAAA
>CAVHZH010000142.1:0-2611 GCA_963640395.1 Oscillospiraceae bacterium
GATTTGCGCTGCGAAGCAGCAATTTCCCATGCAAATCCGTGCGATCCGCCGGAGACTGCTAAGGAAATGCTGATTTAATCAGCATTTCCTTAGTCCTGCGAGCAGGCTGCCGAGACTGGTAGTTGCCTGTTCGTCGGTCGTATACTCGACCGCTTCGGCGTTTTCTGCCTCGGTATCGGTCATTTCCTCTTGTAATGCCCGGATGGAAAGACTGATCTTGCCGTCGTTTGTATTCAGGATCTTGGCATGTACCTTTTCGCCCTCTTTTAACACCTCGCCCGGATGCTTGATGCGCTTTTCGCAGATCTGGGAGATGTGTACGAGTCCGCTCAGACCGTCGCCCAAGTTGACAAATGCGCCGTAGGGCATGAGGCTTTCGACCGTTCCCTCAACGACAGAGCCGGGTACGAGCATCGAGATCTTGTGGTTGCGGGCTTCCTCCTGCTGCTTGCGCAGAACGGTCTTGGCAGAGAGCACGAGCTTCTCCTTCTGGGGATCAACGGTGATGACAGCTACGTCGATATCCTTGCCGAGCCACGGGTTGCAGTCCTCTACATAGTCGAGGCTGAGCTGGCTCGCGGGGATGAATCCGCGGATGCCCTCGAGATATGCGACAACGCCGCTGGGGACGATCCCTTTGACGCGCACGGTATGGACGCTCTCATCCTCCAGATAGCCCTTTAACACATCCCATGCGAGTACGTGGTTGGCTTCTTTTTTCGATAAGAGGATGTTGCCGCTGCCGTCGTCTGTGCGGATGACGGTCGCCTCGATCGTATCACCGACCTGTACGGCATCCTTTAACATGCAGTCGGGATCGTCGGAATAATCTTCGGCTTTGATGATGCCGGATGTATAGTAGCGCAGATCGAGAGTGATCTCGTCCTCAGAAACTGCGATGACGGTTCCGGTCACGATGTCGCCGACGCCGATTTTGCGAAAAGAGGCATTGATCTCTGCCTCATAATCTTTCATTGTTTCAGACATAATGTTCACGCTCCTTTTGTATTTTGTATTATTTACCAAACATAGTATACCATAGTCCCGATATCATAGCAAGGCACTAGGGTATGCGCTTGACAACGATTGGAAAAGCGGTATAATGATTGCATAAATTGTAACTGTTCAGAGTCAAGGCAATTTTCAATAAATACATGTAAAATGCTTGCATTTTTAAATGTATTTTTGAAAATTTCTTTGGCGAGAGCCAGACATGAGCAAAAGGAAAGCTGCGCAGCAGCGGTTTTGCGAATGGGGATCTGAACAGTTACGAATTAAGTATTTGTATGCAGGACATACTAGAAAGAGGCACTGACATGAAATGTATTTATTTAGATAATGCGGCGACAACGAAGGTTGTGCCGGAAGTCATGGAGGCGATGACGCCTTATTTTACCGAATACTATGGCAATCCTTCAAGTGTATATTCATTTGCGGGAAAGATCAAAGACGACATGGAGCAGGCGCGCGCGACGATCGCAGGCGTTCTCGGAGCCAAGCCGGAGGAGATCTATTTTACCGGCGGCGGCAGCGAGTCTGATAACTGGGCGCTGAAGGCGACCGCAGAGGCTTATGCGAACAAGGGTAAGCACATCATCACATCCAAGATCGAGCATCATGCGATTCTGCATACATGCGAGTGGCTGGAAAAGCATGGATTCGAGGTTACTTATGTGAATGTCGATGAAAACGGCAAGATCCGGCTGGACGAGCTGGAGGCAGCGATCCGTCCGGATACGATCCTGATTTCTGTCATGGCTGCGAATAATGAGATCGGAACGATCCAGCCGTTGAAGGAGATCGGGGAGATCGCGAAAAAGCACAAAGTATTTTTCCATACAGATGCGGTACAGGCATTTGCACACATTCCGCTCAATGTGGATGAGCTGCATATCGATATGCTCTCAGCCAGCGGACACAAGATCAACGGACCGAAGGGCATCGGTATCATGTATATCCGAAAGGGCATCAAGATCGGTTCCTTTATCCACGGCGGCGCACAGGAGCGCAGACGGCGTGCCGGTACACATAATGTACCCGGGATCATCGGAATGGCAAAGGCAGCACAGCTCGCAGACGAGAAAATGGAGGAGCGCATGACTTACGAGTGCAAGCTCAGGGATCATCTGATCGAGCGTGTACTGGCGGAGATTCCCTACAGCCGTCTGAATGGGGATCGCACGGATCGTCTGCCGAACAATGCCAACTTCTGCTTCCGTTTTATCGAGGGCGAGTCTATGCTGATCAAGCTGGATCAGAAGGGCATCTGCGCTTCGAGCGGCAGCGCATGTACATCCGGTTCGCTGGATCCGTCACATGTATTGCTTGCTATCGGACTGCCGCACGAGATCGCACACGGTTCCCTGCGTCTGACACTCTCACAGGAGACGACGATGGAGGACATTGATTACACGGTGGACGAGCTGAAAAAGATCATTGAGCAGCTTCGCTCCATGTCGCCGCTGTATGAGGATTTTGTGAAAAAGCAGGGAAAATAATGCTACCGGAACGGAGCAACCGTGACCGGATGGCAGTCATAGGACACAGCTATGAGAGTTAGGGAAACGCTGATTAAAGCGTTTCCCACGCCGGATTTGCGCTGCGAAGCAGT
>CAVHZH010000143.1:0-2408 GCA_963640395.1 Oscillospiraceae bacterium
ACCGGTGCACCGAAAACCGCCGTCACGGTGCTGATGCTCAGCTCTGTCGGTGCAAACATTGTCCGCGCGATCAGGTCACACAGCAGGCAGAACACGCTTCCGCCTAAAAAGCATGCCGGGATCATAAGGATCGGACGGTTGCTGCGGAATAGATATTTGATCAGCTGCGGCACGGCGATCCCGACAAATGAGATCGGACCCGCATACGCGACGACGCACGCCGATAAGACACTTGACAATAAAATCAGCCCGATGCGGAGCGCCCGGATATTCACACCGAGGCTCTGCGCATAGCTCTCGCCGAGCAGATATGCCCCCATCGGCTTTGCGAGTAAAAACACGAGCACAAAAACGGCTGCCACCACGACTCCCATCACCGGAAGATTGTCCCATGCCATACCGGAAAAGCTGCCCCGCGACCAGTTGTGCAGATTCACAATGTCCGCATCGTCCGCAAATGTGACGACGAAATCCGTGATCGCCGAACAGATATAGCCGATCATGACGCCGCAGACGACCAGCATCGACATCCGGTGTACGCGCCTTGCCGCCAGCAGCACAAAGCCTGTCACGAGCATTGCCCCGGCAAAGGCTGTCACGATCAGCACCGCCGAGCTGATCCCGGCAGTGTTTCCGAGCAGAAATACCATGACGAGTGACACGGTCAGCTTGGCTCCGGAGGAGATACCGAGCACAAACGGACCCGCGATCGGATTGTGGAAAAACGTCTGCAATAGATACCCCGCCAGTGCCAGCGCACCGCCGAGGATCAGCACCGCAGCCGCACGCGGAAGGCGGATGTTCCACACGATACCATATACGGTATCACTGACCGGTTTTCCGCTCACGCACGCGAGCAGCTCCCGCAGCGAGATCGATACACTGCCGATTCCGATATTCAATAGAAAGAATGCAACCGCACCGATTCCAAGCACGGCAAATGCAGCGATCTGGCGCGGACAGGCGCGGCTGTGACCCTGCGGTTTTTTAGGATGTTCCTCCATATGCGTCCCCTTTCTATTTTAATGAATAGATGTATGTCAGCTCATGCGCCTCATCGCCTGTAAAAATCGCGTGCAGATCCTCGATAAACACGCCGGTTGACATTGTATGCTGATACATGTCATTCGTCGTACACCAGACATTGCCGCTTTTCACCGCTTTGAAATCGCGCAGCATCGAGCTTTTCGCCACCAGATCCTCTACCGTATCCAGCTCACCGTCAATCGTACTGTTATAGATCAGGCAGTCCGCATCCTTTGCCGTCGCATAGAATTCTTCCATCGTCATATTCACGGAGGATTTGTGGTCAGTGTCCGAGCCAAGGTCGCTAAATACATACGTTCCGCCTGCCAGCTCGATCATCCGCGGTACATAGTCTGCACTCTTTCGCACATTCACTGTTCCGTTGGAGGTCAGATAGAAAAATGCCACCGTCTGCCCGGTCGGAGTATCATCCTGTGTGACGCGCTCCAAAATCTGCGTCTGTTTCTCAAATGCCGCATCCGCCTCTGCCTCCTTGCCAAGCAGCGCCCCGTAAAACCGGATCCACTCCACGCGGCCGAGCGGATGTGTCTCATAGCTCGAATAATCGATCAAAGACGGAATCCCAAACTCCGCCAGCTTTTCCAGTACCTCCGGCGAATGTGTGATCATCGTATTCTCGATCGCCAGATCACAGCCCTCGGATACGATCAGCTCATAGTCCGGCATACTGTATTTTCCGGCATAGATCATACTGCCGTTTTGCATCGCTTCGCGGGCTTCATCAATATACCAGCCATCCTCCTGCTGTCCGGAAAAACGGATGCAGTCGATCGCATCCAGCTCGCGGAACAGATCCATCGCTGCCGAAGCAACCAGATACAGATGGTCGAGCGGCCGTTTTAGCACCGTGACTGAAGCATCCAAGCCCTCCGGTGTCTGCGCGCCCTCCGGGACGACCAGATACTGCGCACCGTCTGTCTTTGTCGTGAGCATCACATAGCCGCCCTCATAGTAATCCACGGCAAACTGCGCGGCATATTCTGTTTTCATGCTTTCCTTATATACAAGCGATTCCGCTGTCTGTGTTTCCTGCTCTTCCTCTGCAGCCGCCTGATTCCGGCCAGATGCAGAAGAAGGACTGCCGCAGCCAAAAAGCCCCAGCAGTCCTGCCAATACCAGTATCAGAGATCCGATCACCTGTATCTTTCTTCTGTTTTTCATCGTTATTCCTCTACTGTCTTTGCCGTATCTGAGAGAAACGTCAATGTGTATTCGATCTCATGCGGCTTGCTCATTGCCACCGTATCACCAACGACTGTGATCGGCTCATCCAATGCTGCAACCGGTATTTCAAACACGGAGTTGCCCTCTGTGTTGACCGGAAGATATTTCTCACCGTCTACGAGCATATAATCATAGTT
>CAVHZH010000144.1:0-2006 GCA_963640395.1 Oscillospiraceae bacterium
TATGTCGCATAAGCGACCCGCCGCAGGCGGAGAATCCTGCAAAGCAGGATTCTTTCTTGCGCCGGACAGAGAAACTGTTATTCGTATAGAGATAAAATATCCTGCAAATATTGACGATATTGTGCACAGACCGCGGCAGGGGCGGTCAGCCGCACACGGCTGCCGAGACCGGACAGCCAGCCGAAAAACTGCGGGTTGAATGGTTATCATTGTTTCGCTATAGTGTAGCATACATTGTGGGAATCAGGAAAAACATATGAAAAAACGACCGCTTTCGCGATCGTTTTTTCGAGGAGTTTAGTTATGAAAATGTTACATCTATATAGGGAATTGTTGCTATCAACATCTCTGTTGATGATCATAGTATATCTAGCAAATGTGACAAAACTGTGTCCGAAACATAAAAGAAATCTAAAATAAACCTTAAACAATTCTAATATTCCATGCCTTGTATCAGAGCAGGCTCTGTGCTAGAATAAAATTCGGTAACAGAGGAAGGAAAACAAAAAGGACGGGTCAATGACTATAGGATTATTTTTTTCAAAGCTGCTCAGCAATCAGGTTCTGATGGGTGGAGTTGCCGGGTGGTTTGCAGCTCAGTTTTGCAAGACATTGCTCTATGCAATTATCAATCACAAGCTGGATATCAGCCGTTTCTGGGGGGATGGCGGCATGCCCTCCGCACATTCGTCTACGGTGAGCTGCATGGCAGTATCGGCGGGGATCGTGTACGGTGTGGAGTCTTTTCCGTTTGCGGTCTGCGTGATCGTGGCACTGATCACGATGCGTGACGCGATGGGCGTGCGTCTGGAAACCGGAAAGCAGGCAAAGCTGCTCAATGAAATGGTGCGTCTGTTTTCAAAGGACAACCCCAGTCTGCCGGAGCAGCGCCTGAAAGAATTTGTCGGACACACGCCGATGCAGGTATTGATGGGCTGTGCGACCGGATGTCTGATGGCAGTGCTGATTCATGTATTATTCTATATGTAACAGAATCTGATGAAGCAGATGCAGGGGTCGTGCTTAAAATAGATCAGTTTTAATTGGCACGGCGATCTGCGTAATATAATCATCGCTATTCCCACCGCGGCTTGGCGGTCCTTCTATATAGATGGAGCGATAATGTCCGGTTGTTTCCACATGGTTCAGCCGGACATATTCATTTAAAGCAGAGATTGCGGTTTCGATTTTTTCATATGAACCCCGGTAGTAGATACACAGGGCAGGCGTTTCGATAAATTCTACGCGCTCTGCGCCGTCAAATTCTTCGCTGACAGGAATGCAGCACATGAGGTCGAGATCATCCAGCTCGTCTCCCATACGGATCGTAAACATCCGGGCGACCATAGACATCATGCCGGTTCGTGCGGCTGCAATATAGGTGTCGCGCAGCTTGTTTGCGGCATCTGCAGTATCCTTGCACGGATATCTGCGGCAGAAGCATACCTGCTGTGGAAGCTGTGCGCGGTGTATACGCAGATCCCCCTGTTTTGCGGAACGGACCTGAAGCATCTGGATATTGCGGTCCAGCGCAGCGCGCAGATCCATCAGACGCGCCAGATGGTGATCCAGATTGCCGGTATCATAGTAGTATTCCGCTATTTCCGTAAGAGACAGACCAAGCGCCTGCAGGGAGCGGATCGAACGGATCTGCGTCATATTGTCCGCCGTGTAATACCTGTAACCGGTCTCTTCATCTTTGATGGCGGGTGTCAGCAGTCCCATATTTTCATAGACGAGGACGGTCTTTCTGGTCACGCCGAGTATCTTGGTGATCTCGCCCATTTTAAACAAATTATCATCGTATTTCTTCATATTTATTTTCCATATAAAATCGTAGTTATCTTGACTCGTACCCTAGGGTACGACATATAATGATTATATCAGAACCTTGGTTACAGTGTCAAAACTCATTTTCCACGACATGCTTGCATGTCGTGGAAAATGAGTTTTGACACGCCCTTCAATGAGGATGAAGTGGGGCAAAAGCACCACGGGAATCCGAA